>NZ_JQFA01000005.1 GCF_000763385.1 Leptolyngbya sp. KIOST-1
GCCGAGCCATAGGCGGGTTAGGCCATTCGAACACCGTCAGCGCCCGGGTGATGAGTAAGCAGGGCTTTGGGACGTGGTGGGCCGGACAGGATCGCCCATATAGGTTTTCCAGAACTCGGCCAGTTCTTCGGCTTGTAACCGCCAGTCGGGGTTGAGGCGGTACATACGACGGGGGCGACCCCGACCTTCCACCTTTTTCCAGTAGCCGTCTATGGCATTTTCGTCTTCTAAAAACTTGAGTGCCCCGTACAGTAATGCAGGCGAGTTGCAGCCTGCAATCTGAACTGAGCCACAGTTTATGGGATTTGCTTGCACTCGCGCGCTCGCTGCCCTCTGTCTGTAGCATTGTAGGACGTGTGTAGCCCAAGACGTAAGGGGCATGATGACTTGACGTCGTCCACACCTTTCTCCGAGTTGTCCCCGGCAGTCTCTTTAGAGTGCCCAACTGAATGCTGGCAACTAAAAACGTGGGTTGCGCTCGTTGCGGGACTTAACCCAACATCTCACGACACGAGCTGACGACAGCCATGCACCACCTGTGTTCGCGCTCCCGAAGGCACTCTCTGATCTCTCAGAGATTCGCGACATGTCAAGCCTTGGTAAGGTTCTTCGCGTTGCATCGAATTAAACCACATCCTCCACCGCTTGTGCGGGCCCCCGTCAATTCCTTTGAGTTTCACACTTGCGTGCGTACTCCCCAGGCGGGATACTTAACGCGTTAGCTACGGTACTGCACGGGTCGATACGTCCAACACCTAGTATCCATCGTTTACAGCTAGGACTACAGGGGTATCTAATCCCTTTCGCTCCCCTAGCTTTCGTCCCTCAGCGTCAGTTGTGGCCCAGTAGAGCGCCTTCGCCACTGGTGTTCTTCCCGATATCTACGCATTTCACCGCTACACCGGGAATTCCCTCTACCCCTACCACACTCAAGTTCCCCAGTTTCCATTGCCGATCCACAGTTGAGCTGTGACCTTTGACAACAGACTTAAAAAACCGCCTGCGGACGCTTTACGCCCAATAATTCCGGATAACGCTTGCCTCCTCCGTCTTACCGCGGCTGCTGGCACGGAGTTAGCCGAGGCTTATTCCTCTGGTACCGTCAGGTCTTCTTCCCAGAGAAAAGAGGTTTACAACCCTAAGGCCTTCCTCCCTCACGCGGCGTTGCTCCGTCAGGCTTGCGCCCATTGCGGAAAATTCCCCACTGCTGCCTCCCGTAGGAGTCTGGGCCGTGTCTCAGTCCCAGTGTGGCTGATCATCCTCTTAGACCAGCTACTGATCGTCGCCTTGGTGAGCCCTTACCTCACCAACTAGCTAATCAGACGCGAGTTCATCCTCAGGCCATTAATGTTTCACCTCTCGGCACATTGGGTATTAGCCACCGTTTCCAGTGGTTGTCCCCATCCTAAGGGCAGATCCTCACGCGTTACTCACCCGTCCGCCACTAGATCCGAAGATCCCGTTCGACTTGCATGTGTTAAGCACGCCGCCAGCGTTCATCCTGAGCCAGGATCAAACTCTCCATGTTAGTTATCAACTCCCTAAAGAGCTAACAACAATCGACTCCATGAGATTAGAGTCAGATGTTCGAATCCCGGATACCTCAGTATCCGTTCTGTCTTGCTTGACCTAATTCAGCATTCCTGCTACCATTAGACCAATTTAATCCTTGACAGGAACCTTGGCTTTGTTTCTAGACTATGTAGTTGTCGAGGTTCTCCGCTAACCCTCGGTGAAACAGTCGCTTGAACCGCTCCCCTCAGGCGCTTTACTAATGTAAACCGAATGCTGGGTAGCGTCAACCCCTCAGTGATTATTTTTTCTAAGGCTTAAATGCCTTGCCCTATAAGCGTTTTGGCGATTTCGAGAGTTTCTTCACCACGAAATTGTCAAACTTTTTTTTGGAAAATTGCTCGGGCTGACACCGTATCTAGGGGGAAGTCATCCCAGAATGGCGGCACGGATAGCGTGCTAACCCACCAGCTCAGCACAGCAGAGCCAGGAAATTGCGGTTCTAAGCAGGTCAAACCCACCCGATCGCAGCGGTACTTTCTACCCGTCTGAGGTCGGGGGTGATCTCAATGAAGTAAGCAAAGGGGGAGGTGTTGGGGGTACTGGGATCGCTATCTAGGGTCATGGGTTGACCGTTGGGCTGCCGGGGTGCGAAGAAAGAATCAGCGCTAATCAGTAAGTTACCGTTGGGCTGCACCCCCAGGCCGTTGATCGTGAGCGTATTGCTGTTGCCGTTGCTCAGCACAGCCGACAAATAGGCGGCAGCGACCAGTTCCCCGGTGGCGGGGTCTATTTTGCCAATTACAGCCACTTTTGGGCCACCTCCCTGGCCGTAGCTGCGTAACCAGGCTTGTTCGGCAGCGCTACTCACACGCCGAAAGTCTTGAGTTGGATTGCCCTGAGTGCCGTCTACGGAGAAAAAGGCGTAGATATCGCCGGTAGGGGTAATGGCAATACCGGTGCCACGGCCATCGGCACCAGTGGTTTCGTAGTCGGCGCGAATCCAGTTATTGGCAGGGTTCAGAGGATCAAAGCTGGCCAGAATGGGATTTTGATTGAGGGCTGAGACCTGGTCAGTACCGATGTAGATGGTTTGACTGCCGAGGGTGACACGCGCCGCGCCGCTGGCGATGAGTTGGGCTTCGGTAACAGTGGCGTCAAATTTAACGACCGAGCTGTTGAGGCCAACCAGCACTCCGCCCGGTAGGGGTAAGGGTGCCACGGGGCTACTGCCAGGAACGGCTTGGGGGGCGATCGCAAACAGGGTTTGGCCCAGGGCGCTGTCGAGCCAGACCCGACGACTCTGCACCAGATCGGCTAAGGGCACCAGTTGACCGGTCACCCCTTCCAACTTCAGCACGAGGTCGTTAAAGTCCCCATCAGAGCCCGCATCAAACCGAACATCTTCGATGCCCATAACCACGCCATTGAAATTGGTGGTCATGGCCCCGTAGTGGACACGGCCGAGGGGGTTGGCCACGGCCAGGGAATAGAGGGGACGAAGGGCACCGTCGAGACCAGGATTATCTAACAACTGCTGAATTGAGCCGTTGGGTACCAGCATGAGAGCAAGGGTATCGTTGGGCTGGAAGGTAAACGCCTTGTTGCCCAGGGGAGAGCCGGCGTTATAGTTGCGCTCGCCCAGCTCACCGCTGAAGCTAGCGCCTTCGTCGGGGGTGGAGATGACGAGATAGCCTTGAGTTGACTGGCTCAGGGCCCTGCGCGCTGACTCTTGAATAAAGTCGAGGGAACCGGGCACCAGAGCGTCCATACCCGCGGTGCTGAAAAGACCAACTTGTCCGCTGTAGGCACCGCTATCGAACAGGAATTCTACTCGCACCTGCCCGCTGGAGTCGACGGTAAACAGCCCAGGCGCAGCCGCTTGCTGTACGGCAAGCGCCTGACCTTGCCAGGTCCACTCGGCCCAGTCGCTCTCGGCTTTGAGCGAAGCGATATCAGCGGCAGAGAGAGGCCGTTGCTGAACTAGGGCGCTGAAAATAGCCCCTTCATCCCCAGGCGAATCGACTTCATTGAGCTGGGCATCGAGCCAGTGGCCGAGTTCTTCGAGCAGGATATCGACCGCCAGGGGGCGCAGATGGGGATTGAGCAGCAGTTCCTGCGCGATAAAAATTTGCTCTAGTGCTTCAGCATAGGCGCCATAGGCACCCAGAGATAGCATTGGCACCGGTGTAATGGTGGGCCAGTGCTGCGAATCGATAAGCTGATCCAGCAGCCCCTCGCCCCTGGTCAAGGTCCAGGCATCGCCAAAGGCAAGGGTTAGATCGCGTTGCCAGGTGGCAGTCTGACGGAATTGGTGGAGTTGATCTAGACCAGCATGAATAGTTGCGTGTAGCCCATCTTGCAATGATCCATTGACTAAACCATCGGCTATTGGCAGATCAGGCTCGCTGCCTTGGGTTGACATGCTGCCAATCCAGGGCCAGGCACTCTGGGCAAATACACTGTCATTGGCAATGGTTACAGGTTCTGAGGCTTCTAAAGGGACGAGGTCTAAAGACTGTGGAAGAAGGCTGCCAGCGCTTTCAACGCCGCGATCGCTCAAGTCAAACGCGAAGAGGCTAGGGGTGATCCCACCATGCCGGGGCAAGTCCAAAATGGCCTGAGGCCAGGTTCCTGACTCAACCTGCTCACAAACGACGGTCATACCGAAATCTCCTGAGGTTTTGTTTAGCCGGAGTGAAGCGGTAGCGGCACACCTGTAGCTAAACTGGTGGTCAAAATCAGGAACCCATGGTTTAGGTTACCCACCAATTGGGGCAGCGCTTGAAACCATTTGAATCATCCTGAGGCCAAGCAAAAAAAAGAGGTGCCGGAGCACCTCTCTACGTGAAATTTCTGAATCGACTGATTCAAGCCATTTGTAAACCCATCACAGAGCGTTGCCGCGGGGCAGGACCTCTTCGGGGAATACAAACTTCTCATGGGGCTGGTCGGTGGGTGCCATCCAGGCCCGGATGCCTTCGTTCAGCAAGATGTTCTTGGTGTAGAAGGTCTCAAACTCGGGGTCTTCCGCCGCCCGAATCTCCTGCGACACGAAGTCGTAGGCCCGCAGGTTCAGGCCCAGGCCCACAACACCTACCGCACTCATCCACAGGCCGGTCACCGGCACAAACAGCATGAAAAAGTGCAGCCAGCGCTTGTTGGAAAACGCAATCCCGAAAATCTGTGACCAGAATCGGTTCGCGGTCACCATCGAGTAGGTCTCTTCAGCCTGAGTGGGCTCAAACGCACGGAAGGTGTTGGCGTTCTCGCCATCTTTGAACAGCGTGTTCTCCACGGTGGCACCGTGGATGGCGCACAGCAGCGCTCCACCCAGCACACCCGCTACCCCCATCATGTGGAAGGGGTTCAAGGTCCAGTTGTGGAAGCCCTGGAAGAACAGCAGAAAGCGGAAAATCGCCGCTACGCCGAAGCTGGGCGCAAAGAACCAGCTCGACTGGCCCAGCGGGTACATCAGAAAGACGCTGACAAACACCGCAATCGGGGCCGAGAAGGCGATGGCGTTGTAGGGCCGCAGACCCACTAGCCGGGCTACTTCAAACTGGCGCAGCATGAAGCCAATCAGTCCGAAGGCACCGTGCAGCGCCACGAACGTCCACAGCCCGCCCAGCTGGCACCAGCGCACAAAGTCGCCCTGGGCCTCGGGACCCCACAGCAGTAGCAGCGAATGCCCCAGGCTGTTGGCCGGAGTCGATACCGCCACGGTCAAAAAGTTGGCCCCTTCCAGGTACGACGACGCCAGGCCGTGGGTGTACCAGGAGGTCACAAAGGTGGTCCCAGTCAGCCAGCCCCCTACCGCCAGAAAGGCGCAGGGAAACAAGAGCAGGCCTGACCACCCGATAAACACAAAGCGATCGCGCTTTAGCCAGTCGTCAAGGACGTCGAACCATCCTCGCTGGGCTTGCGCGCGTCCCATTGCTATGGTCATACGCGAGTCTCCGTAACTATCTAACAACAAGGTATGTACACGGAAGATAATGGCGCTTACCCAAACCTAGAGACAGCCACCCAACCAGTGGCTAGCTAGCCAATCTAAATTATGAGTAATGTTTACTATTCTTTACCGTTGCTATCATTATAGGGGGTATTTTTGGGAGAGGTCAGCCGAAGAGCTAAATAATCTTTAGGTTTCGGCGCTTTCGGTAAGCAGTTTTACTTATTACCTGAGACTGAACTTGAGTCAACTGTTAAGCAGCTGTTGCCTTGACCACGCTTGAGGTTAAGCTACTTTGGCCTTCGCAGGGAGAGGAACTGCTCTAATTCTAAGTAGTAGAACCAGAACTGTAGATCAAACCACTAACCCTTTAAGCTTATATATAGAAGGGCGAGCTTGGAGAAAGCCGTCTAGTTCGACACATTACTGAGTAGCGGATCGACTATGTTCACGATTGAACTGACACTAAAGCACACGGCTATGCCCCTCTCGGTGCAAAAGAAGGAGCAGGGGGATGCCGAGGCACTCTACGGCACTCTGACGGAAGGGTTGCGTAGCGGTAGCACTCAACTGGTTGAGCTGACTTGCGATCAGCAGCCCCATAAGCGCGTCTCAGTTCTGGGCAGCGAGATAGCGGCGGTTCAAATCTTTGAGAAGAGCGGTACCGCCACTGCGTCAGGCCGTCCCCCTGGGTTCTTCGCGCTCAGCGGTAATCAGTAACGCGCTTAAAAGCGAGGTTGTGTCGGCTAAGCAGGCTGAGGGCTGTCTACACAAGCTGCTGTAAGTGGCTCAAGCAGCAACTGTTACAGCCTCCTAGCCTTTTTCTTGGTCGGGCGTGGCACCGCCAATATTGAAGGGTTTTTGGCCTGAACTTACGATATGCCCTAGGGGCTGTCATGAGTTAGCCGCTAAGGCCCAAGAGTTAATAGTCACAGCCCCTAACCTTTTTATTGGGGTCGGGCGTGGCACCGCTGATATCAAAGGGTTTTAGCCAAATTTATTGATGACACGCCCTGGGGCTATTGAAGTTAATAACTTACAGTTTCAGTGGCCGTCGGGACAGGTCGTGCTGCAGGGTTGCTCGCTGAGCGTTCAACCTGGTGAGTTTTGTATGTTGCTGGGCAACAACGGCAGCGGAAAGTCAACGCTGCTCAAAGTTTTGGGAGGGCTACTCAAGCCCCAGGCCGGTGAATGGTCGATTGAAAAACCTGTAGGTTTTGTGTTCCAGAACCCCGACCATCAGCTAGTAATGCCTACTGTAGGTGCCGATGTGGCCTTTGGGCTGGTGGATGAGCATCTGCCCATAGCCGAGATTCGCAATCGAGTGGACGATGCCCTGGCCGCCATCAACTTACTGGAACTGAGGCGGCGGCCCATCTACGCCCTCAGCGGCGGGCAGAAGCAGCGGGTGGCGATCGCAGGGGCGATCGCCCGCCACTGTCACGTACTGCTGCTCGATGAACCGACGGCCCTGCTCGACCCCGACAGCCAAATTGACCTGGTCAAGCGAGTGCGAGACTTAGTCAAAGCTCGGGGGTTAACGGCGCTGTGGGTCACCCATCGATTGATCGAGCTTGACTACTGCGATCGAGCTTTCCTGCTGGAGGCAGGACAAGTGCTGGACGAAGGAGAACCTCAGCGGCTCAAACATCGTTTGCAAAATCAGTCCTGACCAACCTTGAACCTCGGGGGTGACCACAGGCTGTGCAGCAGGGGTTTGAGCTAGGGCAAACGCATACTCGAGATGAGAATATTAAGACTCATTTCTAGGAAGTGAGTTATGTGTTCTGCCCAGCCCCTATCGCCGTTAATCGAGCATTTTCTAAAGTTGGTCTGCAGGAACAGGGGCACCGCAATCAGCAGGATGTGCAGCGGATTGCGCACGATCAGGTCGCCCTTGAGGGCAAACAGCAGCACCAGGGTGGTCAGTAGGGCCACCACCGCCACCGGGCTGAGGTACTTGAGAAACACCTGATCAAACCAGGCCCTGCCCCTGTGGCGCAAGATCCAGCTGCGGGAGATCGCCCCCGCCAGCAGGGGCAGACCTACGTAGACCAGCACCGACAGCACAATGGTTTGCCAGGGCACCACCAGATTGTTGGCCGCCAGCAGCCACCGACCCAGGGGGGCGTACAGAAATAGCATGGCCAGGGAGTTGATTGCCACCATCACCAGGGTCAGCCCCTGGTTGCTGAAGGACAGGTAGCCCCACATCAGCACCATGGCGGTGCAGGGGGCAATGCCCAGCAGAATGGTCCCGGCAATGTACGAATCGGCCAGGGCAATCTCGCCGCCGCGCAGAATCTCGGTGCCCGCCAGCAGGGGCCGAAACAGCCCGCCCAGAAAGACCTGGGCAAACAGCACCATAGTGAAGGGTTTGATCAGCCAGTTCACCGCCAGGGTGAGTAGCACGGGCCGGGGGGTTTGGGCCGCCCGCTTGGCCTGGGCAAAGTCGATCTTCACCATGATCGGGTACATCATGAAAAAGAGACAGATGGCGATCGGTACCGACACCTGGTAGATGCTCATGGCATCCAGGGCGATCGCCACCCCGGGCAGCAGCCGCCCCAGGGCAATGCCAGCCGCAATGCACAGCAGCACCCACAGGGTGAGGTAGCGCTCGAAAATGTTGAGCTGTCCCCCGGCGACTGGGGCAGCGGCAGGCTGTCTGGTGGACATAGAGGTTTGAAGCTAATGATTCTAGGGCCAGTATACATCAATAAAAATTGATATATTGAGCAGTATCCTGTCCTAACGGTTATTACTCTGCAGCAGAAGTCAGTCGACTGTACGGGGACGGTGGTGGCGGCCTGTCTGGTGCGGCTGGGCTACAGCGCTGAGGCGGCGATCGCCACGGTGCAGAGCGTCCACGCCGGGGCCCTTGGCGTAGTCGCCCAGCGGACCTTTATCCACGACTTTGCGGCCCAGACCTAGGGCGGGGCCTCCAGGCTCTTGTCGGGCAGGCTGGCCCAGAGGGTGGTGCCCAAAATAATCGCGCCGCCGACCAGGGTGCGGGGGACGGGCACTTCCCCCAGCAGCAGGGCCGCCAGGGCAATGCCGTAGACCGGCTCCAGGCCGCTGATCACGCTAGCGGTCTGGGCTCGCAGCACCGCCAAACTCTCAATAAATAATGTGTGGGCGACGGCGGTACACAGCACCCCCAGCACCAGCAGCAGGCCCAGGTCCTGGGGTGTCAGGGCCAGGCTGGCCAGGGGGGTGACCAGCAGCAGGCAGAGGAAGGCAAACAGGTCCTGGTAAAAGGCGATCGCCACTGCCCCATACCGCTTTCATCCGCCGCCACTGGTTGCTCGATGGGGTCGAGCACCTCATCAACGCTGAGCGCTGGGTTGGCTTAAAACGCGTTGGCCTCGTGGAGGCTGAACGCCGTATCCTCGGTCAACCCCCGACCATTGAGCAGCGCTACTATCTCGTTAGTTTTGACGGCGATGTCCAACGCTTTGCCCAAGGGGTGCGCAGCCACTGGGGTATTGAAAACCAGCTCCACTGGGTGCTCGATGTCGCCTTCCACGAAGATGCCTCTCGAATTCGTAAAGACCACGCCCCCGCTAATCTGGCCGTCGTCCGTCACATCGCCCTCAATCTGCTGCGTCAGGACGCTTTTGCCAAAGGGGGTATCAAGGCTAAACGCTTGCAAGCAGGATGGGATAATGACTACCTAATTCGGCTACTCTCCTCCTGAGTATGCGTTTGCCCTAGGGTTTGAGCTCAGCCATTGGGTAGTCCCTGGAATTCTTGCTAGTATTAGGAGTCGAGCCTTTTACTCAGGTTGTTATGGTTAAGCGTTCTCCCTTTGACAGCACCCAGGTTATGCGGCGCACCGAAGATCTGATTCGGGCTGCTTCAAACCGCTACCGGATTACGGTCCAGGTGGCCAACCGAGCTCAGCGACGGCGCTTTGAGGACTTTGAAAACTACGAGGACCCCAAGATGAAGCCGGTGCTGCGGGCAATCATCGAAATGTCTGACGAGCTTACCCAGCCTGAAATTATTGGTGAGTAGCTGGAACCTCGCTTATCTGGCCTGGAGCCATGGGTGAGCGGTTCATTAAGGAAGGACAGGGATGGCGGTTGGGTTGGGACCCGGCCGCCATTCCCTATTGTGGCTTGCTGGCTGGCCAGGGATGGGCCATTGAACTGACCCAAGAGGAGTTTCAAGCCTTTTGCCGACTGGCCCTTGAACTCAGGGAAACCATGATCGCGATCGCCGCCGAACTGATGTCAGAAGAGCGGGTAAGTGCCGAAGCCGAAGCCGAAGCCCTGTGGCTAGAAGCGGAGGGGGTTCCTGAAGCCTATAGCCTGCGGTTTATCCTTAACTCAGGTCGCCGCTGCGAGGGGATGTGGGAGGCGGAGTCAACTCAACAGTTAATCCAGGCCATTGGGCATTTAACCCTGTTCTAGTCACTGCAAAAAATCCACTGACAATTGCACATGATTGCGCCTCTTCTGTGGTACTCTAGTTAAGCACGATTCGAATAGACCGGGGCGTAGCGCAGCTTGGTAGCGCACCACTTTGGGGTAGTGGGGGTCGTGGGTTCAAATCCCGCCGCTCCGATTGATTGAAACCTCGCCAAATGGCGAGGTTTCGCTTTTTATAGCGTTGGTCGCGCTTAGGGTGTCTGGAGATACTGTCAAATCTAGTGCATGGCTAGACGCTAGGCAGCATCCTTAATATCTGGTTCACATTGGTGTTGTCATCAGCCCAGCATCCATTTTTGAACGGGACTCCTTCAATTACATCGACGAGGGGGTTGAAGCCTCAAATTCTGAGCCAATTCTTTTGGTCTGTTGATAGCGATTACCGACTTAGCACTGGCTGGACAGCCAAGTCCTTCTATCGTTCGGGTGAAGCTGTTCACCCTTGACCACGCTTTGGTACGCAAACATATTGGGCGACTAGGCATGGCAGATCCGCTTGCCGTCACCGTATCTCTCACAAACCTGCTTGCTCTAATTTAGGCTCAGGTTAAGTTTTGCAATCACCCGTCCCTCGAACCTTAAAGACTTGTCAAGGCTTCATTAAGACATCTTTCTCCTTGGGAAATAGAGTGATATAAACGAAAGTAACAGCACTAATCCTCGGTATTCCTACCGGAAAAGCGTAGATTCTCTTTGTCGTCAGCCCCATCTCCTCCTGGGAGGGGTCAGGGGTGGGTTAACTCAACTCCCGTGGCTCTCAACCCTCGCTCTCAACGATCGCCCATGACAAGCCTCACACCCCTCCCCGGCCCCGACGATTACTTCTACTACTTTGCCTACGGCTCCTGCATGTGCCCGGTAGACCTGAAACGATCCCTGGGGGAGAGCACCCACAGTTTTGTGGTGGGGCCAGCGACCCTGACCGGGTATCGGTTGGGCTTCTTTCGGCGATCGCGGCTGCGCAACTGCGGCGTCCTCGATGTGGTGCCTCACCCCGGCTCCACCGTGCAGGGAGTGCTCTACAGCCTGCCCTGGCGGCTGAGTCCCGCCCTCGACCTGCGCGAAGAGGGCTACCGCCACGAACTGGTTACCGTCACCCACCAGGGACGGGCCTACTCAGGCACTCGCACGTATTCTGTGGTGGAGAAAACCTACGCCGAAATCGCTCCCAATGAGTGGTATACCAACGTGGTGCTGCGCGGAGCCGCCACCTGCGGGCTACCGGAGGAATACTGCTGGAGTCTGTTCCACCACATTCACTCCCTCCAGCGGCAGCAGACCGTAGCTACCCTGCGGCGGTCTGCGTAGCAGCGGAGTTGCCTAGCAACGGGTCAGGCCATTCCCTATAATGGGGGCACATTCTAACCCTTCACCCCCGTCAAGCCTGTGACCCAAACGCCGCTTTCACCTCGCCCCGCCGTCACCGATGCTCGCCCCGATGCCCTGGGCCGCTTTGGCCAGTTCGGCGGCAAGTACGTGCCCGAAACGCTGATGCCCGCCCTGTTTGAGCTGGAGCAAGCGTTTTACCAGTACCGCGACGAGGCCGGCTTCCAGGCCGAGTTGACTGGGTTGCTAAAAGACTATGTGGGCCGGGCCACGCCCCTTTACTTTGCCGAGCGGCTCACCGCCCACTACCGCCGCCCCGACGGTAGCGGCCCTGAGATTTACCTCAAGCGCGAAGACCTCAACCACACCGGAGCCCACAAAATCAACAACGCCCTGGGCCAGGTGCTGTTGGCCAAGCGCATGGGCAAGCAGCGGATCATCGCTGAGACTGGAGCAGGCCAGCACGGGGTGGCCACCGCCACGGTGTGTGCCCGCTTTGGCCTCCAGTGCGTGATCTACATGGGCGTGCAGGATATGGAGCGCCAGTCGCTGAACGTGTTTCGCATGCGGCTGATGGGGGCCGAGGTGCGCGGTGTGACGGCGGGCACCGGCACCCTCAAGGACGCCACCTCCGAGGCGATCCGCGACTGGGTGACGAATGTGGAAACCACTCACTACATCCTTGGGTCCGTGGCGGGGCCTCACCCCTACCCGATGATGGTGCGCGACTTCCACGCCATTATCGGCGAAGAGACCCGGGCCCAGTGCCAGGAGAAATTTGGCGGTCTTCCCGATATTCTGATGGCCTGCGTCGGCGGCGGCTCCAACGCCATGGGGCTGTTCCACGAGTTTGTGAATGAGCCATCGGTGCGGATGATCGGCATTGAGGCGGCGGGCAGCGGTGTAGACACCGGCAAGCACGCGGCGACGCTGACGGCGGGGCGCGTGGGCGTGCTCCACGGCGCCATGAGCTACCTGCTGCAGGACGGCGACGGCCAGGTGATCGAAGCTCATTCTATTAGCGCGGGGCTCGACTACCCCGGTGTGGGTCCCGAGCACAGCTTTTTGAAGGATCTGGGCCGAGCTGAGTACTATAGCGTCACCGACCAGGAGGCCCTGGATGCCTTCCAGCGGGTGTCGCGGCTGGAGGGTATCATCCCCGCCCTGGAGACGGCCCACGCTTTTGCCTACCTGGAAACGCTATGTCCTCAGCTGACGGGCAATCCTCGCATTGTAATCAACTCCTCGGGTCGGGGGGACAAGGATGTGAATACGGTGGCCAAGGCGTTGGGCGGGCTGGAGTAGGTGGCTTACTGGGCTGGGGCATTCAAGCTACAGCGTCAATCGGGTAGGAGGAATTGCGGATGAGCGCAGATGCCAACGTCAAGCCGACGTCTCTGTACGGCCAGGATTACCACCTTTGGTTGGATGATACAGCCACCCATCTAAAGTCCCGTAACTTTGATGCGCTTGATTTAGAGAATCTGATTGAGGAAAGTGAGAGCTTGGGCGGAAGTGATAAGCGATCGCTGAGGGGAGCATGTCAGGTTTGCAAGGTCGGCTGAAACAGGTGAGGATGCAAGTGTTGACCTAAAGGCCTAACTGATGACCCCTGAGAAAGCCACCCAACTCAAAACTCATCTCGCAGCAATCGCTCAATTGCTCTACGAGGAGAGCGATCCGGCTGACATGCAGACTCTAGAAATCACCACGGTGAACAGCATCACCCGCGTATCAAAGCGCTGAAAGCCGTAGCGAATGGCCAGATCGCCCAGCCCGCCGCCGCCGACTACCCCCGCCATGGCTGAGTTGCCAATCAGGCTGATCACCATCAGGGTGAGGCCCAGCACCAGGGCGGGCAGCGACTCTGGAATCAGCACATTGCGGACGACTGGCAGTGGGTAGTTGACCACCGTACACGCCAAATCTTGCGCCTTCCACCAGGAAGTTGTTGATCCCGAGACCCGCCGTCCAGCTAAAGTCGTCTCCCCCGGTGAACGAGGTAAACGCCCCGTGGCCAGCGATAAAGAACCCGCCAAAGTTGAGGTTCACCAGCCCTGCAAAGGTATCGGTGGCGGTGGGAACCGCAAAGCCAGCGGCCGCACCATCACTGTGCAGATAGGCCGCCGCTAAATTGAGAATTCCAGCGTTGACCAGATTAAGCTGAGCGATGTAGCTCTGGTTTCGGGCAGCGGCAATACCAACGGCAGGGTTGGTAGCACCGCCAGGATTCGAAGCGGTGTAGCCCAAGTCCAGAATCAGGTTGTCGGTGAAGGCGATGTTCAGGCCAACGCCAGCACCGTTAGACGTGCTGCCAAAGGTGTCATAGAACTGAACGCGACCCGCGTTGGCCACGGAAGGGCCATCGAAGGGGCGGGTAGCGGGGTTTACCCAGTCCCTGCCAGCGTTGCCTCGCGCAGAAACAGTAGCATTGATGCGGTTGCCGAGGGGAAAGCTGTAGGCGAAGGTGGTGACATCGACGTTAAAGCCACCGCCAGCAGCGGTAGCTAGACCGCCCAGAGGGTTGCCGGGGCCACCCGTGATAGCGTTACCATCCCCGGCCTGTAGACGAATGCGCAGGCGATCGCGACCGGAAAAACTCGTGTCAAAGTTCAGACGAGCCCGAGAGGCAACACTGGTGCTGGTTTCGGGAGCCAGGGTGTCAAAGGGCGTGATTAAGTTGAATACCGCCTCACCGCGCAGTTTGGTGGTAGTCGAGAACTGCTGAGCCCGCAGGGTCGCGGTTTCGGCTTCCAGAGCATCGACACGACCGCGCAGGGTGGCCAATTCGGCTTGGAACTCTTGCTGTAGGCGGCGGATGGCAGCCAAATCTTCGGGGTCAATGCCCGATTGGGCAATCAGGGTAGCGATCACATCCAGGCAGGCGTTCAGACCGGCAGCAAACTCAAAGCGGGTCAGGGCACGCTGACCCCGGAAGGTGCGATCGGGATAACCCTGGATGCAGCCATAGTTCTCCACTAGGCTTTGCAGCGCTTGGAAGGCCCAGTCCGAGGGCAGCACGTCGGTCAGGGGCAAGGTCGATGAAACCCTAGCCCTCTTTGGACCCTTGAGCAAAAAGCAGGCCCAGGCCTTTTGTAATTACCTCCGCAAGCATCGCCACCGCATTGTCAATTATGACTATTATCAACGCGAGCAAATCTGCTCGATTGGCTCAGGGGCGGTTGAATCGGCTATCAAGCAAATCAGCCGCAGAGTCAAAATCTCAGGGGCCCAGTGGAATGAGGACAATGTTCCCCAGGTGCTGGCCCATCGTTGTGCTTATCTCAATGGAGCCATTGGGTTACAAAGGTGACATGCTCCCATCGCTGAGCAGTTATCTCATGCGGCTCTGCGAACACTTTTTCAAGCTGTGTTACTGGGAGGCCGATCGCGATCGCCGCTTTCGCGGCTGGGATTTGGAAATTTCCAACTTCCGCGTCAGAATAAACCTCATTCTGAGAAATAGCCCAAGCTTGAAAAGATATCTGGAAGAGAACTTTCTAGCGGATTACGCCAGTGCCCGTAGAATTTTTCTTAAGGCTAGCCATTTCAGAAAAGAAACAATCCCTGAACAGCCCTGGTTCACCCTAGAGCAGGTGCTAGACCCCGACTGGTTGCCCTGGCAGCCTGACTCAGACAACCTTGACAATTAGGAGACCCATGGCCGACGGTTTTGAAATTTGCGATCGCGACCTCACCCCCAACCTGCTGGACCGCTACAAGCAGGCCAGCGCGATCGCCTGCGACACCGAGACCATGGGCCTCTTGCCCTGGCGCGATCGCCTCTGCCTGGTGCAGCTCTCCGACCCTGAGGGCTACGTGGCGGTGGTCCGCATCGAGCTGGGGCAGCGGGAAGCGCCCCTGCTGAAAGAACTCCTGGAGGCCCCCGGCATTCTCAAGCTGTTCCACTTTGCCCGCTTTGATCTAGCCACCCTACAGCACAACCTGGGCATTACCACCGCCCCAGTGTTTTGCAGCAAAATTGCCAGCAAACTGGCTCGCACCTACAGCCCCCGCCACGGCCTAAAGGAACTGGTCAAGGAGCTGGAGGGCATTGAACTCGACAAGACGGCCCAGAGTTCCGACTGGGGCAACGCCATGCAGCTCTCTGAGGAACAGCTCCGCTACGCCGCCAACGATGTCCGCTACCTGCACAGCATCCAGCAGACCTTGACCAGTATGCTGAAGCGTGAGGGTCGCTGGGAGCTGGCCCAGGACTGTTTTCGCTGTTTGCCCACCTTCGTTGCCCTCGATCTGCTCCAGTATCAGGGGGTGTTCGAGCATTGATGCCTGGCCTTCCCCCCAGTGGAGTCGGGCATTCAGCGTTTGGCAGGGCGCTTTGAAGCCTCCCTACGGGCGACAGCCGGGTAAGATAGGCCTATCCCTCTCAATGATGGACTACGAGGATAACCACCATGAGCGTTGACAGCAAAGACTTCCAGGACGAACTGCAAAAAGCGATTGACTACGCCCACCAGATCACCGCGGAGAAGGGCGAAACCTCCCCCGAAGCGGCCGCCGCCTGGGACGTGGTCGAAGAGATGCGGGCCGAAGTGTCGCACCAGCACCAAAAGCCCAAGAAAACTGGCTTTGATCAGTATCTAGAAGAAAATCCCGAAGCCCCCGAAGGCCTCATGTACGACACCTAACCCCTAGTACCCTGCGGCACAAGTCAGCCAACGGTTCCTGAAACCTGAAACCCAGCACCTGAAACCCTCAGCAACGGTTGCCCTATCTCTGACAACCCGTACTAGGCATTGATACCCCCATACCTACGCTACTCGGCGCTCCCTGAACAATGCAGGGGGCGCTACGTTTTAGGGGGTAGGCTCTCCCCTTGCCCCTTTAAGGAGGGGACCACCAAAATATGGGGAGCATTACCCAAATCTGCGCCGCCAGGCAAAGGGCAATGTTAAGATGGGCGAGGTTAGTTTTCGGTAGATTTCGCTTGTTTCATTTCACTCTGATTTCCGATACAGCTTTGTCTCCGTTTACTCGCTGCACTTACACAGTAAAGGAGACAATCTGATGTCACTCTATGTTGGTAACTTGTCCTACGACGTCACCCGTGAAGACCTGGAGCGGGTGTTTGCAGAATACGGCGACGTGAAGCGCGTCAGCCTGCCCACCGATCGCGAAACCGGTCGTCCCCGGGGGTTTGCTTTTGTGGATATGGCCGCTGAGGCCCAGGAAGACACCATCATCGAGTCCCTGGATGGGGCCGAATGGATGGGTCGCGAAATGCGAGTCAACAAGGCTCGCCCCCGCGACGACGCCCGCAGCGGCGGCGGCACTGGCGGCGGCAACAACGGCAACTACCGCCGCACCGGCTTCTAAGTCGTTCTAGTTCTAAGTTCATTGGAAGGCTTTTAAAGCCTTATAGGGTAGGTCGCAGCGGCCTACCCTTTTTTAATTTTTTACAGGATAGCCCGGACGGCTATTGCAAACGTTCCTTGGGTTAGGACATCCCTAACATCGGGGCAAACGATGCTTTCTCAACCCAACTGGGGGTAAACCAGGCGGCTTGGGCATACCTCAAACTAGAACTGGTCGCGATCGGGAACCACAGGGGAGCGATCGACCTGGGGCTGGGGCCTACCGCTGGCGTCGAGATAGCCTAGGTCTTGCAAAAAGGCGTAAAGCGCGGTGGGAAAGTCCGGGTATTGGCTCACCACCTCGCCGCTGTCATCGTAGACTTGCAGCCCCCACTCGTCGTCGCGATTGTAGTGGGCCAGCATGTACTGCCAGGCCTCTCGGTACTGGCCCAGGCGAATCTGCTGGGCCACATAGCTGGCCAGAATGCCATTTTGAAAGCCTCCACCCGCCAGATCCGGATCCTCTGCCGTGAAGCGCATGTCCGAACTGACATCCTGGAGGTAGTCGGTGAACTGGGGCGTGGTGTCGCGGTACTCACCGTTCTGATAGGTGAGGATAACGCTGGGCGGGTACGACCCAGCATAGGAGCTAAAGCTGTAGAAAAAGCTGTTGTCGAGGGTGACAAACTCCATCAATCCGTCGCCGTTGAGGTCGAGAAACTGACCGCCGCCACCGTCGAGGTAGGCGAAGTAGATGGGGTTAAACTGCCCGTCCTGCCAGGTGTAGGTGGTGTAAGCCATACAGCAGTGGGCCCCGCCGGTAAAGGTTTGCACAACCACCTCAGGGAAGCCGTCGCTATCGAGATCCATCAGGTCAATGCCTGCGAACATGGCGGCGGTCTCCGTGACCGTCAGCTTAAGTTCGTTGTTGTAGAAAAGCTGGTAGTTCAGGTTGTTGCCCACCTCCTCGGCCCTGTAGTCGATGGGGGTGTAGCTGGCCACGACGCGAACCGGGCCCTGTGCGATCGCTCGGTTGTCCAGGGCTCCAGTTTCGTAGTCCACCTCTATGCGAGGGTTATCGGCCAGGGCGGGCAGCCCCAGGCTAACCAGGCTACCGATTAACAGGCTTTTCAGAATGGTTTTCATCAACGGTTCCGGAATTTCAAGCACATTACTTATTACGCTGTTGGCTCAGGTTGCCCCGGTCGATTCTGGCGCTACCAGCGCCGCCAGTAGCGTTTGCCTATCACGAAAATGCCCAGCAGTACCCCCACAATCAGGGGGTAAGACATCGTCACCAGGGCAGCGGGGATGGGTAAGAATCCTTTAATAAAAAGTACCAGGGCGATGCAGGGCACCAGCGCCCACAGCACCCCCGTGTCGATATAGACCTGTCGGTTGAACCAGCGTTCCAAAACGGTTAGGGCGAGGAACCCGATCGCAAATCCGGCGGCAATGGGCAGCACCATAAACACCAGCCGCAGCAGGGGCATCAGGCCACTACCGACGTTGGCCAGCAGCAGGGCCAGCGCCTGGGCCAGCAGCAGGTCAGCCAGGGTGGCGATCGCCACCGCCGCCAGGGCTACCTGGAGCAAAATAACCCAGGGCAAAGATTTCAGCCGCGAAAAGGGATTGCGCATGGTTGAGTTGGGAACGTTACGCCCATTATTGCGCCGAAGGTGGGATTTGGGGCGGGGCCGGAGGCGCTCAAAAGCAGGGGTGATTGCTGTAATAAGTAAATCTTTGCCGTGCCATAGCCATAGATATGGGATAACAATAGATGCGGGGGCAGACATGATCTGCGCCTGCTCTATCCCACTGCTTGGTTGCCCCATGGAAAAGCTGCTGCAAGGTCTGCGTGAGTTTCAGGAAAACTACCTTCCCGATCGCCAGGAGCTGATTCGGCAGTTGGCCAAGGGGCAGCATCCGAGGGTTTTGTTTATTGGCTGCTCCGACTCGCGGGTGGACCCCACCATTATCACCCAGGCCGAGATCGGCGATCTGTTCATTATTCGCAACGCGGGCAATATCATTCCTCCCTACGAGGCCACCAACGGCGGCGAAGGGGCCACCATCGAGTACGCCATGGAGGCGCTGGACATTCGCCAGGTGATTGTCTGCGGGCACACCCAGTGCGGGGCCATGAAGGGGCTATTGCAGATTGGTGAACTGGAGGAAAAAATGCCCCTGGTTTACCATTGGCTGCATCACACCGAAGCCACTCGCAAGCTGGTGGAAGACCACTACAGCCACCTGGACAAAAAAGAAAAGCTCAACCTGCTGGTGGCCCAGAACGTGCTCACCCAGATCGACAATCTGCAAACCTACCCCTCGGTGCGATCGAAGCTGCACACCGGCGACCTGGCCATCCACGGCTGGATCTACGAAATCGAAAGCGCCCAACTGCTGGCCTACGACGAAGAAACCCGCACCTTTGTCCCGCCCCACAGCAAAATTTACGCTGACCTGGAGCAGGCTAAAAGCCTCAAACCCGGCGGCCTCTCCCTCAGCGTTGACAACAGCCACAAGCCCGGTGCCGGTGCCCCCGCCGTAGCGCTGCCCACATTTTCCGAGCCAGTGCAGCCCCACTGGCCCGGTGCCAACCGCCTTAGCCCTGAGCAGGCCGCCCGCATCTACGGACGGGCTGAGGCTTAGGGCCTGTGCGTGGGTAAGCGGGGGATGGCGGCGGGGTTCTGTAGGCTACGGAGCCGTGCCCAGGTAGCTGCCCCAGGCTTTGTAAAAGAAATAGACCGACAGCAGCGCCAGCAGCAGGCAAAACAGAAAGGTGACGATGCGATCGGGCAGGCGCGGCAGGGCGCGGGTGCCGAGCTGCACGCCTACCACACCCCCCAGGCCCAGAATCACCCCCGTCAACGTCTGCACATTGCCCGCCAGGCTGTGCCAGGTAAAGGCCGACAGCCCCGTAATCACGATCGCCCCCAGGCTGGTCTGGATCGCCGTTTTAATATCTTCGTGCAGCAGCAAAATTTGCAGCGGCACCATCACCACGCCGCCGCCTACCCCAAATAACCCCGCCAAAAATCCCGCTACCCCGCCGATACCCGTGCGGGCCAGCACCGGGTCAATCTCCTTGGCGGGAGGCGTGTCTTGGCCCAACCCTTGCTGGGCCAAGACTTCCCGCTGCTTGGCCCGGGCTACGATCTGCTTCTTCAGGTTGACCAGGTAGATATTCAGCAGCAAAAACAGGCCAAACACCGCCAGCAACACGTACTCTGGAAACGCCGTTGCCAACCGCGTGCCCACAAAGGCCGTCAGTACCGCTGGCAGCCCCAACAGCAGCAGGTTTTTCAGCTTGAGGAAGCCCATGCGCCAATTTTGCAGGCTGCCCACTAGAGAAATCACCAGAATGGCCAGGGTACTGGTGCCCACCGCCTCCACCCCCGGCAACCCCAGGGCTACCATCACCGGCACCATGATCGTACCGCCGCCAATACCGAGAATGCCGCCCAGGATGCCTGCCGCTATGCCGACGAGGGAGAGGATGAGAATGTCGCTCATGGGATGGAGGATGAAGGTAGGTGAGTAAGAGTGATGGGCCAGGCGTTTTGGCGATAGGGCTGCTTGAGCCCAATCAGCCGCAGCGTCGAGACCGCCTAGCCTTCAAGCATACGCGGCGCTGTGCCTTTAGACGCTGAGTTCAGCAATGATCGCGAACCAGGGAGGTGGTTTCATACATCCCGCCCTAGGTCATAATCGCCCCGCCCATCAGCTTTTCGTAGCGGCGCTGAAGTTCCCGGGCCAGCCGGGGCCAGCGGGTCAGCTCCGGGTCTTCCTTCAGCAACGCTTCGGCAGCTTGGCGGGCCACCATCAGCACGTCCTGGTCATCGATCAGGCTGGCTAGGGCAAAGTCCGGCAGACCCGACTGGCGGGTGCCCAGCACCTCCCCAGGGCCGCGAAACCGCAGATCCATTTCGGCGATAAAAAAGCCATCCTGGGACTGCTCCAGCACCTTGAGCCGCTGCAAGGCGGTTTCGCTGCGGCTGCCGCTGAGCAGCAGGCAGAAGGATTGGGCCGCCCCGCGCCCCACCCGGCCCCGGAGCTGGTGCAACTGGGAGAGGCCAAACCGCTCGGCGTGCTCGATCAGCATGACCGAAGCATTGGGCACATCGACCCCCACTTCCACCACCGTTGTCGAAACCAGAATGTGCGCCTCCTGCTGGCGAAAAGCGGTGATCGCCGCATCCTTCTCTGCCGAAGACATGCGACCGTGGAGCAAGCCTACGGTGAACTCAGGAAAGATCACCTCCGCCAGCCGCTGATGCTCCTCAACGGCAGATTTGAGGTCCAGCTTTTCGGACTCTTCCACCAGGGGCAGCACCACGTAGACCTGGCGACCCTGGGCGATCTCGCGCCGGATCAGGTCGTAGGCGTGGGGGCGCTCTTTGCTGGTCAGTAGCGTGGTCTGAATGGCCTTACGTCCGGGCGGCAGCTCGTCGATCTGGCTGACGTCGAGATCGCCGTGCATGGTCAGCGACAGGGTGCGGGGAATGGGGGTAGCGGTGAGGGTGAGAACATGGGGGTTGGCCCCCTTCTGCATCAGCCGCGCCCGCTGCTGCACGCCGAAGCGATGCTGCTCGTCGATCACCACCAGGCCCAGGTCGCGAAACTGGACCGGGTCTTCGATCAGGGCGTGGGTGCCGACCAGCACTTTGAGTTCGGCGGTGGCCAGCTCGCCCAGCATCTGGCGGCGCTTGGCGGCGCGGGTGGAGCCGGTGAGCAGTTCCACCGGCAGGTATAGCTGGTTAAACCACTCCACCAGCTTGCGGTAGTGCTGCTCGGCCAGCACCTCGGTGGGAGCCATCAGGGCGGCCTGGTAGCCCGACTGAATGGCGGCCAGGATCGCCACCACGGCGACCACGGTTTTGCCCGACCCCACGTCCCCCTGCACCAGGCGGTTCATGGGCACGGGCTTTTGCAGGTCGGAGAGAATATCGTTGACCACCCGCCGCTGAGCCCCCGTCAGGTCGAAGGGAATAATGCCGTAAAAGCGATCGATCAGCTCTCCGGTGGGGGCCAGGGTGATGGCGGTCTGCTGGGCCTGCTGCTGCTGGCGGCGGCGCAGCAGACCCAGCTGGAGGTAGAGAAATTCGTCGAAGATCAGGCGGCGGCGGGCCTGGGCCAGGTGGTCTTCGTCGTCGGGAAAGTGAATCTGGGCGATCGCATTCCCCAACCCAATTAGCTCGTAGCGCTGACGCACATCCACCGGCAGGGGGTCCTGAAGTTCCGGCACCGCCGGTAGGGAGGCCGCCACCGCCTTGCGAACGAGATCCGCGGGCACCCCTTCGGTGAGCGAGTACACTGGCACCATACGGCCAATGGTGAGGGACTCAATGCGATCGCCCAGACTATCCAGCACCTCCAGGTGAGGATCCTCCAGGGTGAGGCCAAACTTACCGGCCTTGACCAGACCCGAGCCGGCCACAATCGCCCCCTGGGGGTACTGGCGCTTTTGCTGCTGCTGCCAGCTGGGGGTGGCGTAGCGGTTGCCGGGGTAGAAGCGGTTGAGCTTCAGGGTGCCGCTGCCGTCGGAGAGCTGCAGCTCAAAGATGGTGAGTTTTTTGTTGCGAGGGCTGGTAAAACAGTTGACCCGCTTGACGGTGCCGACAATGGTGACGGTTTCCCCCGGCTCCAGGTCGCGAATTTTGACCTGCTGGGCGTAGTTAATGTGGTCGCGGGGGTAGTAGTAGAGCACATCCTCCACGGTGAGCAGGCCCAGCTTGGCGAGGCGATCGCTGTTTTTGGGCCCAATCCCCTTCAGGTAGGTGACCGGCTGATCCAGCCCAAAGCGGCCCCCACCAGAGCCAGCGGTCTCGACCGGGGGGGTCGTTTTGGGGGCCTTAGACGACCGGGTAGCTTTGGCGGGGGCCGCTTTTTCTGGGTCGGGGGAGCTGCTCTCGCGGGTGCGGAGGGCTTTGGTCTCGGCAAATTTTTCCAGCAGTCGCTGGGTCCCGTGCAAAAAGCGGCGGGTTTCGGCCACCAGGTGCTGCCGCTGGGCAAAGCTGAGATCACCATAGCCCTCATACTTCTGGGCCAGGATTTGCCACGACTGCCGCTGGTCGCCTGGGAGCACCGTCGGGGGCTGCTGCAGACTATCGCGCAAAAACTCGCTAAAGGTCTGTTGCTTGCCCACCAGGTTGTTAAAACCCGTTTCGGCCTCCACCGAGAGCGCCCGCTGAAGCCGCACCCAGTCAACCGGAGAGGACTGTGGCTCTGTCATAGGTTCCCCCGGCCCTAGCGGGACGCGTCGTCGTACCAGACGGATCGCCAGGCTTGCTCCGCCTGGGCGATCGCCAGTTCGCGCTCGGCCCGCTGGTACTGCTTGCCCAACTTCCGCAGCCGCCCCACCGCTGTTCGCAACTTGCTGCGCCAGAGGGCCGACTGTACATCGCCAAACTCAATATCGCCCAGGCGCAAGTTAATCGCCGCCAGGTGGGTCATCGTGCCTTCTAAGGCTTCCTCGTCCTCCTCAGACAGGTCTGCAATTTCTACCTGGGCATCCTCGCCGTCCGACTCGGGACGGTCAAGTTCCGTCGCCACATCCCCCGCCATCGCCACCAGCACGTTGAGCACATTGGGCACCGCCCGGCCCTTCGCCACCGCCGCATCGGCATCGGAAGCCACCTCCAGCACCGACTCCGGCAGGTCGGGAATGACCCCAGCCTTACGCAGCACGTTGTTCGCCTTTTTGGATACCCGCTCCAGCACGACCCGAATCATCTGCTCCAGCATCAGGTGGTGCTTAGCCACCAGGGTGGGGGTCAGTGGGTCGCCGGTAAAGGGGCGATCGCTGAAGCTCTCCTCCACCTCGTTGGCCATCGCCGCCATGATCACAGACTGCACCAGCGCTTTGGGGTCGATGCCGGGGGTAGTCCCTGGGGCTTCCGGCTCACCATCTTCACCGGGGGCGGAGAGTGGCTCTGGGGCCAAGTCCGCGGCGATCGTCTCGCTCTCTGCCCCCTGCTCTGCATCATCCGCTGGCCCTGTCCCCTCATCGGGGGAGTCCTCCCTGCCCTCCTCCGGCTTCGGGGACGGCACCAGCGATGCTAGAGCCGTTTCGAGGCGATCCAGATCAGCCGAGTTAAGGCGCTGCGTCAGATCGACCTTAGGATCCGCTGAATTGGGTTCCAGCAGCTGTTGCAGCCAGCCCTGACCTTTGCGACCCAGGGTCTGCATCGCCTGCTGCAGCCGACCGCGATCGCTGACCGAAAGCACCAAAAACTCCTCAGGATACACCTGGGTACAGAGGTGGTAGGTCGCCATAATCACCTGCCGCCGCATGGCCTGACCCAGCACCGTCAGGTAGGTGGCATAGATCTCGCTAAACTCGGCCGCCAGGGTAGCGGTGGCCGCCTCCAGCGCGTTCAGGTCTTTGCGAATAATCTCAACCGGCCTTACCATGCCCTTCTGCCCATGTCATACCTGAATTATAGGGATATATAAAAACGGGGGCGCACCAAGAGCACCCCCGTTTCCTAGCCCCCGAGGGCTTTGCCTACTTTTTCTTCTTCTTTTTCGCAGACTCCTTAGCCGGTTCCGCCGCCGCGGCTGGCGCAGGGGCAGGCTCCGGTGCAGCTTCCTTCTTCATGCCGGTCTGGGCCGCCACTTCATCGGCAAAGTTGGTCTCTTCCTTCTCGATGCCCTCACCCAGCACAAAGCGCGAGAAGCGGCGCACCTGAATGTTTTCACCCAGCTTCGAAATCGCCTGCTTGATCAGCTCTTCCACCGAAATGTTCTGGTCTTTGATGAAGGGCTGATCCATCAGGGAAAGCTCCTTCAGCCGCTTCTGAATCCGCCCTTCGACGATCTTTTCCTGCATAGCGGCGGGCTTGTTGGCGATGTCGTCGCGGCCCATCTCAATCGCTTTCTCTTTCTCAGCCACGTCGGCGGGGATGTCGCTGACCCGCACATACTCCACGTTGGGGCAGGCAGCAATCTGCATGGCCACATCGCGCACCAGGGTCTTAAATTCGTCGCGGCGGGCCACAAAGTCGGTTTCGCAGTTAATCTCCACCAGCACACCAACCCGTCCGCCGGTGTGAATGTAGCTATCTACCAGCCCCTCCGCGGCCACCCGGCCCTCTTTTTTGGAGGCGGAGGCAATGCCTTTTTGGCGGAGCCACTCAATGGCTTTTTCAATGTCGCCGTCGTTCTCTTTGAGGGCCTTTTTACAGTCCATCATGCCTGCGCCGGTCTTGTCGCGCAGGTCTTTAACGAGCTTTGCAGAAATTTCTGCCATGGTAATTTACGTCCTAACGCGCTGTCGTCGAACTCAATACAAACAACTGAAGATAGCCAACGGGGAAAGCCTTAGTTCAGCTTAAACCCATGGGGTCGCTTTCGGCGGAGCGCCCCAGGCTAATCCCGAACCCCCAGGTCGGGGATCAGGTATGGCCTGGGGCCGTCTAAACTAAGCACCAGGCCTTTTTTAAGGCATAGTGCCCAGGGCAACAGTTACTCGTCGTCGCCGTCGGCGGCGGGAGCATCATAGCCGTACTCGTCGTCCTCGGCCCCGTCGTAATCGTAGTCATCATCATCGCCGCTGGCCTTGGCCCCGTGGGACCCCTCGTAAATGGCGTCGGCCAGCTTGCCGAGAATCAGCTTGATCGAGCGAATGGCGTCGTCGTTGCCGGGGATGGGCACATCCACCAGATCGGGGTCACAGTTGGTGTCCAACAGCGAAATGATGGGAATGCCGAGCTTGTGGCACTCGGACACGGCGTTATACTCCCGCTTGATGTCGACAATGATGGCGACATCGGGCACCTTGCGCATGGTTTTGATTCCGCCCAGGTACTTCTGGAGCTTCTCCAGTTCGCGGCGCAGCACGGCGGCTTCTTTTTTAGGGCGCAGGTCGATGGCTCCAGTTTCTTCCATCCGCTCCAGCTCTTTGAGGCGGTTGGCGCGGGACTTGATCGTCTCCCAGTTGGTGAGCATGCCGCCCAGCCAGCGCTGGTTGACGTAGTGGGAACCGCAGCGGCTAGACTCCTGGGCCACAATGCCCGCTGCCTGGCGCTTGGTACCAATAAACAAAAACTTCTGGCCCTGCTCGGCGGCGCTGCGGACAAAGGCGTAGGCCTCCTCCATCAGTTTGGCGGTCTGCACCAGATCAATGATGTGGACCCCGTTGCGGGCGGTGAAGATGTACTGGTCCATCTTTGGGTTCCAGCGGCGAGTCTGGTGGCCAAAGTGAACCCCGGACTCGAGTAGCTCGGGTAGAGTAATAACGGGCATTTTGTTTTGACTCCTTTCGGGTTAATCCTCCATTCGAACGTGCTTTCCCGGAGGGAAAGACCCGAAAATTCGAATGTGCGATTTTGACAACTTTACTAGGGTATCACAGTGGGAGCCTGGTTGTAGCTTTGCTGAAACGTTACCTGCGCTGGCTGATCGTTGCGGCGGCGATCGCCTTTCTAGGGCACACCCTGGTCAACCACTGGGCGGAGGTCGCGGCGATGCGGCTGCGGCCTCGGGGTCTGGGCTGGCTGGGGCTGGCGCTGGGGGTCAGCCTGCTGGCCCACGGTTGGGCGGGCTGGGTGTGGAGCTGGATTTTGCAGGCGCTGCAGCAGCCGGTGAAAGGCACCTGGAGCACGCCTGTCTACCTCAAAACCAACCTGCTGAAGTATCTGCCCGGCAATGTCTGGCACTTCTTTGGCCGGGTGCGAGCCCTGGGGGATCTCGGGATTGCTCAGGGACCTGCGATTGTGGGGGTAGTGCTGGAACCCTTGCTGATGGCCAATGCGGCCCTGCTGCTGGGGCTGGCCAGCCCAACGCGCTACTGGCCGGCACAGATTGCCGGGCTGGCGCTGGCGCTGGGGGCGGTTCATCCCCGCTGGCTCAACCCGGTGATGAACCGCCTGGGGCAGGCCAAGGCTAAGTCAGATCGCGACGAACCGCTGCCCCCCGCCGCCCTGCACCGCTACCCCCTGAAACCCCTGCTGGGGGAACTGGGCTTTGTGCTGCTCAAGGGGGTCGGGTTTGCCCTGGTGATCAGCGCCGTCAGCCCCCTGCCGGTACCCCTCTGGCTGCCGGTGGTGAGCCTGTTTAGCCTGGCCTGGCTGGCGGGGCTGGTGATCCCTGGCGCGCCGGGGGGACTGGGAGTGTTTGAGGCGATCGCCGTCACCCTGCTACAGGACATGCTCTCCGCTGGCGTTGTGCTCAGCGCGGTGGCGCTGTACCGACTGGTGGGCACGTTGGCGGAGGCGCTAGGGGCGGGATTGGTGGTGGTGGTGGAGAAGGTTTAAGGTTCAAGGTCAGCGGTCAGCGGTGCAGGGCCTTGCCTTCAACCGTATACCGCCAACCGTATACCGCTGACCGTACCCCCTCTAATCGTCGAAGTGACGGATGATCGCCTCGGCAAACTCCGAGCACTTCAGGGGCGGGTTGACCGGCGGCTCCATCATCCGGGCCAGGTCATAGGTAACTTCGCGGGAGGCGATCGCCGCCCCCATGCCCTTTTTGATCAGATCCGCCGCCTCTTGCCAGCCCATATACTCCAGCATCATCACCCCAGAGAGAATCACCGAGCCGGGGTTAATGCGGTCTAGCCCGGCGTGCTTGGGGGCGGTGCCGTGGGTGGCCTCAAAAATGGCGCAGGTGTCGCCGATGTTGGCTCCGGGGCCCATGCCCAGGCCGCCGACGATCGCCGCCGCCGCATCGGACAGGTAATCCCCGTTCAGGTTCATGGTGGCCAGAATCGAGTACTCGTCGGGCCGGGTCTGAATCTGCTGGAAGATGCTGTCGGCGATGCGATCGTTGACCATCACCTTGTCCTTCCACTGGCCGTTGCCGTGGCTGTCCCAGATGGTGGCCAGAATGCCCTCCACTTCGGCGCAGATGGCCGCTTTTTTTTCTGCCGTCAGGGCGTCGTAGCCGGGCTCGATCTGGCGGGCGTTGTCTTCGGTAGAGATATCGGGGTTGGCCTCCTTATTCCCCAGCACCCAGGACTCGCGCTCGGTAACGCACTCGTCGCGGAACTCGCTGGTGGCCAGCTCGTAACCCCAGTCGCGGAAGGCCCCCTCGGTGTACTTCATGATGTTGCCCTTGTGCACCAGGGTGACCTGCTGCTTGTCCTTGGGCAGGCGCAGGGCGTGCTTCATGGCTCGGCGCACCAGCCGCTGGCTGCCGGTCTTGCTGATCGGCTTGATGCCGATGCCCGAATCCAGGGGAATCTGCTTTTTGCCGTGCTCCGGGGTACCGGGGATCAGCTCGGTATTGAGAATTTTGATCAGCTGGTCGCAGGTGGGGTCGCCCTGCTTCCACTCAATGCCCAGGTAGATGTCTTCGGTATTTTCTCTATAAATAATGACGTCGAGCTTTTCGGGGCTGCGGTGGGGCGAGGGGGTACCGGCGTAGTACTTGCAGGGGCGCACGCAGGCGTAGAGGTCGTTGATCTGCCTGAGAGCCACGTTCAGCGAGCGAATGCCGCCGCCCACGGGCGTTGTCAGTGGGCCTTTGATGGCGACGCCAAATTCCTGAATCGCCTTGAGGGTGTCCTCGGGCAGGTACTGGTAGGTGCCGTACTGCTCGCAGGCTTCGTCGCCGGCGTAGACCTTAAACCAGACGATCTCGCGCTGGCCCCCGTAGGCCGCCGCCACCGCCGCATCGAACACCCGCTGAGCTGCCGGCCAAATATCTACCCCCGTTCCATCGCCACGGATGTAGGGAATGATAGGCGTATCGGGTACGACAGGTTCGCCATCTTTGAAGGTGATCCGTTCGCCTACCGTCGGGGGAGTGATCCGTTCGTACATCGCTAAATGCCCGCAAACGACAAAACATCCCATAGTCTAATGCGCTTTAACCCACAATTTTGCTCGTTTAACAACGATTTAGATCTGGGTCTTGCGGCTCCCCATCGGGGCAGGTTTGGGGGCCGCGCCAAACGGTGGTCGGTGGGCCGCCAATGGCGATGCTCTGGTCTGGGGTTGCCGTGACGCCCCTGGGGGAGCCGCTCTCGTAAGGGTTGTCTAGGCCCAGTCTACTGTTGCTATCGCGTGTACCTTGGAGTTCTGGATCCATGAGCACTGTTCTAGTTGTTGACGATGATACGGCAATGCAGCTGGCCCTGACCCGGCGACTGCAGGAACAGGGCTTTGCAGTCGTGAACGCCGCCTCGGGGGAAGAGGCGCTGGAGCTGCTGAGGACTCAAACCGCCGATGTCGTCGTCTCGGATGTGATGATGCCGGGGATGACCGGGTTTGAGTTTTGCCACCGACTGCGATCGCGCCCCGAAGGCGAAATGGTCCCCTTCATCTTTCTCTCCAGCCTGGGCGAGTTGACCAATCGGGTGCAGGGCCACCTGCTGGGCGCCGACGACTACCTGGTCAAGCCATTCTCCGCCCAGGAGCTGATCGCCAAAGTCAAAGGAGCGATCGCGCGATCCCAGCGCTTCCACAGCGCTCTGGAACGCATGGTCGAACAGGCCACCGCCCAGCCCGCTCCCCTCCCCCTCACCCCCGCCGAGGAGCGCGTCTTCTGGCAGGTGGTGCAGGGCTACACCAACAAGCAGATCGGCGAACATCTCTTTCTCAGCCCCCGCACGGTGCAGACCCACCTCAGCAACATGCTGACCAAGCTCAACCTGGAGAATCGCTCCCAGATCGTGCGCTTCGCCTTCGAGCACGGCTATCGGATGCCGGAGGAGTCGGAGCGGGGATAGATGGGTAGGCGGGTGGATGGGTGGGCGGGTAGATGGGTAGATGGGTAGATGGGTAGATGGGTAGATGGGTAGATGGGTAGGCGGTTAGATGGGTAAATGCAACTCCCTCATCCCCTCATCCCCTCATCCCCTCATCCCCTCATCCCCTCATCCCCTCATCCCCCATCCACTTCACCCCGCTACCCAACAAGCCCTATGATGAAAACAGGGCAGTCTCATGCGGTATCTATGGTTTCGGACAGTGACACACTGGCGGATTTGCGCGATCGGTTGCAGGCCGATTCGCCCAAGCAGCAGCTTTCGGCAGTACACGAGCTGCTGGCTCTGGGGCAGGGGGGAATTGAAGTCCTGACCCGGACGCTGGTAGAGCGCAAAGACCAGCCAGCGACGACGCTGGACGGGAAAATCGTTCAGGTGCTCTACGCGACGGAGCCGGAGACGCTGGGCGGGCTGCTGGCCCAGTACTGGCCCCAGGGGCGGCTGGCCATGCCGTCGGCCATGGACATTGACTACAAACCGCTGCAAGATTTGCTGGTAGCCCAGGCGTTTGAGCAGGCCGATCGCCTGACGCTGACGAAGCTGTGCGAACTGGCCGGACCCACGGCGGTGAAGCGCAAGTGGGTGTATTTCACGGAGGTGGAGCAGTTCCCGGCGGTCGATCTGCAGACCATCGATCGCCTCTGGCTGACCTACTCCGAGGGCAAGTTTGGCTTTTCGGTGCAGCGCCGCATCTGGCTCAGCCTGGGCCAAAACTGGGACAAGCTCTGGCCCAGGCTGGCCTGGAAAGACGACAACATTTGGACCCGTTATCCCAGCGGCTTTGTGTGGGACCTGAGCGCTCCCGATGGCCATTTACCGCTGTCGAACCAGCTGCGGGGCGTGCGGATGATGGCCTCGCTGCTGGCGCACCCGGCCTGGACTGTGGAGGGGTAGGTGCCCAAACAACGCGCCAAGGCCGACCTGCCGACTAAAATCTGTCCCGTCTGCCAGCGCCCCTTCACCTGGCGCAAAAAGTGGGCCGACTGCTGGGACGAGGTGAAGTACTGTAGCGATCGCTGCCGCCGCCGCCGCTAGACTGATGGTGCGATCGCTCACGCTACAGTTCCACCGCGATCGACCCCTTAAGATTAAAAAGAATTCTTAGGGAACCACCATGACCCAGGCGTTACCCAAGGTGATTATCCACGGGGGAGCCGGTAGCTCCCACGGCCACAAGGATCGGCTGGTGGCGCTGCGAGAGGACCTGCACAGCATCGTCATGCAGGTCTACAGCAAGGCCGCCGCCGGGGCCAGCGCCCGTGACTGTGTGGTGCTGGGCTGTCAGCTGATGGAGGATTCGCCCCAGTACAATGCGGGCTACGGGTCGGTGCTGCAGTCCGACGGCCAGGTGCGGATGAGTGCGGGGCTGATGGACGGAGAGGCCCAGCGGTTTAGCGGCATTATCAATGTGTCGCGGGTGCGGCACCCGATCGACCTGGCGGCTTACTTGCAACCCTTCCCCGATCGCGTGCTGTCTGATCTGGGCGCAGCGGAACTGGCGCGGGAGATGGGCCTGCCCCCCTTCGACCCGATCACCGACCTGCGCCTGAAGGAGTGGATGGCAGAGCGGGCCAACAACTTTCAAAGCACCATGGCCGGGGTGGTGGCCGAGGCCGTGGAGGTGCCGGCGGGTTCAGAGAGTCGGCGGGGCACCATTGGGGTGGTGGTGCTGGATACGAACGGGCACCTGGCGGCGGGCACCTCCACCGGGGGCAAAGGGCTGGAGCGGCTGGGCCGGGTGAGCGACTCGGCCACCGTGGCGGGCAATTACGCCAATAGCGTTGCGGCGGTGAGCTGCACCGGCATTGGCGAAGACATTATCGATGAGTGCCTGGCGGCCCGCATTGTGGTGCGAGTGACCGACGGTATGGCCATGGCAACGGCATTGGAGAAATCCTTTGCGGAGGCGACGGAGCATGGGCGAGACTTTGGCGCGATCGCCCTCAGTCAGCGAGGAGAAATCGCCTGGGGCAAAACCAGCGAGGTGCTGATCGCGGCCTACCACACGGGCGAGGTTGTGGGTGATACTCTGGAGCTAAACTCAGGCACATTAACCGGAGTGGTGTAACCGCTATGACTGACCCCAACTCGCCCAACCGCAAACCCTCGGCCTCAGAGAAAAACGTGCTCAACATCGACGTGCCCACCCTGATGGTGATTTTGAGCGTGCTGATTCTGCTGCCCCTGCTGGCGACAGGGTTTATTTCGCAGTGATTGCTGCCTTCAGGTAGGCTAGATCTGGCCCAGCGGGAATGATGCCACCGGGGTTGAGCGGGAACAGGTTGCCGTAGTAGTCGCGCTTGACCGCCTCAAGGTCGCAGGTTTGGGTCACCCCCGGCAGCTGGTACAGCCGCCGCAGATAGGGGCCGAGGTGGGCGTAGTCCTGGATGCGGCGGCGGTTGCACTTAAACAGGCTGTAGTAGACCGCGTCGAAGCGAAACAGCGTGGTAAACAGCCGCACATCCGCCAGGGTGACGGTGTCGCCGCAGAGGTAGAGGTGCTGGGCCAGGGTTTGATCGATCGCATCCAGCGCGTCAAATAGCTCGGCAACGGCGCGATCGTAGGCGGCCTGACTCTGGGCAAAGCCGCAGCGGTAGACGCCATTGTTCACGGCCTGGTAGGTGCGATCGTTCCAGGTATCAATCTCAGTTTTTAAGGCATCTGGGTAGAGGTCAACCTCGGACCGAGCGGCCCACTCGTCAAACGCTTCATTCAAGATCACGATGATGTCGGCGCTCTCGTTGTTGACGATGGTAGCCGTCTGGCTATCCCACAGCACCGGCACTGTCGCTCGCCCCTTGTAGCCGGGTTTGGCCTGGCGGTACAGCTCCGGCAGGGTGCGGCAGCCGCGAAAGGGAGTGTCAAACACCCAGCAGCCCTCGTCGGGGGAAGGGTTGACCGTGAGGATCGAGATCGCGTCGTCTAGACCCTTCAGCGCCCTGGTCACCAGGGTTCGGTGCGCCCAGGGGCAGCCCATGCCCACGATCAGCCGGTAGCGATTGGGTGCCGGGGGATAGGCACCCTCGGGCTTGATCCACTGGCGAAACGCGCTCTCGGGTCGCTGGTAGTCGCCTGCTTTGCTGCTGGGGGCCATCTGCCCCATCATGGTCTGCCACAGGGTGGTCCAGACCAGCTTGGCACTGCGAATTAGCAAACCCGGAGGCAGACCGGCCATAGCGTTTTGGCTGTAGGGGATGTCTTCACTATAGAAAACGTTCGCAATAGGGAACGTCTGGACAGTCAATTTCATCGGGTATGGCTAGGGAGGTCCCCTACTGCCCTGGGTTGAGCTGCATCATCTGCCAGGTGATTAGCGTGCCCACCGGGCTCCACAGCAGGTAGGGGAGCAGCAGCAGCAATGCGGTTGTGTCCACCTGCGCCACCGGCCAGGCCAGCAGCAGCCCGAACACAAACCCTGCGGCTCCGATCGCCGTACCCACGCGCAAACTCTGCAGTTTGCACATCACCGGGGTGTAGCTAACAATCAGCAGCTCCAGCAGCACGTACCCCGCCATCAACCACCAGCTCTGGGTTTGGGTCCAGACAATGTAGGCCGACCAACCGCCGCAGATGAAGACCACCGTCCATACCGCTGGAATAGCAAACTCAAAGGTCAGCCAGTCGGGCCGACGCTGCTGCTTAAACCACTTAATGTCGCGGGAACTGAGCAGGCTGGACGCAGATGCGATCGCAACCCCCACCAACGCAATCACCAACCAGGCTGGAATCATCAGGCACCTCCCAGGGTCTGACTCAACTAAACCAGACCAGGGCCACCGCGACATCTTACCCATGACACAACTTAAAGAACCGCCCAAAATTGGTGGGGCGGGGGCAGGCGCAACGTCCTCCAAGGTGCGCCATCGACTGGCAACCTGGGCAGCGACGACACCGCCAGGCGTTTGACCAGGTTTGATGACACGCCCCAGAGAAGCGGCTTTACCGGCCAGGGGTTGACTATTCTGGTTATGGTGACTCGTCCAGGAGCAGGCTGTGCAGGGATTTTTAATCGTTATTGTTGGGTCACTTTGTCTGGCGTTGCAGAACGTGGTGGTCCGGGTTATTTTTTCTGAAAGTGTTGTCCTGGGGCAGGGCAGCTGGGGCGGGTTCATCCCACCCTCGCTGGCCAACTCGTTGCTGGTCCTGCAGATGCGGACGGTGCTCATCCTACCGGCGGTGGCGGCCCTTTCGTACCGGCTGTACCCAGATACGTCCCATGCGCTAAGGCAGTTGCTCCAGCCTCAGCACCGCCCCACGCTCAGGCTGGCGTTAATCGGCAGCAGCTTTCTGTATTTGGCCATGGCGCTGCTGTTCGTGGCGATCGCCAGCATCCCGGCCGGTGTGGCCACCGTGCTGTTTTTCATGCACCCCGTGATCACGGGCATGCTGGCCTGGAAGGTGTTTGGCAACCGCCCCAGCCGCCTGCGCCTAGGGGTAACGGTGGGGGTGCTGCTCGGCAGCGTGTTGGTGGTGCCTAGCTTTGTTGGCACCGGCGAGGGGGCGGTTTGGCTGGGGGTCGGCAGTGCCCTGGGGGCTAGCGTGGCCTACGCTATTCAGGGCATTCAGGCCCAAATCTGCTTTCGCCAAATTCACCCGGTGCCCTACACGCTGATCAACTTTGGCGTAATGGCTGTGCTCTCAACCCTGAGCTTGCTGCTGGTCCAGGTCGAGGTGCCGCCCGGCCAGTGGCAGGTGCTGTGGCTGCTCAGCCTGGTTACCGCCGGGTTAACCCTCCTGGGACAGCTGTGCTACAACATCGGCATTCACCTGGTGCGCGCCGCTTCGATGTCGATAGTGGCGGTCAGCAACCCCGTGTTTACCGTCACCATTGCCTGGCTGGTGCTGCAAGAAAACCTCCAGGGACGACAAATTTTTGGCATTTTGCTGGTGATTGTCAGCATTCTAATGCTGAGTCAGGACCAGGTTCGTCAGAACAATGCCCAGGTTAAAACCCCTGAAACTCTTGCAGCAGTAGCGCCAGGCGAATCTGCACCGCTTCGTCAAAGCGACGGGGATCAAGGCCGGTCAGGGACGTGATTTTTTCCAGGCGGTAGGTCAGCGTATTGCGGTGGATGCAGAGCTGTTTGGCCGCAGAGGAGAGGGCACAATCCGCTGCGAAAAAGACCTTCAGCGTGTTGATCAAGTCAGGCTCATTGTCCAGGGGACTGAGCAAATGCAGCGCCAGGTCTACTTTGGTGCGCTCATCGGCCACGCAGGCAAAGGCGGCCATGCCCAAGTCATCGAGACAGTAGACCCGGGCTTGACCGCTAAACTGTCGGCCCAGCCGCAGCGCCACTCGCGCATCCTGATACGACCGCGACACCCCCAAAATACCGGGATGATAACGGCCAATGCCAATGCTCACCGCCGTCCCCGTGGCTTCGCGCAACTGCTCTAGCAGCGCCCTCGCGGCGCGCTTGAGGGCCTCCAGGTTGGTCCAGGAAGAGCTGAGTTCATCAGTTGGGGTAGTGCTGTGGGTGGCCCAGGGTCGAAGGTTTTTGGTGTCGCTGGCCTTCAGCACCGCAAACTGCCCGCCGCCGAGGTCGGCACAGATGGTGTCATCGGGCAGGTTGAAAAAGGTCACCGTGCTGGCAATGATGGCCTGAGCACAGCGCTGCTGGTCATAGCTTGAGCCTTCGCCACCATAGCTACTCGAAAAAATGGCCTCTGTCGCGTCAATCAAAATGACCGCCCTGGGAGGCGCAAAGTCTATGCCGAGCAGCGCAGCCTGCTGTAGCGCAACCGACTCGTCTTTGAATTGCCCCTGCAAAAGATTATAAATAACCTGATTTTTGAAGATCTGCTGGGTGGGAGGGGTGGGATAGACAATTTGACTAATCATCAAGTCAATACAGGCCTGAGCCAGTTTTGGTGATAGCTTTTCGCCATCGACCCACTGCTCAATACAAACTACTCCCACCTGATCGTAGACGTGAAAGGGAAGCTTTAAATAGCCGCCAGCACCGTTACCATTGCTCTCATTTTTAGCGACTCTTTCGGTTGAGACAAGACCGTTGTCGCCCCTCTGACTGGCCACTATGGTTTCATCTGCATTGCTGATCAGAACGGCGGTTTGTAGCAACGAAGACATCTGTTTGGCTACGACTTCAGCGATTTGATCGAAGGATTGGGTCACGGCGAAAGCAGACTGTAGGTATTGCAGACAAGGCTTTTTTCGAAGCTATCAACAAATGTAAAGACTTTTAGCTGCCTTTAACGATCTAGAGTCGTAGCTCCAATTATTTTTGACACCTACCAAAAGAAGGAGTTCTATTTGACCAAAAGAAGTATCCCTCAAAAGATAAAAAATACCAAAAAATTTGACTGTGCAAAATGTACAAACAGGATCAACAAATCAGCAAAATATCTTGTCAAATGTCCAATGAAGTTATCTGGAAAACTACCTAGCATGACTTCTGTAGTTATTAGTAGGGCATTCGGCTATGGCCAGCCGCCTTCCGATACCCGCGATCGCGCGAATTTTAGTGGTGCGGGCACTGCCGGGCCTGGGAGACCTGCTGTGTAGCGTTCCGGCCCTGCGATCGCTGCGGCAGGCCTACCCCCAGGCCACCATCACCTGGTTGGGACTGCCGGGCACCGAGTGGTTTGGGCAGCGGTTTCCCGAGCTAATCGACGACTGGTTGCCCTTTCCTGGGGCTCCCGGCATTCCCGAAGGCTGGCAGGGACCCCAGGCCACCGTGGAATTTTGCCAGCGGGTCCAGGCCCAGCGCTACGACCTGACTCTGCAAATCCACGGCAGCGGCAGTTACATCAACCCCTTTCTTATGCTGTTGGGAGGGCGCTACCAGGCCGGGTTTTACCTGCCGGGGCAGTACTGCCCCGATCCGAACTACTTTTTGCCCTATCCCCAGCGGGGCTCGGAAGTCGATCGCCTGCTAGATCTGATGCTGTTTCTGGGGCTCCCCGAGGTCAGTCAAGCCCTTGATTTTCCCATCACTGAAGTGGAGTACCGGGCTGGGCTACGGCTGCTGGAGGCGCACTCCCTGGTGCCTGGGCAGTATGTCTGCCTGCATCCGGGGGCCAGCATCGAGTCACGCCGCTGGTCGATCGATGGGTTCATTGAGGTGGCCCAGCGGTTGGCCAGCCAGGGGCATCGCATTGTGCTCACCGGCACCGCCGCCGAACGCTATCTCACCACCCCGATCGCGGCGGCCATCAACCAGCCCGGCACGCCCCTGCCCGTTAACCTGGCCGGCCGCACCTGCCTGGGTTCCCTGGCGGTGCTGCTGCGCCACGCCGCCCTGCTGGTCTGTAACGACACCGGCATTTCCCACCTGGGGGCGGCGCTGCAAACCCCCAGCGTGGTGGTGTTTAGCGATTCTGACATACAGCGCTGGGCTCCTCAAGACCAAACCTGTCACCGCCGCGTTGACAGTCGGCAGGCCGCCTCGGAAACCCCAGCCCAGGTGCTGGTTCATGCCCAGGATTTGCTCTACTCGCTCCGCTCTACCCCCTCGCGCCCCGATTCCTTAGTCGAGGCTTGCTATGGCCATTAAAACCAGCGCTGACCTCCAGCGAGTTCTCGTCTTCACCCAGTCCCAGTCCCTGGCCGAGCTACAGGGTCTCTGTCCCCAAGCCCATCTGACCGTCGTCAACCCCGCCCAGACCGCCTGGCTGCTGCACTCCCAAACGGGTGACCCGGTGGATTGGCAGCAGGCGATCGCCTGGCTGCGCCACCAGCAGTTCGACGCCGCCGTCATTCTCACCGCCCCCGGCCAGTCGCCCTACACCCTCGGCTACCTCTGCTACCTGGCCGGTATCCCCATCCGCATCGGCCAATCCCACGAATTCGGCGGCCAAGTGCTCAGCCACTGCTCACCCCCGCCGGGGGATGGGGATTGTGGGCATTTGCTCGACCTGTTGAGGGAGTGGGGGAGTGGGGGAGTGGGGGAGTGAGGGAGTGGATGGGTGGATGGGTGGATGGGTAGATGGGTGGATGGGTGGATGAGTCTTAACCAAAAGCTCTCTGAACTACTCCTATCGATCCCACCCCTTCGCACAACTGCTCACTCCACCCCCCTACCCATCCACCCCCTACCCATCCACCCCCTACCCATCCACCCGCCTACCCGCCTACCCCCTACCCATCCACCCGCCTACCCGCCTACCCCCTACCCATCCACCCGCCTACCCGCCTACCCAACTACCCTATGCAACGTCTCCGCATCCTCACCTGGCACGTCCACGGCAGCTACCTCTACTACCTGACCCAGTGCCCCCACGACTTTTACCTGCCCACCAAGCCGGGGCATCCCGAGGGCTACGGCGGGCGGCTGTCCGGGTTCGACTGGGGCCACAATGTCCACGACATTGCCGCTGAAGAGGTGCGCCATCAAGAATTCGACTGCATTTTGTATCAGTCGAGCCGCAACTACCAGCACGACCAGCACGAAATTCTCAGCCCCGAGCAGCGGCGGCTGCCGAGGATCTTTCTGGAGCACGACCCGCCCCGCGAGCACCCCACCGACACCCGCCACGGGGTTGACGACCCTGAGGTGCTGCTGGTGCATGTCACCGCCTTTAACCGGCTGATGTGGGACTGTGGCCGCACCCCCACGCGGGTGGTTGAGCACGGGGTGACGGTGCCGAAGGAGGTGCGCTACACGGGCGAGATTCCCAGGGGAATTGTGGTGGTGAATGGGCTGCGATCGCGCGGTCGCCGCCTGGGGGCCGACCTGTTTGAACAGGTGCGCCAGGAGATCCCCCTCGACCTGGTCGGCATGGATTCCGAAAGCCTGGGCGGATTGGGCAACATCTCGCATAGCGAGCTACCCGCCCTGATGGCCCGCTACCGATTTTTCTTTCACCCCGTGCGCTATACCAGCCTGGGGCTGGCCGTCTGCGAAGCCCTGTACCTGGGCCTGCCCGTCGTCGGACTGGCCACCACGGAACTGCCCACCGTGGTTGAAAACGATGTGTCTGGCTTCATTCACACCGACCCGGTGGCGCTCGTCAAGCAGATGCAGCAGCTAATCGATCACCCTGACTTGGCCCGCCACCTCAGCCAGGGTGCCCAGGCTGTCGCCCAGGCCCGATTTAACCTCTACCGCTTTGTGCAGGACTGGAACGCCGCCTTCGCCGACGCGATCGCCCTCAACCCTGTCCCTGTTTCCCCCGCCGTGGGTTACGGCGGGCCATGAGGAGTTGGCCTTTGCGCCTGACCCCACCCAACCGCCTAACCCACGCTACGACTGTGCGTTGGCGGAGCCTCGCCTCAGCGTTATGCACCCTACCTCCCCCTCTCCACCACCCACCTACCCGTCTACTCATCCACCCATCCACCCTCCTACCCCTCACCCTTCACCCCCCCTCACAGCCATGACCAAACGAATCGCCATCATCAGCGAACACGCCTCGCCCCTGGGCAGCTTTGGCGGTACCGACAGCGGCGGCCAGAATGTCTATGTGGGCCAGACGGCAAAGCAGCTTGCCGCCCTGGGCTACAGCGTTGACGTGTTTACCCGGCGCGATGCCCCCGACCTGCCGGAGGCGGTGCTGTGGCACCAGGGGGTGCGAGTTATCCATGTGCCGGCGGGGCCTGCTGCGCCCGTGCCCAAGGAGCAGCTGCTGCCCCACATGAAAGCGTTTACCCACTTTGTGGTGGGCTTCATTCGGCGCGAACAGAAGCGCCGCGAGCAGCAGCAGGAGGGCGGCTATGACCTGGTGCACGCCAATTTCTGGATGTCGGCCCAGGTGGCTTGCCAGATCAAGCAGTACGTTGGCCTTCCCTTTGTGGTCACGTTTCACGCCCTGGGCAAAGTGCGGCGGCGGCACCAGGGCGAGGCCGATGGCTTCCCGGACGATCGCTTTGCGATTGAGGAGCAGGTGGTGCAGGCGGCAGACGGCATTATCGCCGAGTGCCCCCAGGATCGCGACGACCTGATTCAGCTCTACGGGGCCGACGCCAGCAAAATCCACATCGTGCCCTGCGGGGTGGATCTGAGCGAGTTTTGGCCTATTCCCAAGCGGCAGGCCAGGGCCACCCTGGGGCTGCCTGCCGCCGAGCGGGTGGTCTTGCAGCTGGGCCGCATGGTGCCGCGCAAGGGGGTGGATACGGTGCTGGAGGCGATCGCGCTCCTGAACCGGCAGCGGCTGCCGACCCGGCTGGTGGTAGTCGGCGGCGAATCCGTCACACCCGACCCGGAGGTGACACCGGAGATCGGGCGGCTTCAGGCGATCGCCCGGGATCTGGGCATTGGCGATCGCGTCTCCTTCGTCGGCCAGCGGGGCCGCGAGGTGCTGAAGTATTTCTACAGCGCCGCCGATGTGTTTGTCACCACCCCCTGGTACGAGCCCTTTGGCATTACCCCGCTGGAGGCAATGGCCTGCGGCACCCCCGTGATTGGCTCCAACGTGGGCGGCATTAAATTCACGGTGCGCGATGGCGAAACGGGCTACCTGGTTGCGCCCAAGAATGCGCGGGAGGTGTGCGATCGCATTGCCTTCTTGTACCAGAACCCGTCGGTGCTCAACCTGTTTGGTCGCCAGGCCCAGCGCCACGTGGCGCGGCAGTTCACCTGGGCCAAGGTGGCCAGCGCCCTGGCGGGCATCTACGAGTCGGTGCTCAGCACCAGCCTCAGCGCCAGCGCCGAAACTACCATCAACGACCTGGCCCAGATCGAGGCCCGGTTCGACGCCTCCATTCTGGCCATGCGGCAGGCCCGCCGCCTGGTCAGCGCCGACATTCTGGCGGTGTCGCGGCAGATTAGCGAGTGCTTCAACCGGGGCGGCAAGGTGCTGGTCTGCGGCAATGGGGGCAGTGCCGCCGAATCGCAGCACTTTGCCGCCGAACTGGTGGGGCGGTTTTGCTCCCCCCACCGCACCGGGCTGCCGGTGATGGCCCTCACCGCCGACGTGGCCCTGCTCACCGCCTGGGCCAACGATGTCGGCTACAGCGATATCTTTGCCCGCCAGGTGCACACCTTTGCCCAGCCCGAGGACCTGCTGCTGGTGATCAGCACCAGCGGCAGGTCCGAAAACCTGGTGCAGGCGGTGGCGGCGGCCAAGGCCTGCAACGTGGGCACCGTTGGTCTGCTGGGCGGCAGCGGCGGCGACCTGCTGCCCCTGGTGGATCAGGCGATCTGCGTGCCCAGCCCCGACCCCCAGCGGATTCAGGAAGTGCAGCTGCTGGCCCTGCACCTGATCTGCGAGTGGGTGGAGGCCGACCTGGAGCGCTCGGACTCGCCCACCCCGCCGCGATCGCAGGAGGAAGCCACGCCCCTCCACCCCAGGCCCCTCAGCCCCGCTGCCTCGCTGCCTGCCAGCCAGAGTTCGTAGGAGGGATGCAAGGTGCAAGGTGCAAGGTGCAAGGTAAAACCCCAAGCCGTGAACCGTAAACCGTGAACCGTGAACCGCAAATCATTCACCCCTCCCTTTGTCCACCCAATCATTAAAGGAAACCCCATGCAAACTCTCTCCAAACCCTCCAGCCAAATTCCCACCCTCGCTAACAAAGTAGCTATCGTCACGGGCGGCGCGCGCGGCCTGGGTGCCGCCACCTGCCGCTGCCTGGCCGAAGCGGGTCTCAAGGTCGTGGTCGCCGACCTGCGCCACGAACTGGCCAGCGAATTGGCTCAAGAAATTGATGCAGCCACCGGCCAGAGCGGACAGGCGATCGCCCTGGACCTGGACGTCACCAACCCCACCAGCGCCATGGCCTTACTGGATCGGGTGCGCGATCGCTACGGTCGCATCGACGTGCTGATCAACAACGCCGGTATCGACATCACCGAATCGATCGAAGACCTCACCACCGACCAGTGGCAGCAGGTGATCGGCGTCAACCTCAGCGGCCCCTTCTTCATGTCGAAGGCCGTCTTTCCCGAAATGCGCCAAAACGGCGGCGGCCACATCATCAACATCGTCTCCACCGCCGCCAAACGCGCCTGGGCCAACGCCTCCGCCTACCACGCCAGCAAGTGGGGCCTGCTGGGCTTCTCCCAGGCCCTCCACGTAGAAGGCCGACCCCACAACATCAAAGTCACCTCATTAATAGCTGGCGGCATGCGCACCCCGTTCCTGCTCGATCGCTTCCCCGACATCGACCAGAGCACCCTGCAAGACCCCGCCAACGTCGCCGAAACCATCCGCTACCTGCTGATGCAGCCCAGGGACACGGTGATCTCCGAAATGATGGTGCTGCCGATGAAGGAGACGTCTTGGCCGTAGGGGGTGGATGGGTAGGTGGGTGGATGGGTGGATGGGTGGATGGGTGGATGGGTGGATGGGTATGAACTTTGAATGTTGTCCTCTCGTTTCAGTTGCTCATCTATCTACTCTCCCACCCTCCCACTCATCCACTCTCCCACTCATCCACTCTCCCACTCATCCACCCTCCCACTCATCCACTCTCCCACTCATCCACCCTCCCACTCATCCACCCTCCCACTCATCCACCCTCCCACTCCCCTCCCATGCTCCCCGCCATTTTCCTCGACAAAGACGGCACCCTGATCGAAGACGTCCCCTACAACGTCGATCCCGCACTGATTCGGCTGGGCGATGGGGTGGCTACCGGAGTACGGCGGCTGCACGAGGCGGGGTTTGCCCTGGTGGTGGTGACCAACCAGTCGGGGGTGGCGCGGGGGTATTTTGCTGAGAGTGCGATCGCCCCGATAGAACAACGGCTTCGCCACCTGCTGGGGGTGCCCCTGGCGGGCTTCTACTACTGCCCCCACCACCCGGCGGGCACCGTGGCGCGCTACGCCTTTCGCTGTCGCTGTCGCAAGCCCGAGCCGGGGATGCTGCGGCGGGCGGCGGCGGATCTGAACCTGGATCTGGAGCGCTCCTGGCTGGTGGGTGACATTCTCAACGATGTGGAGGCGGGGCGGCGGGCCGGGTGCCGCACCGTCCTGCTCGACAACGGCAACGAGACCGAGTGGCTCCTGGCCCCCAGCCGGGAGCCACACCAAACCGTAGCCACCTTTGACCAGGCCGCCGACGTTATTCTTCAGCACTGCTCTTCAGCCCTACCATGCACACCCTAGACGCTCAAACCAAACGGTTACTGGAAATCACCGCCAGCTTTCCTCACCTGCGGGTGCTGGTGATTGGCGACGCCATGCTCGACAGCTATCTGCAGGGGGCGGCCACGCGCCTGTGTCGAGAAGCACCTGTGCCCATTGTCGATGTGGGCGAAACTAGCCACGTGCCGGGCGGGGCCGCAAATACCGCCGCCAACGTGGCCACACTGGGAGCCGAGGCCTACCTGCTGACGGTGATCGGCGACGATGGGGCCGGGCAGCAGCTGGAGGCCGCGCTGGCAGAGGGCGGGGTGAACCTGGCGGGGGTGGTGCGATCGCGCGATCGCGCCACCCTGGTCAAACAGCGGCTGCTGGCCGAAAACCAGCTGCTGCTGCGCTTCGACCAGGGCAGCACCGCCGACCTCTCGACCGCCGATGAAGACCAGCTAATCACCCAGCTAGAGCGCTACTTTCCCCTCTGCGATGCGGTAATCATTTCAGACTATGCCTACGGCGTTATGACCTCCCGCATAACGCTGACGCTCCAGCGGCTACAGTCACTGCACCCCCGCATTCTGGTGGCCGACTCGAAGCGATTGGAGGTTTACAAACGGTTGGATGTGACAGCGGTGAAGCCCAACTACGACGAAGCCATTGCCCTGCTGGGGCTACCGCGCCTGTCGGGGGCGGCCAGGGTAGAGCAGATGACCCGCCACGGCCAGCGGGTGCTCAGCGAAACCGGGGCCTGGATGGCCACCATCACCCTCGATCGCGACGGCGTTTTGATCTTTTTAGAAGATGGTGAGGGCACGGTGGCTGAGCCCACCCGCACCCTGGCCAATCCGGCCCCCAACACCCACGCCACCGGGGCGGGCGATACCTACGTCGCCACCCTGGCCCTGGCCCTGGCCGCCGAGGCCGATCCCCACGGGGCGGCTTCCCTGGCGGCGACAGCGACTGGAGTGGTGGTGACCGAACCCGGCACCACCCGCTGTCACCCGCTAGCGCTGCGGCGATCGCTGATGGCAGGCAACAAGCGCATTACCGATCAGACTGAGCTGGTGTCGATCGTGGCGCAGCAGCGGCATCGCGGTCAGCGGATTGTGTTTACCAACGGCTGCTTCGACATTCTGCACTCGGGACACATTACTTGCCTGGAGCAGGCCAAAGCCCTGGGCGACGTGCTAATTGTCGGGGTCAACACCGACGACAGCATTCGTCAGCTCAAGGGGCCGACTCGTCCGGTAAATGCTTTAGCCGATCGCCTCACGGTGTTGGCTGCCCTGGGCTGTGTGGACTACGTAGTGCCCTTCGGCGACCTGGCCCCCCGCGAGCTGATTCGGCTGATTCGCCCCGATGTCTACGCCAAGGGGGGCGACTACACCCGCCAGACCCTACCCGAAACGCCGCTAATTGAAGAACTGGGCGGCGAAGTGGTGATTGTGCCCTACGTGGGCGATCGCTCCACTACCCAACTGATTCAGCAAATTCGCGCCGGAGACTCGTAATGGACTGGAGCACCGCCGAGCGCATTCTCTGCGTTCGCCTCGACAGCCTGGGGGATGTGCTGATGACCACCCCCGCCCTGGCGGCAATCAAGGCCAGCCGACCGGGGTGCCACCTCACCCTAATGACCTCGGCGGCGGGGGCCGCGATCGCCCCCCAATTGCCCATGGTCGATGACGTCTGGGTCTACGACGCCCCCTGGCTCAAGGCCACCGCCCCACGCACCAGTAGCCAGCCCGAGCATGACATGTTGGAGGAACTGCGGCGGCGGCGCTTCGACGCCGCCATCATCTTCACCGTCTACAGCCAAAACCCCCTGCCCACCGCCACCATGGCCTATCTGGCCGACATTCCCCTGCGCCTGGCCCACTGCCGCGAAAACCCCTACCAGCTGCTCACCGACCACATCCCCGACCCGGAACCCGAACTGGCCCGCCACGAAGCCCAGCGCCAGCTCGACCTGGTCGCCAGCGTCGGCTACCACACCTCCGATCAGCGCCTGCAACTGACCGTCCCCCCGACCGCCCAGCAACGCATCAACACCCTCCTCACCCAACTCGGCCTCACCCCCGTACGGGCGCACAGCAGTGCGCCCCAACCCAATCTTTCCGTACGGACGCCCAGCTTGGCCTCGCCCCGACCACCCTGGATCGCAATTCACCCCGGCGCCTCCGCCCCCTCCCGCCGCTACCCGCCTGAGCACTTTGCCCAGGTGGCGCGATCGCTGGTCGAATCCGGCCTCACCGTCCTCTTCACCGGCACCCCACCCGAGCGCGACCTGGTCGAACACATTCGCACCGAGATGGACGCGCCCTCCTATTCCCTGGTGGGGCTGCTCGATCTGGCCGACCTGTCGGCCCTGCTGGCCGCCGCCCCGCTGCTGCTTTCCAACAACACTGGCCCGGTGCACATCGCCGCCGCCGTCGGCACCCCCGTCGTCGATCTCTACGCCCTTACAAACATGCAGCACACCCCCTGGCAGGTGCCCCACCAGGTACTGTTCCACGACGTGCCCTGCCGCCTCTGCTACAAGAGCGTTTGCCCCGAGGGGCACCACGCCTGCCTGCGCCGAGTCGAGCCCCAGAGGGTGGTGGCGGCGGTACAGGAACTGTTGTTTTTAGAGCAGTTTAAGCTAGAGCATCAGTACATTGCCGCCAAAAAATCGATCGATAAAAACCCAGTTTCTCACTCAACAGGCAAGATCTGTCCCTAGAGCACCGGTTCAGTGTGGCTGCGATCTCAAATCTGCCATTGCAGGGTCTACAGATCCCTACCGATTTCTTGGCAGAACAAAGGTTTAAACCGATGATCGATCGCTCCTTTCCGTCGGGTCCAGGGCGGCGGAACGCCCCTGGTCGACGGGGGGCTGGGGCCAGCGACATGGCCCCAGTAGCACCTTGGGCTTACCGACGCAGTTGTGGCTCACAGGCCCCTAGTCTCGCTACAGACAAATACCGTACCGACGCTCTAGTGCAGTGTCAAAGCTAAAAATTAGAATTCCGTAGGTTGAGTGAAGCGGAGCGTAACCCAACAGCAGTCAACCTTGTTGGGTTTTGCTAGCGCGCCACCCAACCTACAATCTACAATCTTATTTCTTGGTCAAGGCCGGAATCACCGTTTCGCCAAAGGTGTCGATAAACTGGGCCTGGGCCGTGTTGACATTGTGCAAAATCAGCTCGTCAAAGCCCAGTTCAATGTCGGTCTTGAGCCAGTCGAGGTGCTGCTGGGGGTCAGCGGAAATCCGCACCTGCCCCTCCATATCGGCGGGGGTGACAAAGGCTCCAGCGACGTCGAACTGCTCGACGGTGCGGGTGTCGCTCAGCATCACGCTCTCGAAGACATTGTTGCGCCACTGCTGGTGCGCCCCGGCCAGGGCGGCCTCCTGGGTGCGATCGTAGGAGAGCTGCACCTTGAGAATCATCGGTTTGCCCTCACCGCCGCCGCGCCGAAAGGCCTCGACCAAGGGCTTTAGCTGCTCGGGCGGGCGCGAGGTGGTGATCAGCCCATCGGCCCAGCCTCCTAGCCACTCAGCGGTTTTGGGAGTAATCGCGGCCCCAATAATCTTCGGCTGGTAGTCGGGCCGGGTGTAGAGTTGGGCGTCTTCCACCGTGACCAGGCCGTGGTGGTTGACGGTTTCTCCGGCCCAGAGAGCACGCATGATATCGATGCATTCCTTCAGGCGGCAATTGCGATCGCCCTTGCTCGGCCAGTGAGCCCCAGTGATGTGCTCGTTGACGGCCTGCCCGCTGCCCACCGTCAGCCAAAAGCGGTGAGGAAACATCTCCATCAGCGTTCCCGCCGCCTGGGCAATGATGGCCGGGTGGTACCGCTGCCCCGGCGCGTTCACAATTCGAAAGTGCAGGTTAGTCGCCTGCATTGCCGCCCCCAGCCACGACCAGGCAAAGCCGCTCTGGCCCTGGTCCTCGCTCCAGGGCAGAAAGTGATCCGACGACAGGGCGTGGGTAAAACCAGCCTGCTCGGCCCGCTGCACCCATTCGAGCAGCTGGCTCGGTTTGAACTGTTCGTGGGAGGCGTGGTAGCCGAGATGAACCATAGCCGTAGGTGGGGTAGTGGGGGAACAGGGGAGTGGATGAGTGGGAGGGTGGGGGAGTGGGAGAGTGGGAGGGTGGATGAGTGGGAGAGTGGGAGGGTGGGGGAGTGGGAGAGTGGATGAGTGGGAGAGTGGATGAGTGGGAGGGTGGGGGAGTGGGAGGATAGATGAGCAACCGAAACGAAGGAACAACATTATTCAAAATTCATACCCATTCACCCATCTACCCATCCACCCATCCACCCATCCACCCATCTACCCGCCTACCCATCCACCCTTTACCCCGCGTAGGCCATCGTGCTGAGCAGGGCCAGCTCTGCTTGGCGAGAGTCCAGTCGGGTGTGCTGCACCACAATTGGTACGTCGGCGGTGATTACGCTGGCGTAGTCGGTGCCACGGGGTACGGGCTCGGGATCTTCCAAGTCGTTGAACTTCACGTGGTGGGTGCGGCGGGCCGGAACGGTGACCTGGTAGGGGCCGACGGGGTCGCGATCGCTGAAGTACAGCACAATCTCCACATGGGCGTCCTGGTCTGAGGTATTCAGCAGACAGACTGTTTCGTGGCTGACGAACTCGGGCGGTCGGTCGGTGTCATCGGGGGGAATGTAGCCCTCAGCGATCGCCCAGCAGGTCTGGCCAATGGGAGGTGCCATGGAAACGTCTCCTGAAGTAAAGCCGCAGTCTTCCAGGAGCTTACCGAGCCTGCTACCTCAATTCGTCTGCCAGGAGAACCACTTCGATCGCCGTTTGGCTCTCTCTTGGGGAGGGGATAGTGGGATAAGTGGAAAGGAGTATGGATAGCGACGTTGCCGAGTTGAGGCATGAAAATTTGGTTAGAGGCAAACGGCGTTTGCCCCGACGAGGGGCCTCAATATTTGATTCATAATTTGATTCATAACCTGTGGCTAGCAATGCCTGACAGCATTTTCTTTGGCCAGAGAAAACCATCTCCTAACTTCTCACTTGTAGCAGAGGTCGCTGCAGCCATTGCTCGGAATCCTGAAGAGGTGCTCTGCCGTTACGCATAAGAAGGGGCCAGCTAGCGGTGCATTGCGGCTAAACCATGTGGATTTGCAACAAACACAACGACCTCAATGCCGCGAAAGCATCCATCCACCCACCCATCCGCCCACCTACCCATCCACTTACATAGCCAACCATGCCCGCGATTGACCTCCTCATCCCCACCTATAACCGCCCCCAGGCCCTCGCCGTCACCCTCACCAGCCTCTGTGCTCAGACTTGCCAGGATTTTCGTGTCACGGTATCTGACCAGAGCGATGATCTCGACCTGGAGAACGTCAGCTCAATTCAGGCGGTGCTGCGGGTGCTGGAGGCCCACGGCACCGCGCCGCAGATTCTCAAGCATCTACCTCGGCGCGGCATTGCTGAGCAGCGACAGTTTTTGCTGGAGCAGGCCAAGGCCCCCTACGTGCTGTTTCTCGATGACGACGTGCTGCTAGAGCCCTGGGTGCTGGCGCTGCTGCTGGAGACCATCCAGCGAGAAGGGTGCGGCTTTGTCGGCAACCCGCTGATGGGGTTGAGCTACAGCGACGATGTGCGCCCCGACGAGCACCAGCCGTTTACCCCCTGGCAGGGCCGTGTGCAGCCGGAAATTCTTACGAAGGGGACTCCTGAGTGGGAGCGGTGGCGGCTTCACAATGCGGCCAACCCGCTGCACCTGCAGGAGAAATTTGGCTTTACGCCAGAGCAACCCTGCACCTACCATGTCGCCTGGGTAGCCGGCTGTGTGCTGTTCGATCGCGCCAAATTGTTAGCTGTTGGGGGGTTTAACTTCTGGCACGAACTGCCCCTCGAAAGCTGCGGCGAGGACGTGCTGGTACAGCAGCGGGTGATGAAGCACTACGGCGGCTGCGGCGTGCTGCCCTCGGGGGCTTACCACCAGGAACTGCCGACAACCATTGGCGATCGCACCGTCAACGCCCCCAACCTGCTGCCGGTTTAGGACTCAGGCAACCTGATCGTGCCGAGGTTTGCGGCCTGGGGTACAGGGTCCACGGTTTACAGTTCAAGGCCTGCCCTAGACCCTGTACCGTAAACCGCGGACCCTGCTAACCCGTCTTCTGCATGCGTCTTCTGCATGATGGTCATTTAACCCCTACCCTCAGGAAGAGGCTGTCTGACCATTCGCTCGATAGCTTGAGTAGAGAAGTTCGAGAGCGTGGTTTTGAGTTTCAGGCGGGTGTCAAAGTTTCTCAGAGCGGTTTGCAATTAGCTCAAGTTGCGGACCGGCGAGGATGAGCGCCGTTTGAAACTCAAACCTTTCTTGAAGCACCGTTCTTCTTACAGCTGGCTCTCAGCTCAGGGCGGTCATTCATTTTTTGAGTCGGGCGTGGAAACGCTGAAGCTAAAGGGTTTTTGGCCGGTTTTGATGACACGCCCTAGACATCTTTTCCCGTTGTGACCAGAATTCTCTTCATTGAACTCCTCGGCGGCCTGGGGGATGTTTTGATTGCCCTACCCGCCATTCAGGCCCTGGCCGCCTCCCACGCCCCTGCGCACACAACCGTACTGACCTTTGCACCGGGCGACGAATTACTGGCCCACCATCCCTTAGTACAACAGGTTTGGCGGGCAGCCCCAGGGCAGGCTCGACGGGCGGTAGAGCCTGCCCTCCAGACCTCCTTTGACCTGATCGTTACCGATACGACCTACGATGGGATCGCCGATTTGGTGGAGCAATCCGGTGCCGGGCGCACGGTGACCAATCTGTGGCGCAGCCCCCCTGGGGATCAGCTGGTGAGCGATCGCATGGTGCAGATCCTCCAATCCGAATCTCTCATCACCCCCGAGGCCGCGCAGACTCACCGCCACCCCCGCCTCTACCTGAGCCAGGCCGAGCAAACCGGTGTGCAAACCCGGCTCAAATCTCTACCCCGCCCCCGCATTGGGCTATACACCGATGCCGGAATGGCGATCAAACAGTGGGCTCCCGATCGGTTTGTGGCCCTGGGTAAGCTACTTCAGCAGCGCCACGGTGCCCACCTGATCGTCCCCACCGGGGCCGACCCTCAGCAGGCCCAAACCATTGTCGAACAGCTCGAAACCGCCACCCTCTGGCCCCGAGGTCCCCTGCGCGAACTGGCTGCCCTGTTTGCCCAACTCGATGTCGTCGTTGCTGCCGACACCGGCCCCGCCCGCATTGCCGCCGCCGTCGGCACCCCCACCATTACCCTGTTTGGCCCCTCCTGGGCTGGTCGCTACGGCCAGCCCGCCCCCCACCGCAACCTCCAGGGCTACCCCCCCTGCCCCGAGCGCAACATCGCCAACTTCACCGAGCAAGCCTGCTGGTACAGCGGCACCTGCCCCTTTGCCTGGGATACCTGCGTCAATTTGCTGAGTCCTGAGGTGGTGGCTGAGGCAGTGGGAGGGTGGGAGAGTGGGAGAGTGGATGGGTGGGGGAGTGGATGGGTAGATGATCGCGAGACAGACGAACTTTACCCCCACCCGCCTACCCGCCCACCCGCCTACCCGCCTACCCACCCACCCATCCACCCATCCACCCATCCACCCTTCTCCCATCCACCCTTCTCCCCCTGCCGCAATCTCCTCATCCTCCGCCCCGACAATATCGGCGACGTGCTGATGACGGCTCCGGCCCTGCGGGCCATTAAGGAAACCCAGCCTGACACCCGACTGACCCTACTGGCCAGCCCGGCGGGCTCCCTGGCAGCGGCGGTGCTGCCCTGGGTGGATGAGGTGATCACCCACCGTACCCTCTGGCAGGCGCTCGATCGCCCCCCCGGTGACCCGGAGCAGGAGTGGCAGCTGATTGAAACCCTCAAGGCTCGCCAGTTCGACGGGGCGATCGCCCTCACCAGCTTTAAACAAAGCCCCCACCCCGCCGCCCTGATTTGCCAACTGGCGGGCATTCCCCTGCGGCTGGGGGCCTCCAAAGAAACCGGGGAATGCCTCACCCACCGGGTGAGCGACCTGCCCGACGACCTGCACCAGGTGGAGCGCAACCTGCGGCTGGTGAAGGCGGCAGGGTATCAAGTGCGCGATCGCCACCTCTCCCTCACTATCCCCCCTTCGCCCCACCTTCCCGCTCAGCCCTACCTGCTGCTCAACCCCTGGGCCAGCTGCCCCTCGCGCATGTATGACCTGGAGCGGTTTGCGATCGCCGCCCGCACCTTGGCTGAAACCACCAACTGGCCCGTCGTCGTCACCGGCACCGACAAACACCGCGCCGCCGCCGCGCCCCTGCTGGACATCCTCGGCCTCCACGCCATGGATTTAGTCGGCAAAACCACCCTCCCCGACCTCGTCGCCCTGGTCGCCAAAGCCCAGCTGATGCTCTCCACCAACACCTCGACCATGCACATTGCCGATGCCACCCAAACCCCCAGCGTGATTCTCTTTGCCGGTACCGAGCTAGAGCGCCAGTGGCAGCCCCGCCAAACCCGCGCCCGCCTGCTGCGCCGCCCCACCCCCTGCAGCCCCTGCTACGCCTTCACCTGCCCCTACCACATGGAATGCCTCGACATCCCCCCCACCGAAGTCGTCACTGCGGCGCTCTCCCTCCTTGATCTGCCCGACCATTCCATCTCCCCATCTGTGGGTTACGGCGGCCCTTGAGTAACTGACCATAGCCCCCAACCCCGACCGCCTAACCCACGCTACACCTTTACTTTTCTTGCCGTCCTCACCACTTTCACACCCCCCGCCTCCCATGGGCAGACACCGTCTGCCCCTTCCCATCCACCCCCTACCCATCCACCCGCCCACCCGCCTACCTTCCCACTCCCCTCCATGCACATCACCTACCTCACCGGCAGCTACCGTCCCGATCAAGACGGCGTCGCCGACTACCTGGCAAACCTGCGATCGCACCTCCACCGCCGCGACATCACCTCCACCGTGCTCACTACCCACGACTCGGCCCGCGCCATGGCCGACCCCACGGTGCAGGGGGCGATTTCTCAGTGGCAGGTGCCCCAGCTGGTGCCGCTGGTGCAGCGCATTCTGGTTACCCCCACCGACCTGCTGCACATTCAGCATGCGGCGGGCAGCTACCGTTTTGAGCGATCGGTATTCCTGCTGCCGCTGCTGCTGAAGTTGGCGGGCTACCGTCGGCCCATTGTCACCACCGCCCACGAGTACGGCTGGTGGGAGTGGCAGCCCCGCTGGTTTCCGGCTCCCTGGCTGGAGCGGCTGAAAACCTGGGGCCAGGCCCGCACCTGGTGGGACCGCGAGGACGGCTTCTTGCTCACCGGCAGCGATGCCATCCTCACCACCAACGAGAACATCACCCGGATTATGCAGGAGCGGTTGCCCAGTCGGCGCGATCGTATGGTCACTATCCCCATCGCCGCCAACCTGGCTGTCACCCCCATCGATCGCGCCTCTGCCCGCCAGCAGCTGCGCCACGCCTGCGGCTGGCCCGAGGATGCTCAAATTGTTACCTTCTTTGGCTTTCTGCACCCGGTCAAAGGGATAGAACCCCTGGTGCAGGGCTTTCAATCGGTGGTTGAGGCGCAGCCCCAGGCCCGCCTGCTGCTGATGGGCGGGGTCGAGACCCTGGCCCTGCGCGGCAAAGACGCCGAACAGTACTGGCAAAAGATCCAGACCCAAATCCGCGACCTGAGTCTCACCGACCATGTCCACTGCACCGGCTACATCGACGCCGATCGCGCCTCCCGCTACCTTTCGGGGTCAGACCTGGGGGTGCTGCCCTTCAACCCCGGCATTTCGCTCAAGAGCGGCTCCCTGCTGGCCCTGCTGGCCCACCGCCTGCCCACCATCGCCACCTGCACTGCCGAAACCGACGCCGTGCTCAGCGAGCAAGGGGTGATCGCCCCGGTGCCCCCCCGCGATAGTGCGGCCCTGGGGGAGGCGATCGCCGCCCTGCTGCAGAACCCCGCCACCCAGCAACGGCTGGCTGCGGCAGGGCACCGCTTTGTGCAGTCCTTTAGCTGGGATGCGATCGCCGATCGCCACTGCGACATCTATCGGGGTCTGCTCACCCCCACCACCGTAGAGACTGCCCATCCAGCCTGAGCGATCGGGGCACTTCGGCGTCAATGTCCTCCCTGCTGGCGAGGTGGCCAGCGCGGCCCCTGCCTAGACTAAAAATCCACCGTCACCGACAGGACACACCATGGCTAACCGCGACAATCGCCAAGAGAGCAATCTCCCCGACTCTGTGGCCCAAAACCCTGGGGCCAGAAAAGCCGCCACCAAAACCAACCCCGCCATTGGCCAGGAGGAGGCCCGCAACGCCACCGCTGGCGAAAGCCCCAACGCCGCTGGCGGCGAAACCCCCAGCACCGCCGAGGATCACGTTCCCTCTGAATCCAGCCCCGAGGCCAGCGATTTGCCCACCGCCAACCGCCCCAACCCCGACTAGGGGCAGGCCCACCGTTCCCTCCAACCACCATTTTCCGTTCGCCAAAGGTTTCGATTGATAAACCGGGCGGTAGCTAAAGGGAGAGGTCGTCGTGTATTCTGCCAACATCTCCGGATTTTGTTGTGCAGAATACATTTATCGACATTTATCTAGAAAAACCCATGTTTAGCAAGTACCTACTTTCGGCCCTAACCGCTGGCGCAATGGCGGTCTCCCTGACCGCCTGCGAGTTTACCGCTACGGGACCAGAACCCACCCCACCCGCCACCGAAGCCCCGGCCCCACCCCCCGATACTGGGGCCATAGGCGATCGCACTGAATTCAACGAGGTAGACGTTCCCGACAATGCTGTGGGGGATGACCCAGAGGCAGTGGCCCTGGATGCCTTTGGCAGCCCCGATCCCGGCGAAGGCAACTTTGAAGAAGAGGTTGAGGTGGTGGAGCAAACCGACGATGCCGCGCTGGTGGTCCTGACCCAAACGGGTCTTGCCGACGACTCCGTCAACGGCATGCGCTACCGCCTGGAGTTTGTGCCCGAGGGCGACCAGTGGCGGCTCGACTGGGCTGGTCAGCAGGTGCGCTGCCAGCCGGGTCGCGGCTCCGAAGAGTGGTCGACCGACCTGTGCAGTTAAGCAAACTCGGGTCGAAGATTATTCTCCGTTAAGACTGTTAAAGACTGTTGAAGCACGGGGTTCCCCCAGGCTCCATCGGCCTGAGGATAGGGGTGTCAGCCTTTGTGAACCGTTCTATGACCCCCATTCAACGCATTGGCATTCTTACCAGCGGCGGCGATTGCCCCGGCCTCAACGCTGTCATTCGCGCGGTTGTCAAATGCGCCAACCGACGCGGGTGGGATGTAATCGGCATTCCCTACAGCACCGACGGCTTTCTGCAGGTGGTCGATGGCAAATATGAGCCCGACCACCTGCGCCTCACCGACCACGGCTACGATATTCCCGGCATATTGCAGGGGCTCGACGTGCTGCAATTTCTCAGCGGCACCATCCTCGGCTCCCTCAACAAAGGCCATCCCGAGGGGCCCGAAAAGGTCGCCAAGATTCTGCAGGGCTACGAAAAGCTCAACCTCGACGCGCTGATCGCGATCGGTGGCGACGGCAGCCTCGACATCATCTACGACCTGGCCCAGCGCGGCGGCTGGAACCTGATCGGCATTCCCAAAACCATCGACAACGATGTGCCCTTCACCGAAAAGTCCATCGGCTTTAACACCGCCGTGCAGACCGTCAACAGCGCCCTCTACGACCTGACATTCACCGCCGCCAGCCACGATCGCGTCATGGTGGTCGAAGTCATGGGCCGCGATGCCGGCCACCTGGCCCTCCACGGCGGCATTGCGGGTGGGGCCGATGTCATTCTTATTCCCGAACTGGTGCCCGACCTCAACCCCCTGGTGGTGACGCAAATTTGCCAACACATCGCTGAGCTGCGTCAGCGGGGCCGCAAGTTTGCCCTGGTAGTGGTGGCCGAAGGCGTCCACGGCGAAGGCGGTCAACCCATGCACCTGATCGGCGAATCCCTGGCCACCGCCATCTCCGATCGCAGCCGCACCCTCTGCCAAACCGGCGACAGCGCCTACTGCGATATGGACCAGGTGGAAACCCGCGCCATGGTGCTGGGCCACATCCAGCGCAGCGGCATTCCCACCGCCAGCGATCGCCTGCTGGCCTCCGCCTTTGGCCGCAAAGCCGTAGACCTGATCGCTGAGGGGCGCTACAACCGCATGGTGGTATGGGAGGCGGGGCGGGTGCGCTCCAAAGACCTACACCACGTGATTGCCACCGTGCGCGACTGCCACCAGCGCGGCGTCTGCCCCAGCCCGGTGGAAACCGACAGCACCATGGTCAAAGTGGCCCGGTCCCTTGGCATATACGTGGGCGATCCAGACACGCTGCCCGATCCCAAGGCCGTCATGGCGGAGCTGCCGGAGCTGCAAGGGGTCTCTGCCTTAGCCTGATTGCCCCCCTTCGCTGGCTGGCCCGCTGCTCAGTACACCGTGATCGGAAACTGCGCCACATCAAACTCAAAGCAGTGTCGCCCCTGGGGGTGCTGCCATCGGGCTGCCTCGGGGTTGCGGGTCCGATCGCTGAGGCGGTGGGTGCTGCTGTCGGTGGCGAAGGTGGCGCACAGCTCAAAAGTGCGATCGCCGATCCGCGCGTACTCGTAGGGCTGGCGGGTCAGCGGGTCGCTGGGGGCATCGATCGCGCTCAGGGTATCGGGCAGCTCAAAGTCGTCTGCCGCCGTGTAGCGCTCGTGGAGCCGCTGGGCAATCGTGGCCACATCGCGCACCCGCTGGCGATCGGCGGCAATGTCGCGCTGCCGCCCCGGCGTGCCCAGCACCCAAAAGCCTGCTGCGATCGCCGCCGCCACCGCCACCGTTGCCGCTCCGGCAAAGGCTTGATCAAACGCCCGACTCTCTGAAACACTAGCCATACTGTCTCTCTGGCCTCAAGTCACCCATCCACCGTCACCCTCAACCCCTTCGACCCCGGCTTGCGGCGAATCCAGTCGAAGTAGTACCACAGCACCCCGCCATCCAGCACCAGCACCACCAGCACCTTGAGCAAAAAGCGCGGCGTCAGTTCGCCCCGCAGAAACGAGGTCAAAAACGCAATTACCCCGCCAATGGCGATCAGCGCTGCCACCAGCAGCGTCAGGTAGGTCAGCCACTTGCGCACCCCCGAAAAGTGCTTCTCGCGGTAGGTCGCCAGGTCCCGGTTGATCTGTCGCATCAGGCCCAGGTACACCGGGTAGGCCACGATCAGCCGCGCCAGGGCAAAGGCCATCTGCCAGGAGGGGTCGCCGTAGTAGGTGTTTAAACTGTCGGGGATCAGGTGGTTGATGAAGATAAATCCCATCTCCCCCAGGGCCTGAATCCAGATGCCCAGGGTGACAAAGGCCAGCAGGTAGAAAAACGCATCCCGCGCCAGTTCTCCCGAGGTCCCGCGCGGGGTGGGTATGGGACGGCCCAAAAGCCCCTCGTAGACCTCAAAAAAGGCGCGCTCGACCTCGCGCGAGGGCCAGCCGTAGTCGCGCAGCAGCTTGCCAATAAACTCGTCGGAGGCACCGCGATCGCGCGCCAGCAGAATAAACTCCACCAGCTCACTGCGCGACTCAGGCAGGGGAGGCATGTCTGTGCTCATGGCACTACAGTACTTCACCGGGAATGCACTGAATATAACCCAGCCATCCACCGGTTTAACCGGACGATGACACCAAATCTGGCCATGGGTTCGCTGGGTTGAAACAGGTTCCCTGGAGCCTGTCATCTATTGTGGCCAAAAGCTCGGTATATGAAGCTTTGCCGCGCCCGACCCAGGCGCACTTATGCCATCAGGGGCTGAGGCCTGTTCCAATCACCTGGTCAGGATTAGTTCTCGCGGAGGGTGAGATTGTAGTTCGTGGCGGTCGGGCTGCTATTGCCAATGAAGAAGGAGTAGGTGCCACGGTTGAGCAGCCCCGGCGCATTGATGGAACCACCGCCGCCGGTGTGGCATTCGCTGAAGCCATTGTCTCCCTGAATCATCAGCGTCAGGCCGCTGGTGCCGCTGACGGCGATGTCAATGGCGGCGAAATCCTGGCTGACTCTCAAAATTTGAACGGGGCCTTCGCCCAGCACCCCACAGCCTGAGGCGCGGCTGGGATTGACAGAGCCACTGGTCTGGACTGGCTGGCTGAGGGGAGTTTGGGCTACAGGCTGAGCGGAGGCCACGCCAGTGCCTAGGGCCAGGGTAAAGGCGGCGGCAGACAGAATCGAGGATTTAATTAGAGATCTCATCGCGTGTCCTCCTCGCTAAGGAGTATGTTCTATAACCCCATAGTATCTAGTGATACAGGAGGGTATGCCAGTAAATGTGCCAGATTTCAAGCTGCCTGGACGTTACTGCCCCAGGAGTAACGATTGGGACAACGTTTGGGGGCAAAAGCGCTCAGATTTGGGCGCCTTCGCTATCATGAATGGCGTTTATGCTGGAAAACCAGGGCCCGCCGCGTATGGGCCAGAGGTTTTTTAGAGTCTGGATTGTTTTGGGTTTTCCATGGCGCAGACCTCTCATTCGCAACCGATTTCAGCCCAGGCCTCCGCTGAGCGCGTGCCGAGGCGGCTGGCGGCATCCCACAGTTTGGCCTGGCGGCGGCTGGCGGCCTGGGGGCTGGAGCTTGGCCTGGTGGCAGGCAGCGTAGCCCTGCCGTGGAGCCTTGGGGAAGTGGTGCGATCGCGCCCCGCCCTCGAAACCGTACCGCTCAATCCTGGGCTGGTGGCGGTGCAGAATGCGATCGCGCGACCGCTGGGGCTGCCTCGCCAGCGGCTGGTGACGGAGGTGCCGCCGGTAACCAACCTGCTGTGGTTTGGGGCCCTGGTGCTGCCGGTAGCGGTAGCTGGCACCCAGATTCACGGCCTGATTACGCGCGGTAAAACCTGGCCCAAGGGGTGGCTTGGCCTCCGGGTGGTCGCGATCGATCGCTCCGAGCTGGGTATGGGGCCTATCCTCGGGCGCGAAGCGGGGCGCTGGGGCGTGCCAGCCTTAGGGGCCTACGGGCTCTGGCTGGCCAGCGGCGCGTTTCCCAGCTTGCCCTGGCTGGGCGGAGCCGCCCTGATCTGCGGGATTGGAGCCGCCGCCCTGGGGCAGAGCCGCTCCTGGCAGCGGGCCTGGTACGACCGCCTGGCCGGTACCGAGGTGGTCAGCCTGCGGGGCGGGTTGATGCCGGCCCGCTACAGTCCTGAGCAGGATACCGATGAGGCCGACGACGGCGACGACTTTAGCGTATTGACCCTGCCCAACCGACCGCTGCTGGGGTTGACCACCGAGGAGCACGGCGGCCTGACCGCCATTGTGCTCTCCCCGGCGGAATCGGCCCAGGTGCTGGGGCCAAGGGGCTGGCGGCAGCACCTGCCCGTGGTGGGCGGGGTGCTGGCGGGAACGGTGGTGTTGGCTGGCCTGGGGGCGTTCTGGCTTGATCGGCGGCTACCCCCAATCAGCGGCGATCGCGACGCCCTGTTTCTGGCGCTGGTCGAAAATTTGAGCCAAAACGCCACCTCCTTTAGCGATCGCCAGGCGGCTGCCCTGGCCCTGGCCAGTACCGAAGACCCTCGCGCTGTCCCCCTGCTGGTGGACATGCTGGCCCAGACCCAGGACCCCAGCCTGCTGGACACCCTGCAGCAAGCCCTGGTGACCCTGGGCCCCCAGGCCATTCCCCATCTCCAGCGGCTAAATTTGGCCCTGGCTAACGACCTGCTGGCTCTGCCCCAAGACCAGCAACTCGGTCCCCAGCTGAGGCAGCGGACGGTGAAACGCACCCTGGCCAAAATTTTGGTGCTGCACAGCGGCAACCTCAACCAGGTGGACCTGAGCGGCACCAACCTGGGCTACGTGATCGAAAGCCCTGACGCCTTTACCCTGGTACTCGAACAGCAGCACCTGGCGGGGGTGGTGTGGCGCAACGCGGTGCTATCGGGGGCACGCTTCCGCAAGGCCAAGTTCTTTGCCCCCGGTGCCGACGGTCGCCGGGATACCTTTGATGACTGGATCACTGACTTTAGCGGTTCAGACCTGACCGAGGCCAGCCTGGTGGCGGCTCAGCTGCGCCACACCGTCTTCCGCAACACCAGTCTTTTGCGGGCCAACCTCAGTAATTCCATCGCGCCCTATGCCGATTTTTCCCAGGCCAACGCCAGCAGCGCCTGGTTTATTGCCGCCGACGTCAGCCACGGGGTTTTTGACCGCACCAGTCTGGTCGGTGCCGATCTGACCGATGCCAACCTGACCCAGGCCAGCCTGGTGGAAGCCCGCCTGCGCCAGGCTACCCTGATGGCCACGCAGCTTGCCCAGGCTGATCTGACCCGGGCTGAGCTGAGCGAGGCCAACCTGAGCGAGGCCAACCTGGCTGGGGCAACCCTGAAGCAGGCCAACTTGTCCTCTAGCTGGTTGCGAGAGGCCGACCTGAGCGGGGCCAACCTGGAGAATGCCAACCTGAGCGGGGCAAATTTGGCTGGGGTGGTGCTGAGCGGGGCAAACCTGAGCGGGGTGAATTTGGCTGGAGCCCAGTTTTCTCCCTCCCAGCTATCGCCCGTCGAGGGCTTTGTGATGACCCTGGCCGAACCGGACACAGGCAGCGCGCTGGTCGGTGTAGACTTTTCTAAAGCCCTCAACCTGCAAGTCGATCAGCTGGAATATATCTGTCTTCAGGGCGGCATTCACCCGGCCTGCCCTCGATAGAGTTCGCTGTCCTTTGAGCTGAGCTGGCCTATTTCAGCTAGCAAAATCGGGCCACTTTGGCCAAGGATGTCAGGCTTCCGGTAGCGGGAACGGTGAGCTGACCTGGGCCGCAGGGCGGTAGGGTCGGTGAGACCGCAGGGCAAAAACCGTTGGGTTGGGACCACTTCAGCTTGTTTTGGGGAGTTGACGCATGCAGCGCACCCGGTTAAGTACGCTGATAGACGACCTGGGAGACCAGCTGAGTCTGTGGCTGATCAACCCCTGGCGGCGGGTGTCGCTGGTGCTGATTAGCCTGCTGCTGGGCTACTTCTTTGCGGTCTCTATAGCGGCGATCGCGGGTCAGGCCGCCGTGCAGGATACAGTTGTATCCGTATTTTTGGTCCTGGGGGCAGAGTTCGCCAGCTGGCTGGTGTACAGCCGTCGCTGGCGCGATCCAGATCTGCTCAGAAAGGTGCCCAAACCCCTGTGGCTCGACTGCGTCAACAGCTTCAAGATTGGGGCCATGTACGCCTTGTGTGTGGAAGCCTTCAAGCTGGGTAGCTAGTGGATTGACTAAACGGGATGGGTCAGGCTGTGGTTCAGGTGGCTCGACAACTGGCTGATGTGGCCCCAGTCCTCGGCGGCGACGGCAGAGCGGGGAAACAGCTCGCTGGACAGCCCCACGGCGATCGCCCCCGCCTGGATCAGACTGGCGGCACTGTCCACCGACACGCCCCCCGTCGGCACCAGGGGAATGTGCCCCAGAGGGCCGCGCAGGCTGCGAATGTAGCTGGCCCCGCCGACGGCGCTGATGGGAAATACTTTGACCGCCGCCGCCCCCGCCCGCCACGCCGCCACAATTTCGTTGGGGGTAAGCGCACCGGGCACCAGGGGAATGTGCAGGTCCTGGGCCAGGTGAATCAACTCCGGGTCAGTGTGGGGACAAAAACAAAACTGTGCCCCGGCAGCGGCGGCATCCCTCAGATCGCCGGGGCACAGGGCCGTACCGATGCCCACCGTGCAGTGGGGCAGGTAGTGCCTGAGCTTGTGAACCAAATCTTCAGGACTGGCGCTGTTCCAGGTGATTTCGATCAGTCGCAGACCGCCAGCGGCAGCCGCCTGGGCCTGCTGCAGGCCCACATTGACATCGGCGGCGCGGATGACGGCGATCGCCCGGTGCTGCCGCAGCAGGGCCAAAAAAGAGTCTCTGTCCATGGGCCCATGCTAGTCGGGCAGGCCGGGAGATGGGGCGATCGGGGCAACTTTTGTAAGATTTTGGGCCAATGTTTGCCTCCGCTCTGCCGTTGATGGCGGGCGTTGCTGAATTGAAACATGAATTTGAGCAGTGGCGAACAGCCGTTTGCCCCTAGCAGAGGGGTTGGGGGATTGATTCATCCTGGGGTTAGCAACGCCTGATGGCGTTTGGCGATCGCAGGTTAGGCAAAGCAGGCCATCGGCACTAGCGATAGAGAGAGTCCCGTTGTGACGATCTCCTGGCTGGGCTAGGGCGATACAAATCTTTAAGCAATGCCTAAGGAAATATGACAAAGCTCTCCCAGGTCGTCTTTAGTCTTGAACAATTAAATTATTGGCCGATAAACCATTCTGTTGGCTAACAACCATTGGCCAATAACCCTGGGGGAAAACCTCGAAAATGGTCCCCCGCTGGCCTTGATCCCTAACCCAGAACAACTGGTTTCTGGGCAATTTTGTGCGTGGATAATTTTGTGTGCTTAAGTTCGCTGAATTAAACCCCTGATTACAGCCCTTCAAATTCCTCAGAGAGATACGTAAGCAATGATTAACCTAACGCCGCAGGATGTCCGGCTGAAGGCCACGGCCCAGGGCAAAGACGCGGCCATTCGCCAGGTGGGCGAGCTGCTGGTGGCCAACGGGCGCATTCAACCGGGCTATGTGGAGAGTATGCTGGCCCGCGAGACCCAGGCCAACACCTACCTGGGCAACGGCATTGCCATTCCCCACGGCCAACCCGCCCAGCGCGACCTGATCGTGACCACGGGCATTGCAGTGCTGCAAGTGCCGGCGGGGGTGGAGTGGAACCCCGGCGAGATGGTGCATCTGGTGGTGGGCATTGCCGCCAAGTCCGACGAGCACCTGCAAATTCTCACCAACCTCACCCACGTGCTGGACGATCCGGCGGCGGTGCGGGCGCTGGTGGAGACCAAGGATGCCCAGGTGATCTGCGATCGCCTCACCGGCCAGTCTACCGCCACCAAAACCCTCGACACCGAGGGTTTTGACCAGTTTGTCGATGTCACCATCGATGCGCCCACGGGGCTGCACGCCCGCCCGGCCACCGTGTTTGCCGACCTGGCCAAGTCCTTTAGCGCCGAGGTGCGGGTGCGCTACGGCGACCAGGTGGCCAACGGCAAAAGCCTGATGTCGCTGCTCAAGCTCGGCGTTGAGAAAGACGGCGTCGTGCGGGTGCTGGCCAGGGGCAGCGATGCCAGCGAGGCCCTGACGGCGCTCCAGCAGGCGGTGGAGGACGGGCTGGAGGAGGAGGACGAGTCGGCGGCTAGTCCCGCGCTGGAACTCCCGGTGCTGGAGTTGGAAAGTCCCGCTGTGGCTGGGGTGGCGGCCTCGCCGGGGCTAGCGATCGCCCCCCTGCACCGCTTCCGGCACACCCGGCTGGAGTTTGCCGAAACCGCTGAGGATGCCGCCGCCGAGCAGGATCGGCTGCGGGATGCGATCGCCCTGGCCGACATGGATCTCACCGAGCTTTACACCACCATCAAAGAACGCTCCGGCAAAGCCAAAGCCGCGATCTTCCAGGCCCACCGAGAATTTCTGGCCGACCCGGAACTGCAACAGGACGCCCTGGATCGCATTCCCCCCCACCACAGCGCCCCCTGGGCCTGGCAGCAGGTGATTGAAGCCCGAGCCAAAGAACTGGAGTCGCTGGCCGACCCCGTTCTCTCGGGCCGGGCGGCGGACGTGCGGGACGTGGGCCAGCGGGTGCTGGCGCGGCTGGTGGGCGGCGGCGATGCGGAGGCGGGCCTGCCCGATCATCCAGTCATCTTGATTGCCGACGACCTGGCCCCCTCGGATACGGCGGGGCTGAATCCTGAGAAGATCCACGGTTTCTGCACGGCGGCGGGCGGCGCTACCAGCCACACGGCGATCATTGCGCGATCGCTCAACATCCCCGCCGTAGCCGGAACGGGCGTCGAAATTCTGGATCTACCCGAGGGGGCTACGGCCATCCTCGACGGCGACGGCGGCCAGCTCTACCCCCACCCCACCGAGGCGGATTTAGCCAAGGCACGGCAGGCTCAGGTAGAACGCGCCCAGCTCCGCGACGTGGAGCAGCAGACCCGCTTCCAGCCCGCCATCACCACCGACGGCCACCGCATTGAAGTGGTGGCCAACATCGGTGGGCCAGCGGAGGCCGCCCCCGCTATCAATGCCGGGGCCGAGGGGGTGGGGCTACTGCGAACGGAATTTCTCTTTCTCAACCGCAGCGCCCCCCCCAGCGAAGAGGAGCAGTACGAGGCCCTGCGCCAGATGACTGACGCGCTCAACGGCCTGCCCCTGATCGTCCGCACCCTGGACATCGGCGGCGACAAGCATGTGCCCTACCTGAACCAGCCCGCCGAGGACAACCCATTCCTGGGCATTCGCGGCCTGCGCCTGTGCCTGGAGCGGACGGATTTGTTTGAGACCCAGCTCCGGGCCATTCTGCGGGCGGCCTGGGGTAGCTACATCCGGGTTATGTTCCCCATGGTGGCCACCCTGGAGGACATTCGCGCCGCCAAGACGGTGCTGGAGTCGGTGCGGGCGGCGACGGATGGCCCCCCGGTGGAAGTCGGCATGATGGTAGAGGTGCCCAGCGCCGTGCTGATGGCGGCGGAGTTTGCCCAGGAGGTGGATTTTTTCTCGGTGGGCACTAACGACCTCACCCAGTACCTGCTGGCGATGGATCGGGGCCACCCCACCCTGGCCAAGCAGGCCGATGCCCTGCACCCGGCTGTCCTGCGGGCGATCGCCCAGACCGTCCAGGGCGCGGAGCGCTCCGGCAAATGGGTGGGCGTCTGCGGCGGCCTGGCGGGCGACCCCCAGGGGGCGGCCATTCTCGCCGGGCTAGGGGTGAAGGAACTCAGCATGGATATCCCCAGCATTCCCAAGGTGAAGGCGCGGCTGCGGGGAGCCTCGATGAAGCAGATGCGGCGGTTGGCCCAACGCGCTCTAACCTGCCGCACCGCCGAGGAGGTGCGCGCCCTATGACCAATCCCCTCAGAACGCATCGGATTGCTACGGTGACGCTGAACCCGGCGATCGACCAGACGGTCTCGATTCCCAACTTTGCGGCCAATGCGGTCAACCGGGTGGCCTGGAAGCAGGACAACGCGGGGGGCAAGGGGGTGAATGTGGCCTCCTTCTTGGCCGAGGCGGGCCATCGGGTCAGCGTCAGCGGCTTTTTGGGCCGCGAGAATGATGCCCCCTTCAAAACCCTGTTTCACCAGAAGCATATTGGGGATCACTTCGTTTACTTACCCGGTGAAACCCGCATCAACATCAAGATTGTGGACGACGCCCAGGGCCAGGTCACCGACATCAACTACCCCGGCCAGGCCCCCACCCACCAGGACGTAGACGGTCTACGAAGCGTGATCCACGCCCTGGTGGGCCACTGCGACTGGTTTGTGTTTTCCGGCAGCGTGCCCGCCAATGTCTCCACCGAAATCTACGACGAGCTGATCGGCCCCCTCAAGGCCCAGGGCAAAACCGTGGTGCTCGACACCAGCGGCGACGCCCTGCGCTTTGGCCTGCCCGCCAAGCCCGACCTGATCAAGCCTAATCAGGCCGAACTGGAGGAGGTGCTGAACACCCGCCTGGAGAGCCACGGCGCGATCGTCGCCGCTGCCCGCGAGCTGATTGGCTCCGGCATCCGCTACGTGGTGGTGTCCATGGGGGCCGAGGGAGCACTGTTCATCGATCGCACCCAGGCCTTCCACGCCCAGCCGCCCCCGGTGCCCATCAAAAGCACCGTCGGCGCGGGGGATGCCATGGTGGCGGGCACCGTAGCGGGGCTGGTCAGCGGCCAGTCGTTGTGGGAGTGCGCCAGCCTGGGCACCGCCTTCTCCATGGGAGCACTGGGGGAGATCGGGCCGAGGCTACCGCCAATGGAGAAAATTCTCGCCATGCAAAAGCTCGTCACCGTCCGGGAGGTCAGCTGATCCCCACCCCTACCCCTCGTACGGGCGCACCGCAGTGCGCCCCAACTCATCCATCGCTAAAATCCAAAACCCAAAATCTAAAATCCAAAAGCCAAAAACGCCCATGACCAAAATTGTTGCCATCACCGCCAGCCCCGCTGGCGAGGCCCATACCCAGATGGCGGCGGAAGCCCTCCGCCGCACCGCCCAGGCCCTCGGCCATGAGATTCTTGTCGAAGCCCAGGGGGGCAATGTCGTCACCGCCCTTGGCGACGAGGCTATTGCCCAGGCTGAGGTGGTGATTGTGGGGGCTGACGGGGCGGTGGAGCGCGATCGCTTCTCCGGCAAACCCGTCTACGCCGTCTCCACCAGCGAAGCCATCCGCAACACCGAAATGGTGATCCAGAGCGCCGTGGCCCTGGTGGGATACCGCCCCGCCCTGGGGGCGCTCAAAACCACGCCCCACCCCAACGACCCGCTGCCGGAGGACGTGGTGGCCCCAGAGACTACCGTTGCCAACAAGTTCTTCGTCGGCATCACCTCTTGCCCCACGGGCATTGCCCACACCTTTATGGCCGCCGAGGCGCTGAAGCAGGGGGCCACTAAGCTGGGCCACGACATCAAAGTGGAAACCCAGGGCTCCGTGGGGGCGCAGAACGCCCTCACCGAAGACGACATCGCCCGCGCCGATGCGGTGATCATCGCCGCCGACACCCACGTGGATCTGTCGCGCTTTGGCGGCAAGCGCCTCTACCAGACCTCCACCAAGGCCGCCATCCACAGCGGCACCGATGTGGTGACGGCGGCGCTGGCTGCCCCAGTGGCGGGCGGCGGCCAAGGCGGCTCGGGCAGCTACATAGACGACGTGAACCGGGCCAAGGCCGAGCGCTCCGAAAGCCGTTCTGGCCCCTACAAGCACCTCCTCACTGGGGTCAGCTACATGCTGCCGGTGATTGTGGCCGGGGGGTTGATCATAGCCCTGTCCTTTGTGTTTGGCATCAACCCCGAGCCCGGCACCTTTGGCGACGCGCTGATGCAGATCGGCGGCGGCGCGGCCTTTGCGCTGATTGTGCCGGTGCTGTCGGGTTTTATTGCCTTTTCCATCGCCGATCGCCCCGGTTTGGCCCCCGGATTGATTGGCGGCATGCTGGCGGCGAATCTAGATATGGGCTTCCTCGGCGGCATTCTGGCGGGCTTTCTGGCCGGTTACGTGGCGCTGTTTGTGCGCGACAAGGTCAAACTGCCCACCAACTTTGAGGGGCTGAAGCCCGTGCTGGTGATCCCGCTGCTAGCGACGCTGATCGTCGGGCTGCTGCTGGTCTACGTGTTTGGTGGGCCGGTGCGGTTCCTGATGGTGGGGCTGACCACTTACCTGGAGGGGCTGACCGGCACCAACGCCCTGCTGCTGGGGTTAATTCTGGGCGGCATGATGGCCATTGACATGGGTGGCCCGGTCAACAAGGTGGCCTACACCTTTGCGGTGGGGCTGCTGACCACCAACCTCTACGCGCCCATGGCGGCGGTGATGGCGGCGGGCATGACCCCGCCCCTGGGCCTGGCCCTGGCCACCTTTGTCTCGAAAAAATACTTCAACCAGGCGGAGCAGGAGGCGGGCAAAGTGGCCTCGGTGCTGGGCATCTCCTTTATTACCGAAGGGGCGATTCCCTTCGCCGCCAACGACCCTCTGCGGGTTATCCCCGCCTGCATTGCTGGGTCTGCCGTGGCCGGGGCGCTGTCGATGGCCTTTGGCTGTACCCTGCGCGCCCCCCACGGCGGTATCTTTGTGCTGGCGATTCCCAACGCGGTGGAAAATGTGGGGCTGTATATTGTGGCGATCGCAGCGGGCACCCTGGTCACCGCCCTGGCCACCGTACAGCTCAAGCACTGGTTCCCCCGCAAAAAGGCGGTGGCTGAGGTCTAGGGTGATTTTCAGAGCAGGTAGTACCTTCTAATATTACCCTGGCCGCCTTGGGGCAGCAATGCCTCCTACGACCCCGCTCAGGAAGCTTGTATCCTGAGCGGGGTCGTAGGCAGTAGGAAACTGTTTACCAGAAATAAACACCCGAGGTAACCAGGTAGGAGGTGGGAATCTACGGGTCAAGCCCCCGGTAGAGGTCAGCCAGGGCAAAGGTGAGATTTAGACTGGTGAGGGTGACGCGATCGCCCTCATCGTACTGCACCGTTTCCCAGCTATCGATGGCCGTACGACGACGGCACTCCACCTGCTGACCATCCTGAGAAATCAACACGTATTCTTCCAGAGATTCAAGCTGCTGATAGTCCGCAAACTTTTCATCAATATCAAACCCCTAGGTACTAGTGGATAGCACCTCGACGATCAGCTTAGGGAAGCGCTTGACGTAGCGATCGCTGCGATCGCGCGGATCGCAGGTGACAAAGGCATCGGGGTAGTAGTAAAACTCGTCGCGGTAGTTGACCTTGACGTTGCCTGAGTAGAACCGGCAGCCGGATGTCGCCCAAGTGGTTATCGATCAGCTTGAGCAGATTGAAGGCAATCCGGTCATGGTTGTCGGTGCCGCCCGCCATAGCATAGACCAGGCCGCGTCGATACTCATGGCGTAGATTGCTCTGGCGTTCGAGGTCAAGGTATTCGTCGGCACTGATGTAGTTTGGAACAGCAATCATAGGGACGACCGAACTTGGACGATAGCGCTGCTGAGAGTGAGGGTGGTTTGGCTTAACTCTAGCGCAGGGCGACAGATCACAAAGACCATCTTGCGAGGGCCAGGCCGGGTCGCAGCGGGCAGCGATTATCGGCTCTGCCTACAGATTGTCGGTACAAGCTCTTTGCCTCTGCACAATGGTCATCCTAGATCAGCCCAAGGGGCAGAAGAGAATGATCGCCCTGGAAGCGTCGTAGTAGTACTGATCGACAGAGCCCACCTTTTTGAAGCCCACGCTTTTGTAGAACCGGAGGGCGGCGGTGTTGTCGTCGTCCAGATCTACCATCAGCCCTCGGGCCTGGGCCGAACGGGCCTGGGCGCGCAGCTCCGCCATTAGCGCCGTGGCTACCCCCAGCCGTCGGTAGGTGGGGTGTACTGACAGGGCCTCCACCCACACCCGCCCCTCCTCCTCCAGGCCGCCCATGATTACCCCCAGGGGCAGATCGATGACCCGGGGCTGGCCGTAGGCCAAAAAGGCGATGTAGATGCCCCGGTCGAGGAAAAAGGCCAGCTTATCCGCAGAAATCCACTGTTCCACGTCCGCCAGGCCGGGGCGGGCGGCGGCGAGAATGGCGGGGGCGCTGTGGCAGCGCTCAATGGTGAATTGGGTGGGCATTAGTAATCATAGATGGAGCGATCGCCGCCACCGAAGGGTGCCCCCGCCCGCAGGGGCACCTGGGTATTAATCGTGCGGCGGATGCGAAACAGCACCGACCCGTAGCTGGCCTCCGCCAGGCCAATGTCGCCCTCCCGGTAGTTTACCGCCATGTACTTGCCCGTATAGAAGCCGCTGGCCCTGCTTTTCGTGTTGCGCAAAATCACGTAGCGCCAGCGCTCCCGGTCTTCCTCCACAATCTCTACCTGGAGCCGTTGCAGCAGGTAGCGGGCGCGGTAGCGCTGGGCGCGGCGGTGCTCGAAGTTGATCAGGCCGGTGCCCCCCACCCGCAGCAGCGCCAGCCCCCGGCTGAGAAACAAAAAGAACGACTCGATGGTGAAGTCGGAGTCGGTGACAAACAGGTCGAAGCGGCGACTGGGGTCGTCCAGGTCTGGGGGCAGGGGGCGGCGCAGGTCGTGCTGCCAGAGGTCAATGGGCAGGTTCTCCTGCTGGGCGATGCCCTGGATCAGGGCGCAGGTGTAGGGGTCGACCTCCAGCACGGTGGCGGCGATGCCCTGGCGGGCCAAAGACACCGACACCAGGTCGTCGTCCCCCACCAGCAGCACCTGCCGGGGGCGATCGCGCAGGATGCTCTCCACCTTTTTGAGGTGGGACTGGGGGGAGAGGGGGGCCTGGCCCAGGGTGTAGTCGAGCACCCGCCGCCGGGCCAGCAGCTGAATGGTGTCCTGGTAGGACGGGTTAGCGGGGGCGGAGCCGCGATGGGCGCTGTACACCTCGACCCCGTGGGCGTCGGGCTGGGCAAAGCCGCGCGATCGCACCCCATAGAGGGACAAATCAGGGGCGTTCCCAACTCCGCTGCCTGGGGGTCGGGCTGGGTCGCCTGCTGTTGAACTGTCCCCCTGCCCCGGCGACACCCCCAGGGCCAGCCGGTAGAGCAGCCGCAGGTTGTCGAGCTGGGTGGGCAAAATCTGGGTGGGCAGGTAGTCGTTGGCGTGGGTATCGACAATTCCCAGTCGGTTGTTGAGGTCATTAATAATGTAGACCCCCGATCGCAGCTCCAGATAGTCACCCCCCAGGGCGCTGGGGTCGAGCAGGTCGGTGTAGCGCAGCGCCATCGGGTTCCAGGCGGAGAGGGCGCGCCGGGCCGCCGCCTCGGCCACCAGACCGCTGCCGCCCGGGGCCATTGACCGCAGCAGGGTTTCCACCTGCCGCCGCCAGCGCCAGCCCTGGAACGGCAGGTAGCTGAGCAGCAGGGCGATCGCCCCACCCCCCAGCCCCACCGGGACCACCAGCCCGGCGGCGGTGGCCCCCCAGTTCACCGCCAGCGGAAACGAGCTGTCTTGCAGCACAATCGCTTCCGACCAGTCAAACTGGCCGACGCTGGTGCGGCCCGCCGCCTGCCAGTCGGCCCGCACCACGTAGCCCGTAGCGGGGTCAAAGTCGTAGTTCTCATCCCCCACATCGAGCTGCCACTGGCCGGTGGGGTCGTACTCGGTGTTGGCTACGGTGCGGGAATAGGGTTGCTCCAGGGCCAGGTGCAGGCTATCCACCGCCCGCAGCGGCCCCAGCCGCGCCGCCCTCGGCCCCTGCACCACAAAGGTATTGCCCAAAATCGGGTGGCGGGTTTCGATGCCTGCGGCGGTGGGGTCGATGCGAAACCAGATGTAGTCGAAGGTGTAGTAGTCGCGGGCGATCGCGGGGCCGTCGTAGGTGCCGTTCAGGTAGGCGCGGGTGGTGGCGTCGGTCTGCACATCAAATACAAAGCGCTCCGCCATGCTGCCGCCATCGCTGTCGGAGTAGCGAAAATCAGAGGTCACCCGCCAGGAGACCACGTTGCCCGCCACATTAGTAATGGTGTAAGTGCGGCGATCGCGCTCCTCCTCGCGATAGCCCCGGTACTCGCCAGTGCGGCCCCGCAGCCGGGTGGTGGTCTGCAGGGTGAAGGTTTCCCCCACCCGGTAGGTGGGATCGGGGACAGGCTGGGCGATCGCGGCCCCGTTTGCCACTGTTACGATGAAACCCAGCAGCAGCCCCAGCAGCACCGCCCCCAGAGAGCGACGAACGATCGAGCGCTCAACCATAGCCAGTTTCAGTCAACTACCGTGCCCTTATAGCACCGCAGACGGGCAGACAGGCGATCGCCGCAGCAAACCGCAAGACTTTCCCGCCGTCATCCGTCCGCCGTAGGGATTAGCCAGCACCCAAGAAAGACTAATACTCTGCGGCAGAAGCCAGCCAACCGTTCCTGACACCCGACACCTGACACCTGACACCCCCAGCAAAAGCTGCTCTACCTCTGCTAGCCCGTCCTAACGTCTCCTTGTCATTGTCATCAGAAAAAACAATTGCCAACCCAGTCCAATTTCTCAGACAGAAATGGTACAGTTTGCCTATAGAGTTTTTTCGATGCCAAATCAATTTTCATTTACCTGAATCAATTTAGGAGTTGAGGTGCTGGCGATGGGCATCACAAATCGCATTAACTTTCGCAATCTGCGTGGAGACGCTTTTGGGGGCGTTACCGCCGCAGTAATTGCCTTGCCAATGGCCCTGGCCTTTGGGGTCGCCTCGGGGGCCGGGGCCGCTTCGGGTCTCTACGGGGCCGTGATTGTTGGTTTCTTTGCGGCGCTGTTTGGGGGCACGCCGACGCTAATTTCAGAACCCACGGGCCCAATGACCGTGGTGTTTACCGCCGTCATTGCCCAGTTGATCGCGTCAGACCCCGAAAACGGCATGGCTATGGCCTTTACGGTCGCCATGCTGGCCGGTCTGTTTCAGATTATCTTTGGCGTACTCAAGCTGGGGCGCTACGTCACCCTGATGCCCTACCCGGTGATTTCGGGCTTTATGTCGGGCATCGGCATCATCCTGATCATTCTGCAGCTGGGGCCATTTTTGGGCCACGCCACCCCCAGGGGCGGTGTGGTCGGCACCCTGACCAGTCTGCCGGGAATGGTGAGCACCCTCGATCCGGCGGAGGTAGCCCTGGGGGCCTTTGCCCTGGCGGTGCTGTTTCTCATGCCCAAACGGTTTGGTCGCTGGGTGCCGCCGCAGCTGCTGGTGCTGGTGGTCGGCACTCTGCTGGCCCTGACCGTGTTTGCCGGGGCCGATCTGCGGCTGATTGGCGAGATTCCCACCGGGTTGCCGTCTCTGCAACTGCCTGTGTTTGGGGCCGATCAGCTCAGGGTCATGCTGGTGGATGGTCTGGTGCTGGGGATGCTGGGCTGTATTGACGCCCTGCTGACGGCGATGATTGCCGACAGCATCACCCGCACCCAGCACGACTCCAACAAAGAGCTAATCGGCCAGGGGATTGGCAACCTGATGTCGGGCCTGTTTGGCGGTATGCCGGGGGCCGGGGCCACCATGGGTACGGTGGTGAACATTCAGGCCGGGGGCCGCACGGCACTTTCGGGTCTGATCCGGGCCGGCATTCTGCTGGTGGTGGTACTGTGGGCCGCCCCGCTGACCCGAGAGATTCCCCTGGCGGTGCTGGCGGGGATTGCGGTCAAGGTCGGTTTCGACATTCTCGACTGGAGCTTTTTGAAGCGGGCCCACCAGGTGTCGTGGAAAGGCACCGCCATCATGTACGGCGTTATGTTTCTGACGGTGTTCGTGGACCTGATTGTGGCGGTGGGTGTGGGCGTGTTCATTGCCAACGTGCTCACCATCGAACGGCTCACCAAGCTCCAGTCTGACCAGGTGAAGGCAATCAACGACTTCGACGAAGATGTGCCCATGAACGCCGAGGACAAGGCGCTGATCGACCAGGCCAATGGCCGAGTGCTGTTGTTTCACCTCAGCGGCCCGATGATCTTTGGGGTGGCGCGGGCAATTTCCCAGGAGCACACCGCCATGGATGCCCACGATGTGCTGATTGTGGATTTGCAGGATGTGCCCCACCTGGGGGTAACTGCCGCCCTGGCTCTGGAAAACGCCATTCAGGATGCCAGCGATGCCGGTCGGCCCGTGTTCTTGGCCGGGGCGCGGGGCAAGACCCTGAGTCGGCTCGAAAAGCTTGGAGTGCTGCGATTTGTGCCCCCTGACCACCTGGTGACGACCCGCACTGAGGCCCTGCGCGCAGCCCTACGGCTGTTGGCGGCCCAGGACGGGATAGAGCCTCCCGCCGTTGCCCTAGAACCTGGGACGGCAACGCTTTAGGGACCCCTGCTGGGGTATTGCCCTGGGGCCAGGGTTTGCCAGCACAAAGCAGCGCACCGCTCGAACCCCAGGGTAAGACTTTCCCTATCCAGTCAAGGGTGCATTGCAGCTTTCTTCCCGATTGAGGGTGGTTAGTTCTAGCTGGGTAGCCGCACATGCACCCTACCTATGTTTTCCGCGTTGAAACGATTGATTTAGGAGGTATTGATGCTGAATTCCGTAGTGTCTTCTATGGGGGCGTGGCCGCTGCTGGCCGCTGCTCCGGAGGCCGACACCGGGCCGATGGTGCTGGCTGGGGTGTTGCTCAGCCTGGTGGTGATCTATGTGGCCAGCAAGCTGGGCGGCGAACTGTCTAAGCTGCTCGACCTGCCGCCGGTGCTGGGAGAGCTGGTGGCCGGGGTGGTTGTTGGGGTATCGGCCCTGCACCTGATTATGTTTCCCGAGAGTGGGGCCACCGCCGCCGATTCCCAGCTGATGGGGCTGTTGCAGTGGCTGGGCGGGCTCACCCCCGAGGCGGCAGTAGAGGTCTTCCGCAGCCAGAGCGAGGTAGTCTCGGTGCTGGCGGAGCTAGGGGTAATTATTCTGCTGTTTGAGATCGGCCTGGAGTCGGACCTGCGAGAGCTGCAAAAGGTGGGCTCCCAGGCGGCGATCGTGGCGGTAGTGGGGGTAGCGGCTCCCTTTGCCCTGGGCACAGCGGGGCTGATGGCGCTGTTCCACGTGCCGACGATTCCGGCAATTTTTGCCGGGGCGGCGCTGACGGCGACCAGCATTGGCATTACCTCAAAGGTGCTGTCGGAAATTGGCCAGCTGAAGTCCGCTGAGGGCCAAATCATTGTCGGCGCGGCGGTGATTGACGATGTGCTGGGCATTATCGTGCTGGCGGTGGTGGCCAGTCTGGCCAAGACCGGCGAGGTGGATGTGCTGAATGTGGTGTACCTGATTGTCAGCGCCACGGGGTTCCTGCTGGGGGCAATTTTCCTGGGTAAGTTTTTCAATACGTCTTTTGTGGCGATCGCAGACAAGCTGCAAACCCGCGGCAACCTGGTGATTCCAGCGATTACCTTTGCCTTTCTGATGGCCTTTTTCGCCAACGTGATTCACCTGGAGGCCATTTTGGGGGCCTTTGCGGCGGGTCTGGTGCTGGATGAAACCGACAAGCGCAAGGAACTCGATCGCCAGATAATGCCCATCGCTGACATTCTGGTGCCCATCTTCTTTGTTACGGTGGGAGCCAAGGCCGACCTGGGGGTGCTGAACCCCGCCGTGGCGGCCAACCGGGAGGGCCTGGTAATTGCCGTGTTCCTGCTGGCGGTAGCGATCGTGGGCAAGGTGATCACGGGCTGGACGGCCTTTGGTCAGCCGTTGAATAAGCTGGCGATCGGTATCGGCATGGTGCCTCGGGGCGAGGTGGGGCTGGTGTTTGCGGGCATTGGCTCGGCCAGCGGGGTGCTGACGAAGCCCCTGGAGGCAGCGATTATCATCATGGTGATTGCCACCACGTTTCTGGCTCCGCCGTTTTTGCGGATTGCCTTTAAGGGCAGTGAGGCGGAGGCGATCGCCGCAGAGGCGGCCCCCGAACCCGCCGACGTGGCGTCCTAACGGTGTCTGCCTAGTTAGTCGCCGTAGGCTGGGCACGGCCCACCATTGAAGAGGTTGTTTTGCTGAAATCACCTCAATAGTCTTTGGTCGGGTTGATTTTGCAGTTGGTTTTGCGGCGCACAGTTGGGGGTTAAAGCCAGATCTGCTGCTGGGGCCATTTCGCTGGCCCCAGACCCCCGGCTCCGCGCGTCCTACGGCCTACGAGAAGGACGTCGCCCCTGAGGGGCGCAAACCAAAATCGGCCGTCCTTCACCTCACGGAAAGGACTGATCGATCATCGGTTTAAACCCCTGTTCTGCCAACCGACTGGTAGGCGGCTTTAAACCCTGAAGTCATCCACCACTTTTACCCATCCACCCGCCCCCCCATCCACTCGCCTACCCACCTACCCATCCACCCACCTACTCATCCACTCGCCCACCCACCTGCCCACCCCCTACCCATCCACTCAAAATGCTCCACGCCTGCGTTTACGCCACAATCCTGCTAGGTTTCTTCGGCATCATCTTTAAGGAGAACCTGGTGATGAAAATCATTGCTATGGATGTCATGAGCACCGGGGCGATCGCGCTGTTTGTGCTGGTGGCGGCCAGAACCGGGATGCGGACCCCGATTGTGGGCTTCTTGCCGGAGGAGGGCTATGCCGACCCGGTGCCCCAAGCGGTGATTTTGACGGCGATCGTGATTGGGTTTTCGATTCAGGCGCTGATGCTGGTGGGGGTCATGAAGCTAGCCCGCGACAACCCCACCCTCGAGACCCGCGCTATTGAGGAGGAGTACCGGCGATGAGCGAATTTACGATTCTCTGGATCGCCCTACCCCTGTTCATCGGCTTCAGCATTCACCTGCTGCCTCCGGCGGCCCGGCTGCTCACTCTGGGGGTGCCGCTGCTCTCTGGGGCCTACGCCACGGCGGTCTTTCTCCAGCCTGCGCCCCTCTATCTAAGCCTGCTGGACAGCTTCGGGGTGGCGCTGCGGGCCGATCAGCTCAGCGCCTGGTTTATTCTCACCAATGCCCTGGTGACAGCGGTGGTGCTGATCTACAGCTGGAATAGCCCCAAAACCGACTTCTTTTATACCCAGCTGATCGTGCTCCACGGCAGCGTCAACGCCACCTTTGTCTGTGCCGATCTGATCAGCCTCTACGTGGCCCTGGAGGTGGTGGGCATGACCACCTTTTTGCTGATTGCCTACCCCCGCACCGACCGGACCCTGTGGGTCGGTCTTCGGTACCTGTTCATCAGCAATGTCGCCATGCTGTTTTATCTGGTGGGGGCCGTGCTGGTCTACCGCACCCACCAGTCCTTTGCCTTTGAAGGGCTGCGCGGTGTCCCCGCCGAGGCCCCGGCGCTGATTTTGATGGGGCTATTGACCAAGGGCGGCATTTTTGTCTCAGGGCTGTGGCTGCCCGCTACCAACACCGCCGCCGAGAGCCAAATCTCGGCCATGATGTCAGGGGCCGTGGAAAAAGCCGGGGTGTTTCCGCTGCTGCGGATCTCCCTGGTGCTGGAGGAGTTTGAGCCGATTGTGCAGGCGTTTGGGATGGCGACGGCGGTGCTGGGGGTGACCTATGCCCTGGCCGCGTCCGACGCCAAGCGGGTGCTGGCCTGTAGCACCCTCTCGCAGCTGGGTTGGCTGCTGGTGGCCCCGGCAGTGGCGGGCTTCTACGCCCTGGCCCACGGTCTGGCCAAGGCGGCGCTCTTTCTTACGGTGGGGCAGTTTCCCCAGCGCGACCTGGCCACCCTGCGGCAGCAGCCCATGCCCACCGCCCTGTGGCTGCCACTCACCCTGGGCGGTCTCTCGATTTCGGGAGCCCCTCTGCTGGCCGGGTTTGGGGCCAAGACCCTGACCCTGGAGGCGTTGGGGCTGGGGCCAGAGCTGGTGATGAACGGCGCGGCGATCGGTACAGCGGCGGTATACGCCAAGCTGATTGGCCTACCCCACCAAGACGGCCCACCGGCACCGGGGTGGACACCGCCATCGCCGGGTATGGGACTGGCCGCAGGCCTGCTGCTGGGGGGGGCGATCGCGGCCAACGTCGCCTACCTCGACGCCTACACCTGGCCCAAGCTACTCAAGGCCGTGGGGCTGATCGCGGCGGGATGGTTTGTCTACGGCCAGCTGCGACAGCGGGTGGCGCTGGAGCTGCCCCCTGGCCCGGAGGGGTTTGACCATTTGCTGGGAGGCATGGGTGTGATGTTAGTTGTGCTGTTTTGGATGGTGTGGTCATGGTCAGTTATCTAGGCTGTTATCCAGGCGCAGCAGCCCGTATTGTCCCCGCGCCAGCTGAGCAAAGCCCAGGGGGGCAACCGGAGCCCCAGGAGCGGTGCCCATGACCAACATCACGATTGTTTGGGTAGCACTGCCCTTCTTCATCGGGTTTACGGTGTACCTGTTTCCCCAAACGGCGCGTCTGCTCACCCTGGCTGTGACGCTGGCCTCGCTGGCCTATGCAGCGGCTCTATTTGGCCAGCCCGGTCCCATCGATCTGCACCTGCTGGATAGCTTTGGCGTCACCCTGCTGGCCGATCAGCTCAGCGCCTATTTTATTCTCACCAATGCCCTGGTGACGGCGGCCGTGATTCTCTACTGCTGGGACACCGGCAAGACGGCCTTTTTTTACACCAAAGCGATCATTCTCCACGGCAGCATCAATGCGACCTTTATCTGCGCCGACTTTATTAGCCTCTACGTGGCCCTGGAGGTGATTGGCATTGCGGCATTTTTGCTGATTGCCTATCCGCGCCAGAACCGCACCCTGTGGGTGGCCCTGCGCTACCTGTTCATCAGCAACACGGCGATGCTGTTTTACCTGGTAGGGGCGGTGCTGGTGTACCAGGCCCACCAGTCCTTTGCCTTCACGGGCCTGCGCGGTGCCCCCATAGAAGCGGTGGTATTGATTGTGCTGGGCCTGCTGGTGAAGGGGGGGGTGTTCGTGTCGGGGCTATGGCTGCCCCTCACCCACGCCGAGGCCGAAAGCCCCGTGTCGGCCCTGCTGTCGGGGGTCGTGGTGAAAGCCGGGGTATTTCCCCTGGTGCGCTTTGCCCTGCTGGTGGAGGAGATTGACCCCCTGGTGCGGCTGTTTGGGGTGGCTACGGCGGTGCTGGGGGTAGTCTACGCCCTGGTCGAAACCGACGCCAAGCGCGTGCTGGCCCTGAGCACGGTTTCCCAGGTGGGCTGGGTGATGGCGGCCCCCCCAGTGGCCGGAGTCTACGCCCTGGCCCACGGGCTGGTCAAGGCGGCGCTGTTTTTGACCGTGGGCAACCTGCCCAGCCGCGATCTGACGGTGCTTGAGCAGCGGCCCATGGCCACCAGTCTGTGGCTGCCGCTGCTGGTAGGCAGTCTGGCGATCGCAGGCCTACCGCTGTTTGTCGGCTTTGGGGCCAAGGCCCTGACGCTGGAGTACGCCCTTCCCTGGCAGGGTAGACCCCTGGGTCTGGCGGCCTTGGGTACGGCGGTGATCTACGCCAAGTTTATGGTGCTGCCCCACCAGCCCAGCGGCAAACCCACCACCAACCCAGGGCTGTGGACAGCACTGGTGCTGCTGCTGGGGGCGCTCATTCTCTCCAACGTGGTCTATCTAGATGCCTACAACGGGCCAAAGCTGCTGGCGGCGCTGGCCACCATCGGCGGTGGTCTGGCCATTCATCTGCTGCTGATAAAGCGGGTGAAGGTCGCCTTACCTCGGGGGCTGGAAGACTTTGAGCACCTGATTGGCGGCATGAGTTTGACCTTAGTCGTGTTGTTCTGGATGGTGTGGTCATGGCTGGCTATCTAAACCTGCTGCTGCGGTTGTTAATCTGGTTTTTGCTCACCGCTGACCTGAGCTGGGCAAACATTTTGATCGGGGTAACGGTGTCGGTGCTGCTGCCACGGGGGGTAACCAACCCCGGCACGCTGAAGGACTGGCTACGCACCCTGGGGGAGGTGGTGGTGGCCATTCCCCAGGCCTACGCCGAAGCCGTGGAAATTATGGTGCGGCCTCACCGCCACGAGGTGGTGACGATCGATCGCGCCAAACCCCGCCGCACCCCCAGCCTGCTGTTCCTTGATATCTTTTTGATCACCTTCACCCCCAAAACCATCGTGCAGCACTACCGCGAGCAGGGCTGGTACGAGGTGCACCGCATTAGCCGGAGGCCCAACCCATGACCCTAATTTTGATTGCCATGATTGGCGCACTGCTGATTCCCATGGTTGAGGCGCTGCAGGACGAAGACATTTGGCAGCGGATGCTGGCCTTTGCCAGTATCGCCACCAAGACCTCGGTGATGATCCTGGTGATTGCCGTTCTGCAGGACGACTGGATGATCGGCGTGGTGGGGGTGATCATTCTCAGCGTGGGCAATGCGGCACTGATGTTGCTGGCCCAAATTATCAAGCGGGTCAACGACGTGATGGATCGGTGAGGGTCGTTATGGGATTGCTTTATAACGTGAAATGCAGCTCGGGACGTGAGGTTGGAACCCACTTTATACGAACAGTTTTAGCAGGAGACTCAGCATGATCAATTTTCTCAGCTACACCTGCATCGCTGTGGGCCTGGTGTTTTGGTACTGGGGCACCTGGCCGCTGCTGGGGCGACGGTCGGTGCTCTACAAGCTCCACGGGCTGTCGGTGGCCGACACCCTGGGATCGATGGCGATCATCGTGGGGCTGCTGCTGCGCATTCCCGAGGAATGGCCGCTGCTGGTGCTGGGGCTGATCTCCCTGGCCATCTGGAATACGGTACTGGGCTACGTGCTGGCCTACTGCTCAACGGGGGACAGTAGCTATGATGCCTAACTACATCTATGCAATTGTGCTGCTGCTGCCCCTGGCGGCAACGATGGTAATCGTGCAGCAAAACCCCTACCAGGCAATGGTGATGCGGGGAATTTTGGGGGCGGTGGCGGCCCTGGTCTACGCCATGCTGGGGGGAGCCGATGTGGCTCTGACCGAGGCCCTGGTGGGTACGATGCTGGCGGTCACCCTCTGCGCGGTGGCGGTGCGATCTTCGCTGGTAATGCGCCTGGGGGTGCTGGAGGAGGACCGCGTCAAAGACGGCCTGGAATGGCAACCGCTGCTCGACTACCTGCGGGCGATGCTCAAGCGCTACCAGCTGCGGCTGGAGCTGGTGCCCTACGCCGACAAAGCGGCACTGCAACAGGCTCTGGCGGAAAAGGCCATTCACAGCAGCTGCCTGAGCCTGGGGGCGTTGGGCTGGAGCAGCGGGGACGAGCCAGAGGCAGAACACCACCACTCGGCAAAGTCGCTGGATCAGGCTCCCTATCAGCTGATTACCCGAGTGCCGCGCCTCTACGAAATATTTTCCCTGGAGCTGCCGCCGGTAATGGCGGAGGTCACCATGGCCAAAGGCGATCGCCAGCAGATGGCAACCCCCAACGTATTGCCCCCCGAAGGCTTGATGGAGGAAAAGCAATGAAGTGGGTTTATCTAGTAGCCGGGGCACTGCTGTTTATCAAAATGGTGGTGTTTCCTGACCCCGTGGCCGAGGGGCTGGAAGTGCAGATCGCCGAGGCGGTTGCCACCGAGAGCGCTGTGCCCAATGCAGTATCGGGCATCATCCTTCGCAACCGTCTCTACGACACCATCTTTGAGGTCGTGGTGTTTACCATCGCCGTTATGGGGGCCAAGTATTTGCTGGCCGACGAAACCCCTACGGCAGCGTTCTATAGCTTCACCGATGAGCCATCTATTGTGCTGGCGCGGCTGGGGGCCACCATCGCGGCCCTGGTGGGGATTGAGCTGGCGATTCGCGGCCACCTCAGCCCCGGCGGTGGGTTTGCGGCGGGGGTGGCGGGTGGCACCGCGATCGGGCTAATTGCCATCACCGCCGCCTCGCCGGAGTGGATGCAGGCGATCTACGAACGCTGGCACGCGGCCACCTGGGAGAAGGTGTCGGTGCTGGTATTTATTGCCCTGTCAGTGTTTACCCTCATGGGCTTTAGCCTACCTTCGGCGCAGTTTGGCACCCTGCTCAGCGGCGGCATGATTCCTCTGTTGAATGTGCTGGTGGCGCTCAAGGTGGCCCTGGGGTCCTGGGCGGTGACGCTGCTGTTTATTCGCTACCGGGGGCTGTTGTAATTGCCGGGGCGGTTAGGCGATCGCTGGCATACCCTGTGGCGCAGCCTGCACCTGCCTGCGCCAGCGGTTCTAGGGCAGCTGTGCGATCGCTACACCGAACCCCACCGCGCTTACCACACCCTGCAGCACCTGAGGGACTGCCTGGCCTGGTGCGATCGCAGCACTCCCTGTCTCCAGGATCCAGCCGCGGTGGAACTGGCCCTCTGGTTCCACGATGGGATTTACGATCCCCACTGCACAGACAATGAGGAACAGAGCGCAGACTGGGCGGTGCGGGTGATTGCCAGCGTCGGTGGTAGCCTCCGGCTGCAGCAGACGGTGCACGGCATGATTTTGGCCACCAGGCACCACAATTCTTCCCCTGGGGGCGACATCGGCGCCGTTCTGGATAGCGACCTGGCCATCCTGGGCGCATCCCCCTGCCGCTTTAAGCAGTATGAAGCCCAAATTCGCCAGGAGTATGCCTGGGTGCCTGAGGCGGTGTTTCGCCACAGACGAGCTGAGCTGATGCGCGCCTTTCTGGCCCGCCCCGCGATTTTTGGCCTTGATTTTTTCCGGTCCCGACTGGAGCAGCAGGCGCGCCATAATCTGCAAGCTTCCCTGGCCGCTCTACAGAAAACCTCTAGACCTCCAGCGACGCCTGCAATGGGGGGCGATCAGGTCAGTAAAGGGCGATAAAAACGCGAACCTCCCCAGGGCCATTCACCGGCCCCAACGGCCAGTGAGACCTTCCTATCTGATCCTGAATCTTATCGGTATACCCCCGGTTTGTCGGGGCGTTGCAGGGCAATGCTCCCTGGAAGGTATCGGGTTTGAATCGGGGTTGGGTGACGCGGGTTTAGGATGACCTGAGGGCAAAAGCCCCAGCGCCGGGTTGCCAACGTCTGCCTTTGGGGTGAGAGCTACTCCTTTCCAGAGAGGGATTGAGATAACCTGCGATCGCCTTAGCCTGATAGAAGAAACCTGACTTAGAGGTCAAATATTATGGCAGAGGATAAAAGCAAGGCTAAGAGCAGCAGCGAAGAGCAAGATGGGTATAACACGCCTATCGATCCTATGCAGCGCCACACCGGCATGTACGAAGCTGGCGATGGCAAAGACGAAGCCCAGCCCGAGGGTGGCAGCAGCAACACAGGTGTAGAAGGCGCTCCTAACCAGGGTACCGAAAAGCGCTAAAGCCCCAGCTTGAAAGCTTAACTGGTAGTGGTGTTTTGAAGCGATCGCAGCAGCTGCGATCGCTTTTTTCGTGCGGGTTTCGGCTAGGGCTGCGCCAGATCGAGCTCTGCTGTCAGCCAGTCGATAAACTGCCGCGCCGCCCGACCCGATCGGCCATTGTGGCGGGTGGCCCACTGTAGCGCCCGGGCGGTGAGGTCGTCGTCGGCTAGCGTGAGGTTAGCCTGCTGGGCCAGGTGCCGGACAATGGCCAGGTAAGTGGGCTGGTCGGCGGGCTCGAAGGTGAGGGTGAGCCCAAAGCGATCGCTAAAGGACAGCTTTTCCTGCACCGTGTCCCAGGCCTGCACTTCGTCCTGATCGCTGGGGCGGGGGCGATCGCTAAAAAATTCCCGCACCAGATGGCGACGGTTGGAGGTGGCATAGACCACCACATTGGCAGGACGGGCCGTGGCGCTGCCCTCCAGCACTACCTTGAGCGCTTTAAAGGTGTCGTCGTCCTCCTCAAATGAGAGGTCATCCACAAAAATGATGAACCGCTGCGGCCGCGATCGCAAATCCTCCACAATCTGGGGCAGAGCCCGCAGATCGCCCTTGGCCACCTCCACCAGCCGCAGCCCCTGGGGCGCGTACTCGTTCACCAGCGCCTTCACCAGCGAGGACTTACCCGACCCCCGACTGCCGTAGAGCAGCACGTTGAGGGCGCGGTAGCCCTTCAGCAGGGCCAGGGTATTTTGCACCAGCTGCTGGCGGGGGTGGTCGTAGGCAGTGAGCTGGTCCAGGCCAATGGGATCGGGGTCGGCAATGCCCCGCAGCGCGCCGTCCCGCCAGCTCAAAGCGCGGTACTGGGCCAGTAGCCCGGCCCCGTGGCGGCGGTAGTGGGCCGCCAGCGCGGCAATGGCCCCCGCCCAGGGCGAGGCGGGCGGCAGCGGCAGCGGCGAGGGCGCAGCTGAGGCCGTGGCCCAGGCTACCGGGGGCTGGGGTAGAGCGGCGATCGCCCCCACCCACCCAGCCACCTGCTCGCCACTGAGATGGTACAGCGCCTGGAGCCGCTCCAGGTCGTGGCGGGCGGCGGCAACCAGGGCGGTGGGCAGATGGTTAAAATCCTGGGCCTGGGCCTGGGTCGTAAACGGATTCTCGGCATAGGCAATCTGGCACAGCAGATAGGTGCCCCAGCTATAGCCCGTGCTGGCCAGGGCCTGAAACCAGGTGGCGTAGGCTTTAAGCACCGGGGTGGCCTCTCCCCCCTGCAGCGCCCGCAGTAGCGCGTCAAAGGCCTGGCCAACGGGGTTGTGGAAGGCGCTGCCGTAGAGCAAGAGAGCGTCGAGGCACTGGCGGTAGCGCTGCACGTCCCCCTGGGCGGCGGCTAAATCTGGCATAGGAAAAAATCCAATTATGCCTCGATCTCGGCCTTCATGCGCTCCAGGGTTTGCTGCATCTGCTGAAACATCATGTCGGGGGTCATGCCAAACTGACCCAGCTGGGTCTTGAGCTGCTCGACGGTCATTTTGGCCATGAAGTCCTCGGACAGCTCAAAGCGCTTCATAAAGATGTGGTAGCGATCCATCATCGCCTCCATCTGGGCGATGTACATCTTCTTGCCCTCGCGGTCGAACTTGCCGTAATTCCCCCCCAGCTGCACCAGTGACTGGTAATCCTGAAACAGCTGCATGGCCTCTTGCTGGACAATATCTGAATCAAAAAATCCCATGGTTCTATGCGTTTTACGCTGAGCGCTATGGTCAATACCCTCGTCACACCCAGAAGGAGAACCCAGACGGCAAACCAGAGTGGTTGTGTATCGAGACTTTCAATACTAAAAGCCTAAGGTTTGGGCGAGCCCCCGGCCAAGGGTAGATAACCCTACTTAATCTCTGCGATTTTGTCGCTGGGAGTTAGAATCGTAGAGCTGATTGCCGCCACCCACTTGGCCGCTGCCAGCACGCCGTACGTTCGAGAGAAACTCCATGTCACAAGGTCAAGGGTTTGGGTTTGGGTTAGGCAAGATGAAGGAGCTGACCGAAGCCTTCAAAAAAGCCCAGCAGATTCAAGAGGGGGCCAAGCAGCTGCAGGAAGAACTGGAGCAAATGGAGATTGAGGGCGAGTCGGGCGGCGGCCTGGTCAAGGTGACCATGAGCGGCAACCAGGAGCCCAAGGGCGTGACGATTGCCCCCGAAGCCCTCAACGAAGGGGCCGAGGTGCTCTCCGACCTGGTGGCGGCGGCGATGAAAGATGCCTACGAAAAATCGACGGCCACCATGCGCGATCGCATGGAGCTACTCACCGGCGGCCTCAACCTGCCCGGTCTCTAGGCCTCGAACGCCATGACCACTCGTCTTTTGTTCGTCTGCCTGGGCAACATCTGCAGATCGCCCTCAGCTGAAAACATCATGAATTACCTGATTGCTCAGCGGCAGCTGGGCAATCGAGTGGTGTGCGACTCGGCGGGCACCGCCAGCTACCATGTGGGCAGCCCTCCCGATCGCCGCATGGCTCAGGCCGCCAGGGCCAGAGGCCTTGAACTGGTGGGGTGCGCCCGCCAGTTCGAAGTTGCCGATTTCGAACGCTTCGACCACATTCTAGCCATGGACCGGCAGAACTACCGCGACATTGTGGCCCTCGACCCGGCCAGCCAGCACACCGAGAAGGTGCGGTTGATGTGTGACTTTTGCCGCACCCATCCCGATCGCGACGTGCCCGACCCCTACTACGGGGGGGCCGAAGGGTTCACCTACGTGATTGAACTGCTGTTCGATGCCTGTGAGGGGTTCCTCGATCACATCTTTGACCACCCGGTGGTACCCTCTCGCTAGCAAGCTGGTAATCCTGTGACGCTCAACAGTCCTGCCCCTCGGCAACCATCGATACCGTTTGCCCGATCGTGGCGGCGGCGCTGTTTGGCATGGCTGCTGGGGCTGGCGGGGGCGCTGGCAACGGCCACCCCCGGTCAGGCGGCAGAGGCGCTGCTGGTGTCCTACGGCATTCTGGAGCGCTCGATTCCGATCGCCGATCTGGAGCGGTTTGCCACCACCGGAGAGCTCACTACCCAGCTGCAGATCTACCGTCGGCAGCTCCAGATCACCGACGACCAGCTCAGCCAAATTCGCGAGGTTCTAGTCACCCCGGCCAGTATCAGCGCGGTGGGGGTGGCCCAGTTCCTCTACACCGAGCAGGGTATCCTGCTGCTGGAGCAGGTGAGCCGGGTGGTGCAAACGCCGGTGCGCCAGGCCAACGTGCAGGCGCTGCGGGGGGCGCTGATTCTGGCGGCGGCCGACCCTGAGACCGGCTTTACCCTGCTCAACGTGCTTAAAACCTACCCCACGGTTGCTATCCGCATCGATCTGGCCGAGGGACTGGCGATCGCCCAGGAGATCAATCAGGCCATTTTGCAGTCGGAGGCGGCCTTTGAGCAGGTGCAGACCCTGGCCCGCCAGCAGGCCGAGGCCAACCCGGTCGATGTGGGAGCCCTGCTACAGCTGATCGAGAGCGAGCGCCGGTATGGCATCGATTTAATTCAAGTGGTAGTGCCGGGGCTGCCTCGGCCGGCGCTGCTCTATCTGCCCCAGGTGCAGCCAGGCGGGCCGCCGGTACCGCCCGGCGGCTTTCCCTTGGTGGTCATTTCCCACGGACTGGGGGGCACCCGCGACAGCTACAGCTACCTGGCCGAATACCTGGTGACTGGGGGGATTGCCGTCGCTACCCTGGAGCACCCCGGCAGCAACGATCAGCAGCTCTACGCGCTGCTGGCGGGCCAGTCGGATGCGGTGGTGCAGGACGAAGAATTTTTGCGCCGTCCCCGCGATGTGTCGCTCACCCTCAACGCCCTGGAAAACCTCAGCCGCAACCCTTCTGTGATTCAAAATCAGCTCGACCTGAGCCGGGTGGGGGTGGTGGGGCAATCCTTTGGCGGCTACACGGCCCTGGCCCTGGCCGGAGCCAGCTTTGACCTGGCCAGGCTGGCGGCGGCCTGTCCCCCCGGCACCCTCTCCTTCAATCCCTCCCTGTTGCTCCAGTGTCAGGCCCTGCGCCTGGGCAACCCCGGCAACAGCTTAGTCGATCCCAGGGTGAGGTCAATCTTTGTCATGAATCCGGTGGGCAGCGTGCTGTTTGGGCCGACGGGGTACAGTCAGCTCGACCTGCCGGTGATGGTGGTGGCGGGCACCGCCGACACCGTGGCACCAGCGTTTCCAGAACAGATCGAACCCTTTAGCTGGCTGACCACCCCCGATCGCTACCTGCTGTTGATCAGCCGGGGTACCCACTTTTCCACCATCGGCGATGTGGTCGCAGGCGATCAGCCCCTGCCCATTCCTCCCGACATTATTGGGCTGCGCCCCGAGCTGGTGTGGGCCTACATGCAGGTGCTGGGGCTGGCCTACTTCAAGCTTACTCTGGAGGGCGACCAGCGGTTTCGCCCTGCCCTCCAGGCGGCCTTTGCCAACGCCATCCAAACAGATCCCTACGAGCTGAGCCTGATCAGCCCTCTCCCTATCGCCCCGGCAGCCCCCCCCTCGGACCCCGCGTTCGAGGGTGACGATCCCCCCGCTGCGCCCCTGGCTCCCTAGGTTAAAACTCCCCAGGTTCAAACCCTCTCCTCTCCTGCTATGCTCCCTGATATGGTCTTAACGGCGGTATGAGTTCTGGCACTGTATCGGCTGCGATCATTGGCTGGCGAGAGTGGGTAGCCCTGCCGGGGCTGGGGGTTCCAGCGATCAAGGCCAAGATCGATACCGGCGCGCGATCGTCGGCGCTGCACGCCTTTGACGTGGAGCGGTTCGAGCAGGCAGGCCGCGCCATGGTGCGCTTTCAGGCCCACCCCCTGCAGCGCAACGACGACTACCTCATCACAGCGGTGGCGGTGCTGCTGGAAGAGCGTGAGGTGCGCAATTCGGGGGGGCAGGCAGAGCTGCGACCGGTGATCGAAACCCAGGTACAGGTGGGCCAGGCCGTCTGGACCATCGAGCTGACCCTGACCAATCGCGACGAGATGGGGTTTCGCATGCTGCTGGGGCGGCAGGCGGTGCGCCGTCGCTACCTGGTGGATCCGGGCCGATCGTACCTGCAGCCCCTGCCCGTCCCCCCCGCCTGATTCCCGATTTCCCCCTAAACTATCCCCGAGGATGACTCCTGAAGCGCTATGAAGATTGCGATTTTATCCAGGGACGCCACCCTCTACTCAACCCGACGACTGAAACAGGCAGGGGAAGAGCGTGGCCACGAAATGCAGGTAATCGACCACCTGCGCTGCTACATGAATATCACCTCCCATCAGCCCAAGGTCATGTACCAGAGCCAGCCGCTGGTGGACATTGAGGCGGTGATCCCCCGGATTGGGGCATCGAACACGTTCTACGGTACGGCGGTGGTGCGGCAGTTTGAAATCATGGGGGTGTTTACCGCCAATACCTCAATGGCCATCTCGCGATCGCGCGACAAACTGCGATCGCTACAAATCATGGCTCGCCGGGGCATCGGCCTGCCGGTGACAGGCTTTGCCCACTCCACCAAGGACATCGACGGCCTGGTGGATATCGTTGGCGGTGCTCCCCTGGTGATCAAGCTGCTGGAAGGCACCCAGGGCATCGGCGTGGTGCTGGCCGAAACTCAGCAGGCGGCCAAGTCGGTGATCGAGGCCTTTCGCGGCCTCGACGCCAACATTCTGGTGCAGGAATTTATCAAAGAGGCGGGGGGCATGGACATCCGCTGCTTTGTGATCGGCGACAAGGTGGTGGCCGCCATGAAGCGCCAGGGAGCCCCCGGTGAGTTTCGATCCAACCTGCACCGGGGCGGCTCGGCCAGCCGGGTGCGCCTCACCCCCGAGGAGCGCAGCACCGCCATTCGCGCCGCCAAAGCCATGGGCCTGCGGGTGGCCGGGGTGGACCTGCTGCGCTCCAACCACGGTCCGGTGGTGATGGAGGTCAACTCATCCCCCGGCCTGGAGGGAATTGAAAAAGCCACCGATATCGATGTGGCAGGCAAGATCATCGACTTTGTGGTCAAACACGCGGCCCCCGGCAAAGACCGCGATCGCATTAAGTACTAGTCCTTGACCAACCTGATTGTGACAGGCTCCAACGGTCTAACGGTGCAGGGTACACGGTGTACGGTTTAAGGACTGCCGGGAACCGTACACCGTGCACCGTGAGCCCCACTAACCTGTCATCTTTGGCTTGGCAGACTACTAGTCCCTGGTCTTGCCACCGAATTGGCACAGTGAACGGCGGTAAAGTGTCACAGCTTCGCCATGGTCATGCCATGCAGACGCAATACCATACCTTTACTGTTGTCAATATCATGCGAGATTCAAGCGAGGTAACAGCAATGACAAGGCAGGCTTCTGGGCGTACCTCTGGGCAGGGCTCTGACCAGGCTTCTGGGCGTAAATTGCGGCCAGGGGCTCGGTCGCTGGCCCTGGTGCTCTTGGGTGCAGGAATAGCCACCGCTGGCGGGCAAGCCCTCAGCGGTCTGGGGCAGCCTACCGGGGCCGAGGCTCCCACCGCCACCCCCGTTTTTTGGGACAACGGCTTTTGGAATAGCAGTGAACAGGCTCCTCCGGCCGCCAACATTCAGGCCCAGGCTCCCCAGTCCAGCGGCGTTAATGTGGCTGTGGCCCCTTCGCTGTCTAGCCCCAACCTGATTGCCGACATTGTGGGGCGCGTAGAACCGTCGGTTGTGCGCATCGACGCTGCCCGTACGGTGCAGACCAGTCTGCCGCCCATGTTTCAGGACCCCTTCTTCCGCCAGTTCTTTGGCAACAACCTGCCGGCGCCCCAGCGGCAGCAGGTGCAGCGGGGCGTGGGCTCTGGGTTCATCACCTCCGCAGACGGCCGCATCATCACCAATGCCCACGTTGTGGCCGGAGCTAACGAGGTCCAGGTCACCCTGTCCGACGGGCGCACCTTCAGGGGTCGGGTGGTGGGTGCCGACTCGGTGACCGACATTGCCGTGATTCAAATCGATGCGCAGAACCTGCCCACGGTCTCGATCAGCGACTCCGACCGGATTCGGCCCGGGGAGTGGGCGATCGCCATTGGCAATCCCCTGGGCCTCGACAGCACCGTAACCGCCGGCATCATCAGCGCCACGGGGCGCTCCAGCCGCCAGGTGGGGGTGCCCGACAAGCGGGTCGACTTCATTCAAACCGATGCCGCCATCAACCCCGGCAACTCTGGAGGCCCGCTGCTCAACCTCAACGGCGAGGTAATCGGTGTCAACACCGCCATTATCCAGGGGGCTCAGGGGCTGGGCTTTGCCATTCCCATCAACACCGTGCAGCGCATCAGCGCCGAACTGATTCAGAATGGCCGGGTTGAGCACGCCTACCTGGGCATTCAAATGGTGAATCTGACCCCGGAGCTGCGCCAGAACATCAACAGCAACCCCAACCGATCCTTCTCTGTTGATACAGACTCTGGCGTCCTGATTGGGCGCGTTCTGCCCAACTCCCCGGCCGCTCAGGGGGGTCTGCGAGAGGGCGATATCATTACGGCGGTTGAGGGTCGCCCCGTGACTGAGAGCATTGCTGTTCAGCAGGCCGTGGAGCGCTCCCGGGTGGGACAAAACCTGTCCCTCACCCTGCGGCGCGGTGGTCGCGAGCAGACCGTCACGGTGCGTCCCGGCAACATCCCCAACCAGTAATGCATCTACCCGGCTCCGTTCAGGTTGCTGAGCGGAGTTGATGCAGGGGGCGCGGCAGACTGCCGCGCCCTTTTTTCTGGTTTGCGCTCAATCCGGCTCAGGCGGAACTGTTCGGGGCAGCCAGCATTTCAATGTGCAGTTCGGGCATCAGTCGCTTCAGGTTTTTGAGCGATCGCGTCTGCCAGAGAATGCCCTCAGAGCCGCGAAAGCTGAGCCGGGTGGTGCCGCGATCGCGCACCTTGACCACAAACATCGACAGCATGCTGATGCCCGAACTGTTGAGAAACTCTAGCTGGTGCAAGTCAACCGTACAGGCCTCCTCCATCGCCGCCGCCAGCAGCAGATCCATGACGGGTTGGTAAGCCTCGATACCGTCCAGCCGCAGAAACCCCTCCATTACAACAGTGGCCGTTTCTGCCTGGTAGTACACGCGGTAGTCTTCAGTTTCAATCATGGGATCAGGCGCTATGGCAGGGATTGACAGTGAACTCAGGCCAGGAAAACCGTTGGGGCCAGGCATGGGGGTAACTACACGCTGGGACGTGCCTATTCCCCTACAAAATACCGATGTTTGGGTCAAAATGCTGATTTGAGGTAGAGGTAGGCCTGCACATCCACCTGGGTAAACTCCGGTAGCCCCGGGTTGGGGCTAAATCCCCAGCCAAACTCCACGCCGTAGTCACACATCATGGTCAAGAAGCCCATGTGGGAATCCCCTTCGCCCATCGCCGTCTTTTCCAGCTGTTGGGCAAACAGAGTATCCAGGTCGGCGGCGCTCAAAATGCTCTGAATAAACCCCATAAACTGCTCGGCCGCTCCTGGCTCAACCAGGTTGAGCGACTGAAATACAATGTAGTCCTCGTAGAGAAACAGCGAAATGCTGATCGGCTCGGGGGAGCGATCGGCGTGGTACTTGATCGCATTTTCGAGCAGTTCGTTGGCGATGTAGCTGATCGCTGACTTGACCGTATCCCGCTGCATCAGATCCTCATCAGCACCGCCCTTCTGGGGGCTGCCCGGAAAAAAGGTGGCAAAGTAGTCGCCCAGAAAATCGGCCGATAGACCGTAGTTGCGCCACCGCTGCTGCCGCGCCGAAGCCGAGGGCGAAAAGCAAATGGTGAGGTATTCTTTGCTGTGGTCTAAGCAGGTGGCGAAGCGGCCAAATTGATTAGACACAGAGGCAGACGTAGACATCATAAAATCAGTCCCTACAGGGAAAAGCAAACGATGAATAGAGGCGGTCAAACACTGGCCGAGAAAATTTGGTTTTTTCCCAGCCGCTTAGCCTGATACAGCTGCTCGTCGGCCCGTTGCAGCAGATCGGCGCTACTGGTGTGGGGTTGGGGAATGGTGCCAGCGACGCCGATGCTGACTGTAACCACCGGGGCCACAGTGGAAAACTGATGGGGAATCCGCAACCCTAAGACTTCCCGCTGGATGCGCTGGGCTACCACCTGGGCCTCGGCCAGGGTGGTGCGAGGCAAAATAGCCACAAATTCCTCCCCCCCGTAGCGGGCCACCATATCGCTGGCGTGGTGCAGGCAGTGGCGCAGCACAGTGGCCACCTGCACCAGGCAGGTGTCTCCCGCCAGGTGGCCGTAGGTGTCGTTGTAGATCTTAAAGGCGTCGAGGTCGCAGAGAATTACCGCCAGCGGACTTTGCTCCCGCGCCATGTCCTGCCACTGCTGCACCAGGTACTCATCAAACCGGCGGCGGTTATGAATTTGGGTCAGCCCGTCGATGTCGGCGCGCACCATGGCAGCGCAAAACTTTTGGTGCCACTGGGTGTCGAGGGTATCGCCATGCTCCATGATGGTGTGCATGATGATCTCCAGATCGGCCTTTTGGCGCGAGATTAGATCCACCAGGGTTTTGAGGGTGGCCTCGGCCCGCAGGCGCTCAGCCATCTCGGCCTGGAGGCGCTGGTTGGTGCTGTGCAGATCGGCCTCGATCAGGTCGCCGTGTTCAGCGGTGGTCAGCAGGGCGATGCGGAGGTCTTCGTTCTCCTGGCGCAGCTGCTGATTGTCCTGGCGCAGCTGCTCGTTTTCCCGAAGCACCTCGGGTAGGTCCAATAGAGACGGGGGATCAGTGGACGGGTCGGGGGCCATGGTAGGGGGCATCGGTAGGACAAAGGTCAGGGTTGGGGTCAGGGTTTAGGGGCAAACCAACTAGGCGCGGCGTTTGAGGACCACCAGGGTGATGTCGTCATAGACGGTATGACCTTTCACATGGGCTTGGACATCCTCGATCACGGCGGCCTCGATCGCCTGGGCGGAACCGTTCCAGGCGCGCTGCACGGTGGCAACCAGGCGATCGAGGCCGTAGAATTCGCGCTGGCTGTTTTCAGCTTCAGTGATGCCGTCGCTGTAGAGCACCACGCCATCGCCCACCGCCAGGGTCAGGCGGTACTGGGCCACAAAGGGGGTGATGTCCGCAATCAAACCGACGGGGTAGCCCAGGTCCAGGGTGTCGACCCGCTCGGCCCTGCCGTTGCGCACCACAATCACCTCCTCGTGCTGGCCACTGATGGTGAGCGTTCCCTCGCAATAGTCAAGCAGAGCTAGGGAGAGGTGGCGCTGCGACCCCATTCGCAGTCGGTTTTGATAGAGCACGGTATTGAGCGCCTGAAAGGCTTTAGCCGGATCGAGGTTGCCCCGCTGTACCCCCAGCGCCTGCAGGGTCCGCACGGCGGTTTGAGCCATAATCATCAGCACGCCGCTCTCCAGACCGTGGCCGGTGACATCGCCGATGGCCAGCATAGCCTGGCCCGGGTGCTCGTCGTCCGACAAAACGTCGTAGTAGTCGCCCCCCACCTCGGTGGCGGCATCCATAAACCCGGCTATCTCCAGATCGGCGATCGCCGCCAGTTCCTCGGGCCGGGGCAGCACCATACGCTGAATCTGGCGGGCTACCGACAGTTCGGCACTCATGCGGCTGTTGTCGGCCTGGAGAGCCTGGTTGAGGCTGGTGATTTCGGCGTTGGCGGCCCGCAGGGCAGCCTCGGCCTGCTGTCGCTGGGCCACCTCCTGGCGCAGCTGGGTCAGGGCCTGCTCCAGCCGCTGCGATTGCTGCTCCAGTTCCCAGCTGGACTGCACACAGGTAGATACCTCCCCCAGCATCTCCACCACCACCGCCGCTGTGGGAAAGTCCTGATCCTCCATCCCCAGCCAGGGCTGAGGGCGGATGGGGCCAGGGCTGGAGTAGACAATCCGAAACTGACCGTCGACCTGGGCCTGCCCCACATGACAGCGCTTTTGCAGGTGGTGGTTGGGCTCGCAGCAGACGGTGCCACTGGGGGCGGCCCAGCGCTGGTGGTAGGCGGCCTGGCGCACCGGGTCGGTGGCGGTGGTTTGGGCGGCGATGACGGCAGCCCGCCACAGGTAAACCTGGGTGTAGGCGGCCTCAATGGAGTCAGTGGTGACGCGATCGCTCCCATAGCGCTGCTTAAAGCGCGCCACAAAGCTCTGGTTGGCAGCGGTTTCCAGGCTTTGAAAGTAGCTCCAGCAGGCATAGTGTCCGGCCGCTGCCGCGCCAATCTGTCGCAGCTCCAGCTCACCGATGCTGACGGTCAGAATAGGAATGCGATCGGGGCTGAGCCCCTGGGCCTGGCACTGGCGATAAAACGGCAGGTTGCTGGCGCCATTCAGGGTGCTGAACACAGCATCGGGCTGGGCCGCCAAAATTGCTTCAACCGTATCGCTAAAGTCAGTCGCTCCCAGGGGCAGGTAGGTTTCGGCCACAATGCTGCCCTGGCGGTGTTTGAGCTGGCCCTTCAGCACTTTGTGAGTAACGCGGGGGAACAGGTGGTCAGACCCCAGCAAAAACAGGCGGCGGTAGCCCTGGCCCAGCAACCAGTCCAGGGCTGGCTCCACCTGCTGGTTGAGGCAGGACCCGGTATAAAACACCCAGGGCGACTGCTCTAAGCCCTCGTAGTGGACGGGGTACCAGAGCAGGCAATTGTGGGCCTCCAGCACCGGCAGCACCGCCTTGCGACTCATGGAGGTCCAGCCGCCAAAAATTGCGTCTACCCTGTTTACCGTCAGCAGGTGTTGCGCGGCGGCGGCAAAGCCACCGGGGTCGGAGGCCCCGTCCCCAATCTGGGGGATGATCGGGCGGCCCAGCACCCCTCCAGCCTGGTTGATTTCGTCAATGGCCATCAGAGCGGCGTCTACCAGGGGAGCCTCGCTGAACGCCATCGGCCCGGTTATAGAGTGGAGAACGCCCACCCGAATGGGGGCAGTCGATGTTGGCTGTGTCATGGCTAGATTGGCTCTGGTACGCCTAAACCCCCGTACACGTAGATAGACTGTGAGCCATGCAACCCATGGTTTTGTGTATTTCGACCTAGGGTGCCCAAACCGAGCCCAAAAGCTACCCTCCGGTCACAATTAGTTTTAGGTAGAGAAAACCTTTGATTTCCATGCCCTTGTCTGCACCCGCCCCAACCTCACAGCCTGGACAGCCACCCTTTGGTCTGATGCTGTTTACCCGCTACCCCGAACCGGGCCGTACCAAAACCCGCCTGATACCCCAGCTGGGGGCGATGGGGGCGGCGGCGGTGCAGCGCCAGATGACCGAGTATGTGCTGGGGCAGGTGCAGGTCGCCGCCCAGCAATTGCCCCTGGCCGTGGAGGTTCACTTTGCCGGTGGGAATGGGGAGCAGATGCAGGCCTGGCTGGGGGTAGCGGGAGTTTACTACCCCCAGGCCCAGGGGGGACTGGGCGATCGCCTGATCGCTGCCTTTAGCCAAAGTTTTGACCAGGGCCGACCGGGGGCGATCGCCATTGGCAGCGATTGCCCTGCCCTGACGGCCCGCCACCTGGGAATGGCGATCGAGGCGCTGCACCAGGTGGATGTCGTGCTTGGCCCCGCCACCGACGGCGGCTACTACCTGATTGGCCTGCGGCAGCTTAACCGGGCGCTGTTTGCCGCGATCGACTGGGGCACCGACCGGGTGCTGGAGCAGACCCTCGCTGCCGCTAAGGCCCAGGGCCTCAGCGTAGAGCTACTGCCCCCCCTCACCGACATCGATCGGCCCGAGGATCTGCCCCAGTGGGAGGCGATCGTGGGCGGGTCGGGCTGAGGTTTGCCGAGGCCTTGACCTACTCCTCGGCGGCAGGGGGAGAATGGGGCAGGGCAGCCAGCCCTGGCCTGAGCAGCAGCCCCCAGCACCGGTTGTAGGGGTGTACCACCGATGTGGGTTGCCCCGCCTGGACGAGCGATCGCCCGTCGTTGGCCCACTGAAAAAGGGACCCGGCCAGGTTGTATACCTGGGTGTAGCCCGCCGCCTTTAGCTGAGCCGCCAGCCGAGCCGATCGATATCCCACCGAGCAGTAGGCCACAATCGGGCGATCGCGGGCTAGGTCCAGGGCCAGCGCGGCCTTCAGGTCGGGGGCAGAGTAGGCTCCAGGCAGATGGCTAACCGCAAATTCATCGTCTCGGCGTACATCGAGCAAAATAGGTATAGGGGCGTTGCCCTGGCTCAACCAGTGGTCAAGATTCTGGGGCGTCAGGCTGGACACCTCCGGAAAGGATCGCTGTATCCAGTGCTTTATCCCCCACCAGGCTACCGGGCGGGCAGCGGCCCACAGCCGGGGGGGGAACGTCGAGAGGACAGGCATTACGCGCAGAGGCAGGAGACAGGCCATGCTAGATTTTACCCCCTGGAATACCTTGCTTCAGACCTACGTGGACGACCAGGGGCGGGTTGACTACGCCCGCTGGCAACAGCAGGCCCAACCGGAGCTGGAGACCTGGCTGGCCTCGCTCCCCAACAGCCTCGATGGCCTGGCGCCAGAGGACTCCCTGGCGCTTTTAATCAACCTCTACAACTTTAATCAACCTCTACAACGCCCTCACCATTCAGCAGGTGCTGAAGCACTACCCTATCGAGTCAGTGTTGCCGCGGGTGTTGGGGCTGCCCAACTGGCTGGCCTTCTGGCGCTTTTTTAGCCGCTCCGTCTACCCGCTCGACGGTAGAGCCATCAGCTTAAACCACCTGGAACACGACCTGCTGCGGCCCCAGTTCAAAGAGCCACGCATTCACTTTGCCCTCGTCTGTGCCTCGGGCAGCTACCCCATTCTGCGCAACGAAGCCTACTGGCCCGACATCGTCGAGGCCCAGCTCGAAACCGACGCCCACCGCTTCATCCATAACCCTGCCAAGGTGCGCTACGACAGCGAGGCCGGAGTGCTCTACTGCAGCAAAATTTTTAAATGGTACCGAGAAGACTTCTTGCGGGTAGCTCCCTCAGTGACGAATTACATCGGCACCTACCTCAACCTCAGCCCGTCGCCGTCTGCCCCGATCGAGGTGCGCCACCTCCCCTACGACTGGAGCCTGAACCGGCAGCCGGGGTGAGGGGATGAAGGGGCATGCCCCGCCCCTACCGCACCTCCTCATAAAACTGCTTCAGGGCAACAGCCGGGACCCCCAACGCCCAGAGCAATCCGATCATCAGGTAGATGGCGTTGGCCTTGAGGGCACCCCAGGCGGCTACCCGACGGTCAGAGCACTGCACCACCCGGCTGAGCTGACGCAGGCGCCCTCGACGGCAGAGTTTGAGGCACAGATCGGCCTCTTCCATGATCGGCATAGCCGGGTCGAAACCGCCACAGGCGTGAAAATCGGCGCGGCGGCAAAACATCACCTGGTCGCCAAACAGCAGCCGCAGCCCCCGCCCAAAGAACAGGTGGGGTCGAAACAGCAGCGGCGCGTAGTAGGTTTTGACCGCATTGTGCAGCGAGATGCCCCAGCGGGTTGTTTCAGCTCCCGCCATGAGTGACACAAAGCCGCCCCCAGCCACCGCCGGGTCATCCAGAGTACTCTGGACGAGCTTGACCAGGTCGTCGGGCACCAGGGTATCGGCGTGGAGAAAGCAGAGGATGTCGCTCTCAGCGGCCTCGGTCCCCAGGTTCATCTGCACCGATCGCCCCCGCGCCGGAGCATGAATGACGCGCAGAGGCAGGCAGCTGGCCCAGGTCTGGGCGATCGCCACGGTGCGATCGCCGCTGCCGCCATCTACCACCAAAATCTCAGCAGGCGACGGATTGAGGCTTTCCAGCACGCCCAGGGTGCGGCCCAAACAGGCGGCCTCGTTCCAGGTAGGAATGATGATCGAAACAGACATATGGCCAAATTCTCAACTCGGAGCCGCCATTCCAACTGCCCGAAGCCAGAGAAGGGGCGCAGTGGGCATGGGATAGGCGATCGCTGTCCCCTGTAATCCTAAGGTCTAGGCTGCTGACCTTGCCACCAACCAAAAAGTCGAATTTTGATGGCTTAAGCACCGTCTTGGGTGCTATATTGAAAAACGCAATTGTGGCGGGTGTAGCCAAGTGGTTAAGGCAGTGGATTGTGGTTCCACCATTCGTGGGTTCGATTCCCATCATCCGCCCTGTTTCTGAAGAACGCTAAACAAGCATTCTTGGCAGGATTTTTGGAACAGATACCGTTCCAATCCTTCAGCTCCCTACGGCGAAACTCTGTTTATCCAAGGATAAACAGAGTTTCGCTGTCTATAAGCCCGTAGTCCCCCAGGGAAGACTTTTGGTCAAAATCGATAACACATCCTAGGGATCTACCCAGCGTCCATCGGCTTTAATCAGGTTGATTAGCTCCGCTACGCCCTGATCTTCTGGCACCTTCTTAATCTCGTCGCGGCCACGGTACAGCGAGATATAGCCAGGGGTTTTGCCCACGTAACCGTAGTCAGCATCAGCCATTTCGCCAGGGCCATTGACAATACAACCCATCACCGCAATATCGAGCCCGGTTAGGTGCTTGGTGGCTTCGCGCACCTCGTGGAGCACGTCTTCGAGATTGAACAGGGTACGACCGCAGGACGGGCAGGCCACGTATTCCACCATGGTTTTGCGCAGCCCCAGGGCCTGCAAAATGCTGTAGCAGACCGGAATCTCCTTCTCAGGCGCTTCGGTGAGTGAGACGCGAATGGTGTCGCCAATGCCCTGGGCCAGCAAGGTGGCAATACCTGCCGTCGACTTGATGCGGCCATACTCCCCGTCGCCCGCTTCGGTGACCCCCAAGTGCAGGGGGTAGTCCATCCCCAGCTCGTCCATGCGATGGGCCATCAGCCGGTAGGCGGCCACCATCACCGGCACCCGCGACGCCTTCAGGGACACGACCAGGTTGCGAAAGTCGAGAGACTCACAGATGCGAATGAACTCCAGGGCGCTCTCCACCATACCCTCGGGGGTGTCGCCGTAGGTGAACAGCATGCGCTCGGCCAGCGACCCGTGGTTGACGCCAATCCGCATTGACTTGCCCTGGTCGCGCAGGGAGACCACCAGGGGCTCTAAAGTTTCGCGAATTTTGCTGCCGATGGCGTCAAATTCGGATTGGGAGTAGTCGGTACGGCCCGCCTGGGGCTTTTCAAACACGTAGAGGCCAGGGTTGATGCGCACCTTGTCAACGTGTTTGGCCACTTCCAGAGCGATCTTCATGCCGTTGTGGTGCACGTCAGCCACCAGGGGTACGGGCTGGTAGGTGTCTGCCAAAATTTTGCGAATGTCGGCCAGAGCTTTGGCGTGGGCCATGCTGGGCACCGTCACCCGCACAATTTCACAACCGATCTCGTGCAGGCGGCGAATGGCAGCGGCGGCCCCTTGGATGTCGAGGGTGTCTTCGTTGATCATTGACTGCACCACTACCGGGTGACCGCCGCCAATGGTAACGCTGCCCACCGGCACCGGGCGGGTTTTGCGGCGATGGATGGTGGTGTCGAAGGGGTCAAAGGCGGGGGTAGCGGAGGTCGGGGAAATAGGGTTGGGAAGCGTTTGCATAGCCTTTGCTCAATGGTTGCCGGTGCTGATTAACAGGGTTTGTAGCGATTGCACGCTCTACCTCCCAGAGTGCCACAGAATGGCAATTCAGAGATGTTAGAGCCACAAAAACTGCCCGTCGCTGTAATCCAGAATTCATGGTTGACCAGAACTGATGCCATGCCTAAGGCTTCTGGTCCAAATTCCTTTACTGCCAGCTTTACCACGCCCAACTCAGGAAGCAGCCTGGGGCGTGTCATCAAATTGTGGCCAAGAGGCGGGTATATCAGGCCTTGCCATGCCCGACCCAAAAGCCAGGCTAGGGGCTGTAATCCTTGATTTATGAGCGTTTGGCAGCTAATTGATGACAGCCCCTAGGGGTATGACAATTAATTTTTGGTCCATCGCTAATTGTGGATGCAAGGGGGTGGGACTACCACCCACCCGTACCCCACTCCCGACTCTGCTCGGGGGCGGCAGCGATGGGTATGGCCCGGGGCACGTCCTGAATTACCTGCACCTGGATAATTTGGTTGGGGGCGATGACAACGGTCTGGGGCGAGGTGCCGACCACTGTAGTGGCTCCGACCAGGGCACCACCAATCAGGCCAATGCCGCTAAAGCCCGTCACCAGCATCAGGGCCAGGGCCCCCAGGCCGGCCCCAGCGGCCATCCGAGGACTGCTGACCTCAGGGCTGCCCACCATGTACTCGGTGGTGCTGGCAAAGTCCACCCGCTGCCCGGCCGGGGAAATCAGCATGGTGCTCACCCAGCGCTGTCCCTCGGGGGTCGGCTCAAACTGGCCGATTAGCTGGCTGCCCGCCGGAGCGACAATGCCGTTGGTGATGGGGTCGCGGAGGTCGTGGGCCAGCAGCAGCACCTGGCTTTGGCTGGAGCCGGTGTTGAGATCGAGGGGCTCGCTACCTACGTAGCGCAGCTGCAGAATGGTGCCTGCTGCCACCAGAGTATCAGGGGAGAGGGGGCGCTCCGGGGGGAGTGGGGTTAATGACCTGGGGCAGGGCGGCCTGGTCACCGCTGTCCGGCAGCGGGCTGCCAAACAAGATTGGCTCTCCGGCGGCCGCTAAGACCAGCGAGCTATCGGGAGGAACCACGCTGCCCTGGCTGGTGGTGGTGGGGGCGGCGGGTACGGCCAGCAGATTGGGATCGGTGCCGGTGACTTCAACGGGCACCGAGGCTACGGGCGGGGGTTCCTGGCTGATAACGGGGCTACTGGGGGTGGGGCTGCTGGGAGTGGAGCTGCTAGGGGTGAACTGGGGGGCGATCGCGGACTCCGTGGCCAGGTCGGGCAAGCTCGGCGGCTCGGCCGTCAGCGCCACCGCCGGAGTGCTGACCTCGGGGCTGGGGGCATCAGGCGGATCGGCGGCGATCGCCTCTGGCTGCACGGCGGGCTGGGCTGGGGTCGGCAGCTCCGGTGGTGTTACCGCGATCGGGACTCCGCTGGTTTCGCTATCGATGGTGGGCAGGGGCTGGGACTCGGGCTGTTCGGCGGGCTGGGTGGCCACGGCCTCCGCAGGCACCGGGGCTCCAGCGACAGGGGTGGCCGGGGCCGTGCCGGGGGTGGCTGGGGGTTCCTGGGTCAGCACCGGAGCGGCACTAGCGGCGGAGGCCGGAACGGACGCAGTGGCGATCCCACCCGGCTGGACCGGGGCCCCGGCCGCAGGCGGTTCTAGCTCGGCTGGGCTGGCGGTCTGGGGTGCGGTGGCGACGGGGCCCACGGCGGCATCGAGTTCGGCCAGGCTGGGGACCGTCACCTGCTCCCCCGGTCGGCCCAGGTTGAAGGGATCGACGGGCAGGGTTTCGGGCAGGTTCGCCAGGCTGTTGACATCGCTGGGCAGCATCAGGTTGGCGGCTGAAGTGCTCAGTCGCCCGGTCCCGGCAGCGGGAAAGCCCAGCCGTGGGTCATTGCCTGGAATGACGGGCAGCTCCACAATCATGGCTGGATTGGCCCCACTGCCGGGGACAGCCGCCAGCGGGGTCGCCCCTGGAACGGTGGCCAGGGCAGTGAGCACCCAGCGGGTTTGATCCCCAGCGGCGATCGCAACCAGGCTGGCTCCCTCTGCCGCCAGCACGGCGTTATCGGCCAGCTCCAGCACTATCACCGTGGCGCCGTCAACCGGGCTGAGGTGCACTCGGCTCACGGCTCCGCTATAGGTCTGGGACGAAGCGATCGCCCCCAGTTGGGTCTGGGGCAGCGTCAGCACAATTCGGGCCGGGTTGGCCTCGACGGTGTACTGGGGAGTGATGCCGCTAGGCAACGTCAGGGTCAGCTGCTGCGTGGCCGGGTCAAACTGCCAGGCGGCAAGGGTATCGGCCCGGGCCGCAGGGCTGATCACCAGCAGGGTAGACACCATTAAGCCTGTCCCTGCCCAGCCCCCGAGACGATGGGCGATCGCCCCTGGGCCGGTCAATGCGAATGGTTGATTGGCGTGTTCCATGGGTTTTGTCCCCCTCTGGTGCATGGTGTGATGTGAACCTGGTGTGACCTGGAGCAGGCGATCGCTGCGTGTTGGCTAAACGCTAGATGCAGCGTAAGCGTCCACTCTCGATCGCCTAAATGCAGCGTGAACCCAAAGCCTAACTAAGGATACGCACAATTTTGAGAATTTCAAGGGGGCTGAGCATTTCCAGGGACATGGGACCAGCGGGCCGCTGAGCTGGGCCAAAACGCGGATGTAAAGGCATTGGGGGAACTTGTCAAAGAGCGATCGCGTCGCGGGAGAAGAGAGAGACGTTTGAGTCCTGGGTCGAGCAACGCTGGGAATGAAACAACGCTGAGGCTTGGTCCAATTCCTAGCCGCCGGGGCACCCTGGGCAAAGATGTACACCTACGCCAATTGACTGGAGGCAGCACACCATGGCCGGTTCTACGACCGCTACGTTTGTGAAGTTACTAAGGGGTGGATTGGCCACCGCGCTCCTTTTGGGGCCATTGGCGGGGGTAGGGCAGGCCCAAACAGAGACCGGCACGCCCGAAACGCCCCCGGCAGAGGCCGATAGCACCCCGCGCTTCACCTGTCAGCTCCAAAACGGCCAGTACACGGTCATGTACGCCCCTACCAGCCAGCCAGGGCAGGTCTACCCCTGGGCCGTGCCCCAGGACATGGGCAGCGCCTGGCCCGCCGATCGCCGCTGTGCGGAAATTAGCGCCCGCCTGGAGCGCTATCGCCCCGACGGCATGCTGGCCCTGGAAACCTCGGTGGAAAATGGCTACAACACCGTCTGTGTGACCACCGAAGCGGTGTCCGGCTGTCGGATTGTGTTTACGGTGCCCCAGGGGCAAGATCCGGCCCTGACGCGCGATCGCGTGTTTGACAACCTGACCGTTGCTGACCGGGGCGACCAAACCCAGGGGGTGACCACCTTTACCGGCGGCAACAGCGACATCCTGGACCAGATCGGCAGCGTGCTGGGGTTGCCGGGCGCAATGTCCCCCAGCCGTCGTACCAACGGCATTTACCTCAAGCCCTTCCTCGACCCTGCTGATGGCGGTACCGGGGCTCGCCTGAGCGGCGGCCGTCCCGCCGGTCGGCCCCTCAACCCCGACGCCTTTCGCTAGGGAGCTCAAGCCATCTGGAGCGATCCTGGGCTGGGAGAATGGGGCACTCAGCCCTGGCCCGAGGCAGGATCGTTCTGGGCAGGAGCCTCCTGGGTAAAGGCGGGAACGGCGATCAGTCCACCATTTGCTGGGCGAAGGATAGATCAAAAATAAAATTTGCAGGGCGGCAAACAGGCAGGCGGCAAACCCACTCCCGTCGCTGGAGAATTGCCACCGATCGCTGGGCAAGCAGCCCGGCTTCGTGGTAATCAGAAGGCAGTAACACCGTGGTGCTATGTTCATCCCTCCGGGTTTTATCCAGCGATCGGCTGTCTTCGACCAGGGCACGGTGGCCTATGTCGAGGCCGATCCCGGTTTCTGGCCTGAGCCGCCGTCGACATCGGTGCCCCTGCTGTTTGTCCACGGGTTTGGGGGTGGTTCATCCAGCTTTGAGTGGTCCAAGGTCTATCCAGCCTTTGCGGCAGAGCACCCGGTGCTGGCCCCGGACCTGATCGGCTGGGGCCAGTCCGACCATCCGGACCGCCCCCTCACCACCGCCGACTACCTGGCCCTGCTAGAGGCCATGGTGACACAACTCTGCCCACAGCCCCCCGTGGTGATAGCCTCCTCCCTCAGTGCCGCCATGGTGGTACGAGGGGCTGTCAACCACCCCGATCGCCTGCGGGGGCTAATTCTAGTGACTCCTGCCGGACTGGCGGATTTCGGCCAATCCCCCCGAGCGGCCTTTGTCAACCAGATCGTCAACCTGCCCCTGGTCGATCAGCTGATCTATCGGGGAGCGATCGCCACCAGCGAGGGCATTCGCCTGTTTTTGGCCCAGCGTCAGTTTGCCGACCCCAGCAAAATTTCTGAAGATATGGTGGCGGCCTACCTCGAGTCGGCTCAGCAGCCCAGGGCCGAGGTCGCTGCCCTCGCTTTTGTCCGGGGCGATCTAAGTTTTGATCTGGCCCCCTACCTGACCCAGCTGACTACTCCCACCGTTATGCTTTGGGGCGAAATGGCCCAGTTTACTCCGGTGGAAATGGGTCGCCGTCTGACGGCCCTCAACCCCATCGCTACTCGGCTGGAGGTGCTGCCCGGAGTGGGGCTAACCCCCCAGCTGGAGCAACCGGGGCTGACCATCGGGCTGATTCAGCAATGTCTAAGTGATTGGGTGGCTTAGCCAGCGGTCAGGGCAGAGTCGTGGGACCGCTATTCGACAATAGGGACAAGTAGGAGAAATTTTGCAAAAACTTTGCTCTGTCAGCGTTGGGACAGGATTATTGCAGACTGGGCAAGCCCCCAGTCAGCAGATTGCCCTCCGGGTCTATGAACCCCCACAGGTTGTCCACCTGTACCCGCGCCCGCCCCTCCACGAACGGTCCAGCGTTGCTGTACTCCGGTTCTACCACCCAGTCTCCCCGGCGGTTAATAAAGCCGTAGCGCCCGTCTTGCTGCACAACGGCTAACCCCTCGGAAAAGTCGGCGGCGTAGGCAAACTGAGGGGCAATCACCACGTCCCCCGTGCGGTCAAGGTAGCCCCACTGGCCATCGATCAGCACGGCGGCCAGCCCCTCCGAAAAGTCGGAGGCAAAGGAGAGCGTCGGCTCAATTACCGGGGTGCCAGCCGTGTCGATAAAGCCAAAGGTGCGCCCCTGGCGCACCCGCGCCAGCCCCTCCGAAAAGCTAAAGGCTCCGTCGTAGCGGGGGGCAACGGCCATGGTGCCGCTGGGGTCGATGTAGCCGTAGAGCCCGTCTACCCTGGCCACCGCCAGGGACTCAGAAAAGCTCCAGGCATTGCTCAGGGTCAGGGGGATGGCAAGGCGGCCGTCGGGGTCAACGTAGCCGTAGTCGTCACCCAGCTTGACCAGGGCACGACCGTCGACAAAGCGCTCGGCCAGGTCAAACTGGGGCTCAATCACCCACTCGCCCTCGGGGTTGATGTAGCCGTACTTAGTGCCCCCCTGCACCGCCGCTAACCCCTCAGAAAAGGACTTGGCCTGGCGAAACTGCACCGGAATGGCCCATTCTCCCTGACGGTTCAGGTAGCCGAGGTACAACCCCACCTGGGCGACGGCCAGCCCCTCAGCGTAGTCGGCGGCCACGGTTACGTTGCTGTCGGCGATGCGGACGTCGAGCTTGCCCTCGCGATCGATGTAGCCCAGCCGCGATTTCAGCCGCACCAGGGCCACCCCTTCGGCAAAGTTTGACACCGTATCAAAAAGCAGAGGGCTGGTCATGGCGCTGGCCAGAGCGACGGGCTGAGGGTTTATGAACTGTAGCATTGTCGTGGCCTGTTGCGATGGGCGATCGCGGTTTTCGGCCAGCGGAGCACAGGCGGCCAGAACTACACACCCCAGCCCAATCAAGCCACATCCCCGCCCCCAGGCTCTGTGCGATCGCGCCATTGCTTCCCCTCAGCGTTTGCAAAATGCCTAAAACAACCCTTCTTCCTTTTTCACCATGACGGATCTTTTTGCCATCGGGGAGGAATTTTAAGAAAAGCTCAGGTTGCTGGGCCAAAATCTATCCATAGGAGCATCGCGTCAGAGCCACAACGCCTCAAACCTGGCTCCTCTTTAAGCTGGGCAAGGGGCTCTGCCCTGCTAATCGCTATCAGTCACTCAGGTTTAGGGTCAGCTGGGCCGGGTGCAGTTCCCGGTAGAGGGCTTCCAGGTCGCGGCGGCGGTACATGTGGCGGTTGCCCCGCCGCGAGGTGCGCCGCTCACAGCCGCAGGCGTCAAGTCTTTGCTGTAGCTCCATGCGAGGGTGGTCAAACACCTTGGCCGCCTCCCGCAGAGGAACCCACTGCTCCTCGAACTGCTGCCGCAAGGCCTGATCTGAGGTGTGGCTAAGGCGCTCCAGCAATAGGTTAGCCAGCAGCCAACAGGCTTTGGTATCGGCCATGGCCCGATGCGATCGCCCCACATCAAAGCCAAAATGCTGCACCAGCTGAGGCAGACTGCGGGATGGCAAGTCCGCCAGCAGTAGCCGCGACAAAATCACCGTGCAAAACTGCTGAGCCGCAGGGCGCTTAAACCCCTGGCCCAGCCGCTGATACTCAGCCTGAATAAAGCTATAGTCAAAGGCCAGGTTGTGGCCGGTCAGCACCCCCTGGTCGAGGGGCGATCGCAGCGCCTGCCAGACGCTGTCGGCATCGGTACCCTGCTCAACCATGGCGGTGGTAATGCCCGTCAGCCTGGTGATGGTAGCGGGTACCCGCACCTGAGCGTTGACCAAAAACGTCGCCTCGTAGGTAATCCCCTGCTCCAGCGAACCCTGCACTACCGCAATCTCGATCACTCTGGCATCGGGCGGGCGAGACCCGGTGGTTTCTACATCCACCACGGTCAGAGTCGTTTCGGGCAACTGGCGATAGTAGGCCAGCAATTGATCCGTAAAAAGCGCAGACTGAGCCATGCCGCCCACCGACACAGGAACCATAGTGCACTACCGCAGGGAACCCTCCTAGGGTGCCACATTTTGCCCTTTGCATTTTGAACTCTGCGTAGCGGCCCTAGGGCTTGTCATCAATTGTGGTCGAAAGCCCGGTGTATCAAGCTTTGCAACCCCCGACCCAAACGACAGGCCAGGGACTGTAACCCTTAATTTTTGAGCGTTTAGGCAGCTAATTGATGACAGCCCCCAGACCGTGCCAGCGCCCAATTCAGCTGTCTTCGGAGGCAGGCCGACGGCGTAGACGGACAAAGCGCTCCTTGAGCACCAGCCACAGGAAGGGAAAGTCGTCTAGCAGGTAACGCTTCCACAGCCGCCCGGGCTCAGTGCTCAGCCGGTAGAGCCACTCTAACCCTAGCTTGCTCAGCAGCTCTGGGGCCCGAGGCTTGTTGCCCGCCTCAAAATCGATGGCGGCCCCTACGGCTAGAAAAATATCGATATTGGGCAACTGGTCGCGGTACTTGGCAATCCACTTCTCCTGCTTAGGTGCCCCTACCCCCACCACCAGGACGTTGGCGGGTGACTGACGAATCATCTCTAGAATGCGCTCGCACTCCGCCTCATCTTTTTCAAAGCCAAAGGACGGCGAGTGAGCCTGCACAATAATTTGGCGGCCGATGCGCGCATTGATGCGCTCCATGGCCAGGGCCGCAACCCCTTCAGCCCCCCCCATCAAAAAGATCTTAATCGCCTCGTTGTGGCGATGGTGTTCGCAGAACATCGGGAACAAATCGGAACCCGAAATCTTAGCCTTTAGCGGCGTACCTAAAAACTTTGAGGCAAACATCAACACCTGGCTATCACAGACGCGGTAATCAGCCTGGCTGTAGGCCCGGACAAAATCCATGTCTTTTTGCAGCTTCATCAGGTGATCGACGTTGGGGGTAAACACGACACCCCGCTTGAGCTGACTTAAAAAGTCATTGACCGAAATATTGTCGATGGGAATGCTGAGAATTTCGACCTGAGTCTGAATGCGCTCGTACTGCTGCTTGCGCAGTTCGCGGGCCGTGGACTCCAGGGCTGCCTTGCGAAACTGCCGATAGAGCTGCCTGACCTCGGTAGCAGGCACGTTTGGGCCCACCTGTAGGACCGTGGCCTCAGGCTCAGTAGGGTCGCTGGAGGCGACCAGCCGCACATCGTCACTCATCGATTCTTGGCTGAGAGTGTCTTTAATCACCCTATTACTGCCCCCTGAGCTGCCGTTGACCGCGTGATCAATAGCTGGTGCGAAAACATGTCCAGTAGATTGTGGCTCCATAAGGATAGTCCAATACCTAGAACTAGAGAGATAACCGCTTGACTACAGTGCTGAGGCCACTGTCAGCCCAATTTCAGGTTGTTTCTCCCATACCGGCCTCTCCATAGTTCAAGTTTTACAGCAGATGCGATCATGGCTACAGGCTAACTCAGAGTAATAAAAACGACTACTCATATCAGTATGTTTGCGGAAGCAGTCAGGGCGATCGCCGGATGATTTCTGGACCTGGGGTAAGTCCCCGCTTGACTTGCTCAGTCGGTTCGCCAATCCTTGGGGATGGCTCATTCATCCTAGGGTAGGGTGCGAGAAAGCACGGAGATTCGCAGCGGAGTTCATAAAAGCTGAATACCTTTGTAAAGCTAGACATTGCCCCTGAGCTTTCCCGTGATAGCTATGGTTAGGACCGTTGTTGAGCAGACAAACCTGCCCTAAAACCGGGATGCCGCCCCTGATCCTTATAAAATTGAGTCGGTAGCTGTTTAAGCTGTTGTCTTGTTCACTCCCCTGAGCGGGACGTTGCTTTAAGGCCGGTCATTCGTCTGTAACGGCGGGCTACGTACAGATTACCCCCAGTGCCCTATAAACCTGGCATTCCCCATGACTTCTCCTCCCCGCGATGTTCAGCTTTACGCTATGGCAGCCGGTACGACCGTATTTCGCTGCCGCAGTTGGAATCGCCTGCAGTTTGAGATTGAATACGGACTTGAACGAGGAACTACGGCAAATAGCTACCTCATCCAGGCCGATCGCACCGCCCTGATTGACCCGCCGGGCGAGTCCTTTGGCGAGATATTTTTGGCGGCGCTAGAGCGCAATATCGATCTCTATCAGCTCAACTACATTGTCCTGGGGCATATCAATCCCAACCGTGCCGAAACTTTAAAGATTTTGCTAAGACGGTTGCCAGATGTCACAGTAGTGTGCTCAAACCCAGCGGCCCTGGCCCTCAAGGATCTGCTACCCGATGCGTCGCCCCGGCTGCGGGTGGTGCGCAGTGGCGACGATCGCCTCGATCTGGGGCAGGGGCATCTGCTTCAGTTTGAACTCATTCCGACGCCGCGCTATCCCGGTGGGCTGGCCACCTTTGACCCCTATTCTGGTGTGCTCTACTCCGACAAATTTTTTGGGGCCCACCGCTGCGACGATGCGGTTTTTGACCTCAGCTGGCAGGATCTGCTGGAAGATCGGCGTTACTATTTCGACTGTCTGTTTGCGGCCAGCACCCGCCAGGTGCTGGCCGCCCTGGGCCGACTGACCCTGCTGCCCTTTCAAGTGTTGGCCCCGGGCCATGGGCCGGTGGTGCGCTATAGCCCTCGAGAGCTGATGCAGAGCTACCGGGACTGGGGCCAGGCCCAAACGACCCAGGATCTCTCCGTAGCGCTCATCTACGCGTCGGCCTACGGCAATACGGCCACCATTGCCCAGGCGCTGGCGCGGGGCATCACCAAAGCCGGGGTGTCGGTGGAGTCGATCAATGCCGAGCAGGCCCACCCCGAGGACATCAAGGCCGCTGTGGAGACCTCAGCGGGATTTTTAATGGGGTCGCCCACCCTGGGTGGCCATGCCCCTACCCCAATGCAGACAGCCCTGGGCATCGTGCTCTCAACCGCCTCTAAGACTCAGCTGGCCGGGGTGTTTGGGTCCTTTGGTTGGAGTGGCGAAGCCATCGACCTACTGGAGAATAAGCTCAAAGACGGTGGCTACAGTCTGGGGTTTGAATCAATTCGGGTCAAGTTCAAGCCCACCGATGTCACCCTCAAGTACTGCGAAGAGGTGGGTACCGACTTTGCCCAGGCTTTGAAAAAGGCCAAGCGGGCCAAGCAACCCCGCACCCCAGCCTCGGCGGTGGAGCAGGCGGTGGGGCGCATCGTCGGGTCGCTGTGTATCGTGACCGCCCGCCAAGGCGAGGTGTCGAGCGCCATGCTCGCCTCCTGGGTGTCCCAGGCCTCCTTTGCGCCGCCGGGGTTCACGGTGGCGGTGGCCAAGGATCGTGCCATTGAGTCACTGCTGTATCCCGGCCATGGCTTTGTGCTAAATATTTTGGCAGAGGGGCGGCACCTGGGGCCGATGAAGCATTTTCTCAAGCCCTTTGCCCCCGGCGAAGACCGCTTTGCGGCGGTGGATACCGAGGTGGCTGAGAATGGTGCGCCAATTCTCACCGAGGCGATCGCGTACCTGGAGTGCACCGTCGACCAGCGCATGGAGTGTGGTGACCACTGGCTGGTCTATGCCACGGTACAGGCCGGCCGAGTCCTGGACGGCGACGGCAAAACCGCCGTTCACTACCGCAATACTGGTACACACTATTAAGCTGCGTGAACGACTGGCGCTGAATTGACTACGCCAGAACTGAATATGCTACGAGTAAGGATACTGCCCAAAGGGCTGAGCGGCTGAGCCGGAGCACGTTTCGGCCTGCTATGGGGCCTAGGATCTTAGGCCTGGTGGGTCAGGGCAACGCAGTTGTGGCGCCGGTAGTTTGGGTTTATTAAGCCTGGAGTGCCGGGGTGATTTGGTCTGGTTTGGCCCCTTCCGCCGACTGCAACGTTAAGCAAACTGCTTTAAAGTTACAAAGTGTATGCCCGTTGTTTCTCACTGCTCCGATCGCGGTCAAACGCTGCAATCGGTCCATCGGTTTTTAGAGCGTCGGCTCGCTCAGGTAAAGCAGACCCATCAGCCCCAGCTGGTGACCCTGAGTTTTGACATTCCCCCGGTGGACCCGCTGCTGGTGCTGGCCCGGTTGGCTCCCCGCAGCGATCGCCACCTGTACCTGGAAAACCCCGTCGCTCAAACCTCCATGGTCGGCTTTGGCACCGCGCTGGCTTACGAAACCGCAGGGGTGGATCGGTTTGCCCAGGCGCGTCAGTATATTGAGCAGTGGCGGGGCAAAACCCACCGCTACAGCGAAGCAGGGGTAGCTGCTTCCCTCAGCGGGGCCGACTGGGCCCGATTTTTTTGCGCGTTTACCTTTTTTGCCGACCCGTGCGGTGGCGAGGTCACTTTCCCGGCGGCCCTGGTAGTGCTGCCCCAGTGGCAGCTGGTGCGTCAGGGTTCCCAGGGGGTGCTGACCCTCAACCACCTGGTGACGGCAACCACCGGTCTGGAGACCCTCCTGGACGGTCTGGCCAACCAGCTGCGATCGGTGGATCGTCTGGGCAATACCCTCTGGCAAGATCCTCGGCCCTCAGCCAGGTTAACGGTGCAGCCCACCACCGAGGCGGGTCAGCGCTTCAAAGCGGCGGTCAACCGAGCGCTGGGGTATATGACCCAAAACCCGGTTCAGAAAATTGTGCTGGCCCATGCCCTGGACTGGGTCAGCGCCGACCCCGTTCAGCCCCTGGCCGCCCTGGGCTGCCTGCGACAGCGCTATCCCGACTGCCATATTTTTTCGGTAGGGCAGGGCAATGGCAAGACCTTTATGGGGGCCAGCCCGGAGCGGTTGCTGAGTTTGACCCAGGGACAGCTAATTACCGATGCGCTGGCGGGGTCGGCTCCCCGGGGGGCCCACCGCCGCCAGGATGACCGCCTGGCCCAGGGGCTGCTGCACAATCCCAAGGAGCGGGGCGAGCACCGCCTGGTGGTGGAGTTTCTGGCGCGGCAGCTGGCGGGGGTGGGGCTACAGCCCCAGTATCAGCCCTGGCCGGGGGTGCGGCGGCTCTCCAATATTCAGCATTTGCACACGCCGATGCGGGCCCGAGTTCCCCGCCACATTCACCCGCTGCACATTGTGGCGGCACTCCACCCTACCCCGGCCGTGGCGGGCGTTCCCACCCGGGAGGCGTGCGATCAAATTTTGCGCTTTGAGGATTTCGATCGGGGTCTGTATGCCGCGCCGCTGGGGTGGGTAGGGGCCAACGGTGACAGCGAATTTGTGGTGGGCATTCGCTCGGCGCTGGTGACGAAAACCTGGGTGCGGCTGTACGCTGGGGCTGGTATTGTGGCAGGGTCCGATGCCGATCGCGAGTGGGCCGAGATCAAGCTCAAGCTGCGCGCCCTGGGCGAGTCGCTGGTGTAGCCCCTCTGCCCCTGACCTCCATCCATGACCTTTGACTTTCGCAACACAAATACCCTCTGGGCCTCGGTGCTGGTGGCTACCCTGGTGCGCCTGGGGTTAGAGACCGCCGTAATTTCCCCCGGCTCGCGCTCCGCTCCGCTCACCCTGGCCCTGGCCCAGCACCCCGACGTTGAGGTGGTGCCTGTGCTCGATGAGCGCTCGGCGGCCTTTTTTGCCCTGGGGGTAGCGCGGCGAACGGGGCTGCCGGTGGCGCTGGTATGCACCTCGGGCACGGCCGGAGCCAACTACTACCCCGCCGTCATTGAGGCGAAGGAGAGCCGTATTCCTCTGCTGTTGCTGACCGCCGATCGCCCACCGGAGCTGCGCGACTGCGCCTCGGGCCAGACCATCGATCAGCAGCGGCTGTTTGGGTCATTTCCCAACTGGTACGCCGAGCTGGCGGTGCCCGTGGCGACCGAGCCCATGCTGCGCTACCTACGACAGACCCTAGGACAGGCCTGGGGCCGATCGCTCTACCCGGTGCCTGGGCCTGTGCACCTCAACTGTCCCCTGCGCGACCCCCTGGCCCCTATGGCGGACGATTCGGCGGTGGGCCTGAAGCAGGTGCTGGACGAGGGCTTTTTAGCGACCGTTGCAGCCCCAGCCAGGACCGCAGGGGAGTACAGCCTCGCCGTTACGCCGCTGCTGGAAATTTGGCGAACGTGCGATCGCGGCCTGATTGTTGCTGGCCCGGCCCAGCCCGTCGAGCCGCTGGCCTACTGTAAAGCGGTGGCGGCCCTGGCCGCCTACCTGGGCTGGCCGGTGCTGGCGGAGGGGCTGTCTCCCCTCCGCCAGGCCGCCCTCCTCAATCCCTACCTGGTCAGCACCTACGACCTGGCCCTGGGTGAACCGGAGGGGGTGGCCCAGGCGGCCCAGGCCCTGGTGCCGGAGCAGGTGATCCAGATGGGGCCGCTGCCGACCAGCAAGCGCCTGCGCGAGTGGCTGCAAACCACCCAGCCTCGCCGCTGGGTAATCGACCCCCTGGGGGCCAACCTCGACCCCCTCCACGGTCCAGCCACCGCCGTGCCCCTGGCCCCCGAGAACCTGGGGAGCGCCATCGCCACCCTCCAGCCCCGCCCGCCGAAGTGGAGCACAGACCAAGGCAGCCCCTACTTGCAGCAGTGGCTGACCCTGGAGCGCAGACTGCGCCACCACCTGGATACCGCTCTGGGCGGGCTGGAGGAGAGCTTTGAGGGCAAGGTACCCTGGCTGCTGGCCCGCTGCTTGCCGTCGGGGACCCCCCTGGTAATCGCCAACAGTATGCCGATCCGCGATGTGGAGTGGTTTTGGCCGCCGGGCGATCGCGCCCTGCGCCCCTACTGCAACCGGGGGGCCAACGGCATCGATGGTACGCTGTCCACCGCTTTGGGCATCGCCCACGGCGGCCCGCCCACGGTGCTGCTGACGGGCGACCTGGCGCTGCTGCACGACACCAACGGCTGGCTCAGCCTGCCCCGCCTGCGGGGGCACCTGAGCGTGGTGGTGATCAACAACCGGGGCGGCGGCATCTTTGAGCGGTTGCCGATTGCCACCGCCTCAGCCCCCGGCGACACCTGGTTTGAGGACTGTTTTACGACGCCTCAAACCGTTGATCTCAGCCGCCTCTGCGCTGCCTACGGGGTCAACTACGAGCGGGTTTTCACCTGGAGCCAGTTGGAGGCCAGCCTTAGCACCCTGCCTGAGCGCGGGGCGCGGCTGCTGGAGGTACAGTGCGATCGCAAGCAGTCCAACCACATCCGGCAACAGCTGCTGACCCCGCCAGCCCAGCTGCTCCAGCTCGGAATAGACACGCCGTAATGTAATCCCGTTGCCCAGCGAGCCGGGGTAAGACCTCTAGACTCAGGTTTTCTTCGCCTGGGGAAGCCAAAAGGTAAACTCGCTCCCCTCCCCCAGCTGGCTTTTCACCTCAATTTTGCCCCCCTGCACCTCCACCAGGCGACGACAGATGGTCAGGCCCAGACCGGTTCCTCCAGAACTGCGGTTGCGGGAGCGATCGGCCCGCCAAAACCGTTCAAACACGTAGGGTACATCTTCTTCGGCGATGCCAATGCCGGTATCGGCCACGCTGACGTAAACTCGCTCGGGTTCCGCCCAGGCGTTCACCGTCACCGATCCCTTTTCGGTGTAGCGCAGCGCATTGCCCAACAGATTGATCAAAATTTGCTCAATCCGGCTGGGATCAGCATTGACCGAAGGCAGATCCGGCGGACACTGGAGGGTGATGGCGACCCGATCGCTGCTGACAAACTGATCGCTGAAGGGGTGCACCACCGCCGCCAGCAGAGGGCACAGGGCAACCGTTTGGGCCTGAATCGGTAGGTAGCCCGCCTCCAGCTTGGAGAGCTCCTGCAGGTCGTTGACCAGGCGCTGAAGGCGGGTGGTTTCTCCCGCCAGCCGCTGGTAAAGCTCGGGCTCAGGGCTCACGGTGCCGTCGGCTAAACCCTCCAGGTAACCGTGGATAATGGTCAGGGGCGTACGCAATTCGTGGGTGAGGTCGCCGATCAGCTCGCGCCGATGTTCCTCCACCCCCTCCAGGTCAGCGGCCATCCGGTTAAAGCTGTTGGCCAAGCGCTGAATTTCCAGGATCTCTGACGGCGGGACACGGGAGTCCAGGCGGCCAGAGGCAAACGATCGCGTCACCTCAGTCATCTGGTCCAGGGGTCGAATGATGCGCCTCGACACCCAGTAGCTCAGCCCGCCCGCCGTGCCGCCACCGACCAAAATAGCCCACAGCATGCCCCGGCTCCAGGCCGCTTCAAACCCCTTCACCAGCTGGGTTCGGCGCTGCACGCTGAGCACCCCGTTCTCGTAGCGCTCCAGCGAAACGACAAACAGACGGGGGGTGTAGAGACGGCCAATCACCGCCAGGGTCAAAATGCCAATTCCCATCACCGCCAGGTGAGAGAAAAACAGGCGACTCCGTAGACTAACTTTGGCCATAGACAAAAACGCAGGGCTGAGCCAGGGCAGGGGAGGTCAGACCTCTAGGCTAGATCAGGAGGCAGAGTTCCAACCAAAGACCTATCGCAGGTTTTAGAGCGACAGGCCCAAAGCTGCGATCGCCCCCTGGCAAAAACAGAACCGGAGGGCGCTCAGGCTGGAGTTTGCTGCAAATCAGGCTGTTCTTCCGGCAAAATTGCCCCGTCTACGGGGCAGACCTGGAGGCAAATGCCGCAGTCAATGCAGGTGGAAAAGTCAATCCAGTACCAGTCGGTGCCCTTGGTATTTTTGCCCGGCCCCTCATGGATACAGGCTACCGGACAGGCATCGACGCAGTCGGCTACCCCTTCACAGACGTTTGTCACAATGGTGTGGGCCACAGGCTCTCCTTACCAGGGCAAAACAACTTAGCAGCGCAAGCCAACAACCAGGGAATTTCTGTTTCCCCAGTGTGGACATATTGGACTGTTTCCGCTACGACCCTTTTGCCATCGAGCCTTCGGGTCAGGGGCGGCAGCCATCCCCTACGTTAGTTCAGGGCTTCAATATCTGGCAACCCGTCGGGGCCAATCCAGGCAATGCGGCTGATGTGGCGCTGGCGGGCCAGGGCGCGGGTGGCGGCGGGCGATTCATCGGTGGCCAGGTGGACCTCGGCCCGTACCAGGCTGGCCGAGGAGCGCAGGGTTTGGGCGTAGGTAAAGGCTGCCGCCGCCGCCTGGGGTGCGGTGGGGACCACCAGCCAGTCGCTGGGGGGAGTGTCCTGCGGCAGCTGTCCGGCGGGCAGCAGCGCCTGGTGCAGCGCCTCGATGTTGAGCACAAAGCCAATCCCCGGGAACCCCTGACCCTGACCCTGAAACACCCCCAGCAGGTTGTCGTAGCGGCCGCCCTGGCCAAGGACCTGGCACCCCTGGGCGGGGCCGGTGACTACTTCAAAGACCAGACCGGTGTAGTAGTCGAAGGGCTGAATCAAGCTCAGGTCTAGGGTTAGGGCTGGGGCAGCGCGATCGCCCCCTGGGGCCAGTCGGCTGGCTGGCTGGGCCTGGGTGACCTCGCGCACCAGGGCCACCAGCGACTTGAGCCGCTCCACCGCCGCCTGGGTATCACCGTCCAGAGGCAGCTGCCCCAGGGACTGGAGGACGTCCTCGGGGTGGCCCCGTAGGTCCAGCAGGTTGAGGGCATGCCGGTGTAGCTCTGGGGGCAGTTCCATCGCCTCCAGGGCTACCCGGTCGAGGTTGGCCAGGGCCTGCCGCACGGCCTGCCGCTGGTCGGCGGCAAAAGGGGCCAGCAGCGCCTGGGTCAGCTGGGCATCCCCCAAAATTAGACACCAGGAGTCGAGGTGCAGGTGGTGGAGACAATCCAGCAGTAGCAGCACAATCTCGGCATCGGCCACCGTGGCCCCTGCTCCCAGCAGTTCTACCCCGGCCTGGTAGAACTCCTGCTGGCCGCCGTGGCTGGTCTCGGTGGCCTGGCGAAAGACATTGGCGTTGTAGTAGAGGCGCTGGGGGTAGGTCACCCTGGCCAGGCGGGTCACGGCGGTCCGGGCGATCGAGGCGGTAAGCTCAGGCCGCAGTCCCAGGCGCTTGCCGGCCACGGGCTGAAGCTCAATCACAGCGGCCTGATCAATCGCTCCGCCCGCCATCAGCGTATCCATCCGCTCCACGGTGGAGGTGATGATGCGGTGATAGCCCCAGCGCTGAAAAACTTGCTCCAGGCGATTTTCAATCCAGTGTTTTTGAGCGACATCCAGGGGCAGCAGGTCGCGCGCTCCGGCAGGGGGTTGGTAGGCGATCACTTTTTCTTTCCTCCAAACAGACCAAAGAAACCACCGCCTTTGTCAGAGGCTCCCTTGTTGGCTGGTTTAGCGCTGGAGGCTTTGGCGTTGGTCTTGGCTCCACCGGAGGCCGCCCCAGCGGATCGATCGACTCGGGCCTGAACAGTTTTGGCTCGTTCGTCGTTAGGGTCAATTTCTAACGCTCGCTTGGCATGGATGCGGGCCATGGTGCCCTGACCGGCCTTGAGGTAAAGGGCCGATAGATAGCTGTGGCAATTGACGTCGTTGGGATAGACTTTGACCGCTTCGCGGAGCTCCAGAATGGCGCGGCTGTAGTCTTTGTTCAGCTCGTACTCCTGGGCTCGGTTGATGTAGCTGCCCAGAATAGCGGCCTGGTTTTGGCGCGGCGTGGGGGGCGGGGGAGGGGCAGCGGTGGCTGGCTGCGATCGCGTCGCCGGCCGAGCGGACGTGACCGGGGCACTGGCTGGAGTGCCTGCATCCCCGCTGCTGCGGTACAGATAAATCACATTTAGCTCGCTCAACGTGCCCATCACCTCCGTGAGGGACTCGAGCTGGTCGAACTGCTGCGCGGCCAGACCGGTGACCGCCTGGCGATAGGCGGCATCGAGGTGGGGCGCTTTGAGCAGATCCTGGGCGGTTGTCGAGGTCACGGCGGGGGCCTTGCCGCCGCGGCGGAGGGTCTGGCCCTTGAGCTTGAGCATCAGTCCGTGCTCGGTGCTCGATTTTTCCTGGCTCAGGGCTTCGTAGGCGGGGTTGACCAGTTTTGAGAGAACTTCGCTGGCCCGCTGGGCCTCCTCGGGAGAAGACCCTGACAAACTGTCGGGATGTAGCCTGCGGGCAATGGCTAGGTAGCGCTTGCGGACGGCTTTGGCATCGGCAGTAATGGGCACCCCCAGCACCGCGTGATGGTCGTCAAAGTCAGCTTGAAACAGCCCTTGTTCTGGTTTCATAGTCACCTACTGCAGGGACGGCCTAGGAAAAGTACGTCAATGGATACAGGGGGTAAAGGGCTCCTTACTCTACCCAGCCAACCTCAGTTTAACCAGCTCCAGCCGTTTTTATTGGCAGAGGTGAGCTAAACTCACGCCCCAGGGTTGGGCCCTTCGAGTAAGGGCGGCAGCTCCAGGGGCTTAATTTGGCCCAGGGTATGGCTCATAGCCTGGTGAAGGTGGCCGTTGGTGGCCAGCAGCCGACCAGCCATTACGTCGATGGGGGTGCCGTCGTAGGCGGTGACTTTGCCGCCCGCCTCCCGCACCAGGGCAATGCCTGCGGCAATATCCCAGGGGGCCAGGCCGCGCTCCCAGTAGCCGTCCAACCGCCCGCAGGCCACGTAGGCCAGATCAATGGCAGCCGCCCCGCCGCGGCGGACCCCCTGGGTCAGATGGGTGAAGTGGCAAAATTCGGCATAGTTGTTGTCTGCGGTTTCGCGGCGATCGTAGGCAAACCCGGTTACCAGGAGGCTTTGGGCCAGGTGCTCTGTCTTGGAAACATGAATTGGGCGGCGGTTGAGCGTGGCCCCCAACCCAGCCGCGGCGCGAAATAAATCGCGATGGATGGGGTCGTAAATGACGCCCAAAACCGGCTCTCCCTCGGCCAGCAGGCCAATGGAAACCGCACAGAAGGGGTACTGGTGGGTGTAGTTGGTGGTGCCGTCGAGGGGATCGATCGCCCAGAGCAGACTGGCCTCGCGATCGCGAATCACCCCCGATTCTTCGGCCAAAATACCGTGGTTGGCAGGCAGGTGCCGTTCCAGCACCGCCATCACCGCCGCCTCGGCTCCCCGGTCAGCCTCGGTGACCAGGTCGCCCGATCGCCCCTTTTCATCAATGTGGCTGAGGTTGCCCCAGTGGTGCTGGAGCACAGCTCCGGCGGCCAGGGCGGCCTCGGTGGCACTGTCGAGCCACCGCTGTAGATCGGATGCAGGGGGAAGCGGCATAGGAAACAGAGGGCTGAAATTTAGCAACTAAAGAGTGGGTAGAGGGGGGAGGTTCAGCCCTCAATCGTCTTCCAGCGGTAGACCCCTGCGCACCTTGCCCTTGCCAAAGTAACGACCAAACTGCAGTTCGTACACCTCGTCCTCGTCCTGGGTTTCGGCCCGCAGATCGCTGCGGGGATAGCTCACGCACAGCAGCGCGTACCCCTGACGGCGCAGGTCGGGGGATAGCCCCATGGCCTCGGGCTGCTCGACTTCGCCCTCGAGCAGGCGCACGGCGCAGGCGGTGCAGGCTCCATTGCGGCAGGCAAACGGCAGCTCTACCCCCTGGCTCTCAGCCGACTGGAGAATGTAGCGGTCCTCGGGCACCTCTACGGTGTAGAAACGCCCGGTCTGGCGATGGTGAATGGTAACGGTGTGGGTACGAACCATGGGGTCGGGGAAGTGGCGCTAGGGGAACGGGCAGGATAAGGCGATCGCCGCAGTGTCTGCCTTTCCATGGTCGCACGAAAAATTGTCCCTGGGCAAATTTGGCCACCTCATCCCAGAATCCGCCCTGGCCCCTGTTATCGCGCTCCATTGTTTGCTACGATAGCCTCTCGGTGGTGTTGAACCACTCCCCCTGGAGAGATGGCCGAGCGGTTGAAGGCGCAGCACTGGAAATGCTGTTTAGGGGTGACTCTAACGAGGGTTCGAATCCCTCTCTCTCCGTTTTAGATATATCTTGTTAGTGCCACTGCCCGGTGTTGGTGGGTACTGCGCTGCGGCGTCTGGTCTGACGGCGTTGGCTGGCCAGGCGTTCCAGGCTGAGCGAGATCACCCCCAGGGTGACCAAAATGACGCCCATCCACTGAATAAAAAGCAGGGTGGACTTTTCACCGGGGGTGATAATGTAAGCCAGCAGCGCCGTAACCACTGGCCCACTGGCGGCCACAATCGAGGCCTGGGAAGCACCCAGCAGCTTGACGCCGTAGTTATTGAACAAATACCCCAGCAGGGTCAGCAGTCCCAGCAGCCCGGCTCCAATGTAGAGGTTCAGGGGTTGGTTAGGTTGGCCAGGGTCCAGCCCAAAGAACGTGCCAACGATCAAGATGAGACTGGTGAGGATAAAGATCGTCGAAAACTGCATCAGGCTGACCGAAACCGGGTGTAGCCGCTTAAAGCTAAGCTGCATGGCGATCAAAAAGAGCGCAAAGGCGACGCTGGCCAGGAGAGCCGCGCCCACGCCCCAGAGCGACACGCCGCTGCCGGTCAGATCGCTATAGATCCGCGGTAGGGCCGTAAACACAATGCCCATGCTGATGGCAAACATGACCACCAACCGCAGTGGGGTGGGGCGATCGCCAAACAGAAACCAGGCCAGGGGTACCGTGATCAGCGGGTACATAAACAGCAGCGTCACCGCGACCCCCGGGCCGACATCGGCAATAGCTTTGTAAATCAGCACCTGGGACAGAAACAAAAAACTGCCGCTGGCCACGACCTGCGCCAGGGGTCGGCGGTCGGGGTTCTGGAAGAGTTGCCGCAGATCGCCCCCTACTCGGGGGTAGAGGCGTGGGGCTACCAGAGCCAGCAGGGGCACCACCACTACCATTCGCAGCCACAGCAGCAGCAGGGAGTTGGGAATGGTGAGGGGCAGCACTGATTCAATGGGCAATTGCCCTAAAAGCTGTCCTCCATAGCCAATGACGCCGACGATGACGTTGTGCAGCGAAAGAGCCAGGGTCGACAGCACCACCAGGATCAGTCCCAACTGAAGCTGGGATTGGGTGGGAGGGCTGCTCCGCTCAGAGACCGGGGCTCCTGGGGAGGCAATCCCCGCCGGGCCAACTCCTAAAGAACTGGCCTGGGGCTGGGACCGAGGACGAGCCTGGGCCGCGCCGGGCGGACCGGGGTCAGGCGAGGGCTGGCGCTGGTCCACCGAGGCAGCCGAACCCGGATGGGGCCGCGGACTGCGGTAGGTCCTGGGGGGCAGGGTCAGTCCGGCAGGGGTTGCCTCCGAGAGCGGCAGGCTATAGCCGGTTTGGGCCGGTGGCGATGTCATCTGTCCCTGGAGTTGCTGGCTCAGCCTGGCCACCAGGGCTTCTAGAATGGCTTCTCCCTGCTGCTCTACGCTCTGCATGCGATTGATCTGCTGCGAGAGGTTGCTGTGGTAGCTGGTCAAATCCTGCTGAATCGAATTGAAGGTGTTCTGAAGGGTTGCATCCAGGTCGGACAGCCCCTGGATGGCATGGGCTGACGGAGCCAGCCCCTCGATCTGGGGGAGGCTGGGCATACCCCTGGGATGAGCTTGGGCCAGGGCCGTCTCTAGCCGCCCCTGCAAATGGGTGGCCAGAGCCACCGCCAGTCGTTTGGCCCAGGCCTGCTGCTGGGCAATCTGCTGCTGCGACAGACCTTCAGCGTAGGTGGTTTGGAGCTGCTGATGCTGACCCCGTAGGACCTCGTAGTCCCCTTCCAGGGCTTCGATGTCGGCCATCAGCCGCTGCTTTTTGGCCTGGAGATGGGCAATATCGTTGGACAGGTCGTCCGCAACTTGATGACGCAGCACCTCCAGGTCTTGCCCCAGCACCCGCAAAATGGCCTCAGCTGACCGGGTGTCCGGCTGGGGAGTAGAAGAATCAGGTAGATGGTCAGAGGGCCCCATGGGTATCTGTCTCGTTAGGATGCGATCATCGACTGCGACGGTAAGGGCCTGCATGGCTGCACCGTCGCGAATGCTAGTATTGTGCTCAAAAAATTCAAAAAGATCTCTAGTAGAGCCACATTTAGCATGGCTGGACAGAGCCCAACGCTGCAATCCATCGGTGAATTTTTAACGGCCAGGCTGTCTAAGCGCATTGCCTACTGGGTGTTTTTGAGCATTGTCGTGATTGAGGCCGTGATTTTGGTGCCCTCGGTAATGCGGCGCGAGTGGGAGCTGCTGAACTCCCTCCGATCGCTGTCTACAGCTCAGGTCGCAGGCCGTCTCAATGCCGCTACCCTGGCCAGCCTTGAGGACGAGATGCTGATCGACCACCTCCAGGGGCTGGAAACCAATCAAGTCATCCTGGGGGGGGCAATCTACGACCAGTATGGCGCTCGGGTGGGCAGCTTTGGCGAAGCACCCCAGCTGACCCTGGCCGAGAGCGAGCAGCGCTGGCGTCCCGATCGCTACTACCGCCGCCAGCACCGCTACGACGCCCCCTGGGACATGCCGCCCCTGCGCGGTCGCTACGTGCTGATTGTGCGCCACGACGCCCGGGGAGTGCAGCGGGAGTTTTTCGCCTTTGTGGGGCGCATTCTCGGGCTGGTGGTCATTATTTCTATATTTGTGACCGGGGCCACCCTGGTGGTGCTGCGGCAACTGCTGATCAAACCGATTATGCTGCTGCGGCAGGATTTGATCGCCGCCGGTCGGGCCATTGGCGATGACTGCGACCCCCAAGCCCTGGCCTTTGCGTCGCTGCCCTACGCCAGCGCCGATGAGTTGGGGGATGTCATCGTCGCCTTTGAGCAAATGTTTGGGCAGATTACCGCTGCCGTGGCGACCCGCAAGCAGAGCGAAACCCGCTTTCGCACCCTGGTCGAGCAGGCGGTGGACGCATTTTTTGTGGTCGATGCCGGTGGACGGGTTCGGGACGTGAACCAGAACGCCTGCGATAGCCTGGGCTACAGCCGCGATGAACTGCTGCGCCTGAGCGTGACCGAGATTCAAACCACCTATAGCCAGAGCGACTTTGAGGCCATTTGGCAGCAGCTCAGACCCGGGGCACCGCTAACCCTTGAGGGCTGGCACCAGCGCAAGGATGGCCTGGGCTTTCCGGTGGAGGTACGGCTGGGGGTGCTTGACCTGGGCGGCGATCGCTACGGGCTGGCCCTGGCCCGCGACATTCGCGATCGCAGGGCCTCCGAAGCGGCCCAGGCTCGCCTGGCCGAAATCGGCGAGCTGGCAGCCATGATTGTCCACGAGGTGCGCAGTCCGCTGACCACGGTACTGCTGGGGCTGAATGCGTTTCGATCCCTGGATCTGCCCGATCGCTATCAGCGTCGCCTGGCCCTGGCGCTAGAGGAGTCTGAGCGGCTGCAAAAACTGCTCAACAGCATTTTGATGTATTCGCGCGATCCGGCCCTGGTGCTGGAGCCGATCGACATCAACAGCTTTGTGCAGCATCTGGCCGCCACCCTGGGGCAGAATGAGGGCGATCGCTTGCCGGCTCTGGCCGTAAAAACCCTGCCTTACCGGGTAATTGTCAGTGGCGATCGCGACAAGCTCAAGCAGGTGTTCATCAACCTGTTGACCAATGCCCGTGAGGCCTGCACCGCCACCGGAGCTATTACCTGGGCGGTGCGACCACCCGCGGCCGGACAGGTGTTCATCACCGTTCACAACGATGGGGAGCCCATCGCGCCCGAGGTCTTGCCCAAGCTAACCCAGCCGTTCTTCACCACCAAAGCCTCGGGCAACGGTCTGGGGTTAGCCATCACCAAGCGCATTGTCGAGGCCCATCAGGGGCAACTGAGCATTTCCTCCAGCCAGGATGGGACCGAAGTGACGGTAGCGCTCCCCCTGACCAGCGCCACCTGAGTCGCCTATTTCGCTGACCAGGGGGAGGACTTCAGTCGGCCAGCCCCTGGGCCGATGGCCGACTCATAGAGTCTGTTATCAATTAGCTGCCAAACGCCCAAAAATGAAGGGTTACAGCCCCTAGCCTGGTGTTTGGGTCGGGCGTGGCAAAGCTGGATATACCGAGCTTTTAGCCTCAATTGATGAGGCGCCCTAGAAAGCGTCCAGGTCGAGGGCTTTAGACCCCCCCTCTTCGATTAGCAGCAAAATTCTGCCCAGCTGGGACCAGATCAGCAAGCCGCACAGCAGGGTCATGGGGGCCCCCATGGCATAGGCCGCTTTGGTCGAAAAGCCAAAGAGCTCGATCCCGGAGGCTAAAAACACGCACACGCCAGCACAGATACCGAAGAAGGGAACCTGGAGCTGTGGCCCCCGCAGCGTTGCCAAAATGCGGGTAGACCGTTTGCTGTTCCATTCGCTAACCGACTGCTGTAGTGCGGTGCTAAAGGCATAGCCCGAAGTCACCGCAGCCAAAAAACCAGCCAGAAGTAAAACGTAGGGCGGTTGTGAGTACACAGGCTTAAAAACCGAAACAATAATTTACTTCCCCTGATTATAGGGGAGAGCTGCTCCTCAACCGACAGGTTTTTCGGGTAAATAGCAGTGGCAACCCTTGCCTGCAAGGCCAAGCCTGGATCTATGATCAGGGTTGCAGTGCCTGGCGCAGACCGCCGACCACTGGCACCAGTTGTTCAGCCCGCTCCAGGGAATAGTTCGTCAGGGCTCCCCAGGCAACCCCCAGCACCCGATCGAAGGTGATATCGTCTTTGACCAGGGTCCAGAGTCGCTGCACCTCCTGGGTATGGAGCCGGTCGTCCTCCGTGAGAGCCAGGACAAGCATTTGGCGCAGGTGCACGCCCTCCTCAGACATCAGGTACCGCAGGCCCAGCCCGGCAGTGGGCAGCAGGTCAAAGCCAGTGTCGCCGCGGGCGATCGCCAGCATGTTTTCCAACCGCTGCCACTGCAGCTGACCGTCCTGAAACAGCACCTCCAGCAGCCGCTGCCGGAGAGCCGGGGTTTCGCCCAGCAGCAGGCGGCGAGCCACGTAGGGGTAGGCCACATTGATAATCTTGAAGTCGGGATTGAGGCTCAAGGCCAGGCCCTCCTGGGTCACCAGGGAGCGAATGATCAGGGCAAACTTAGCCGGTACCCGAAACGGATACTCGTACATCAGCTCCGAAAACTGATCAGTAACCGTTTTAAAGTTAAAGTCGCTGACCCTGGAGCCCAGGGCATCGCCCAGTACTCGATTGAGGGCCGGCACAATGGGGCCGAGGTCGGTTTCGGGAGTTAAAAAGCCCAGTTTGACAAAATCCTGCCCCAGACTCTCAAAGTCCTGGTTGATCAGGTGCACGACAGCATCGACCAGGGTTTCCTTGGTAATCTGATCGAGCTGATCCATCATGCCGAAGTCGATGTAGGCCATCCGGCCATCGGCCATCGCAAACAGGTTGCCCGGGTGGGGGTCGGCGTGGAAGAAGCCAAACTCCAGCAGTTGGCGCAGCCCTGCCGTAACGCCAATTTCAATTAGACGATTGGGGTCCAGATTGTCTCGCTGCAGCGCTGCGGTGTCGGTGAGCTTACAGCCGTCAATCCACTCCAGGGTGAGCACCCGCTGACTACAGTAGGGCCAGTAGATGATCGGCACTTTGACGGTGGGATCCTCCTTAAAGTTGGCGGCAAACCGCTCCGCATTGCGGCCCTCATTGAGGTAGTCGATCTCCTCAAACAGCTTGGTGCCAAACTCATCGACGATCAGGGTCAGGTCGTGCCCCAGGTTGAGGGGCAAAAACCGGCCCAGCCAGCTGGCGGCCCAGCGCATCAGGTAGAGATCGCGGCACAGGACCGGACGCAGATTCGGTCGCTGCACCTTCACAGCCACCTCTTCGCCGGAAAACAGCCGCCCCCGATACACCTGCCCCAAGCTTGCCGCCGCTACCGGCAGCGGCGAGAGCTGGCTGAAAATTTCCTGGGGACTGTAGTCCAGCTCCGCCTCAACAATGGCCATCGCCTCGGCGGTTGGAAAAGGCGGCAGCTGGTCCTGGAGCTTGGTCAGCTCGTCGAGAAAATCCTGCCGCACCAGGTCGGGCCGAGTGGAAAGGGCCTGGCCGACTTTAATAAAGGTGGGGCCCAAATTGGTGAGCACCTGCCGCAGCTGGGCGGCGCGGCGCGGACGGTTTTGAGCTTCCTGCTTCAGCCAGCGGTCCGTCTGGAGGCCCAGCACAAAGGTGCCCAGCCACCAGGAAATCTGCAAGACCCGCCAGCCCAGGGTGATCAATCGCCAGCGGAAGTAGCGGGCGATCGCCCCTGCATCGTAGGTGCCCAATAAAGCTGGATCTGTCGCTGCCACTGCGCCTACTTGCCCCCTACGTCACAGTTACGTCTCTGTACGGTGCGGCCCAAATTGACGGGGTCGATCGCGGACCCACTGACGCCAACAACAGCTGTTGCGGCCAACGAGGATCGAAAACCCCTGAGTTGGGTTAATTCACCTTTAATAATAGTATAGAAAACTACAAACAACCTTGACGAGTCTGTCCCAACGTTCCAACGCCAGGGGCTAGGGGCTGGCGCCCCGCCGGACTGAGGCTGGATTGGCCCAGCTTGGGGATCAGCAGTATTGAGTCGCCTTGAAGCCCACCTGGGCCAGGGTGTCCTTCAGGGTTTGAACAACTTGGGTTTGGGCGGCTTCTCCCAGCTCGGGAAACATGGGTAGCGACAGCACCTGGTGGGCCGCAGTTTCGGCCTCGGGCAGGTCACCGGGTTTATAGCCGAGGTGGCTGTAGACCGGCTGCAAATGGAGCGGTACGGGGTAGTAGACCATGCAGATCACCCCGGCCTCGCGCAGGAGCTGCTGCACCTGATTGCGCTCCTGTCCTGCGGCGGTGGCCTGGGGCAGCCTCAGGGTGTACTGGTTCCAGACCGAGCGCCCGAAGGTCACTGGCTGTGGGCAAACGATTTCGTCAATGGGCTCCAGCAGGCTATGGTAGCGCTCGGCGACGGCCCTGCGCTGCTGGTTCCAGGTGTCGAGGTGACGCAGCTTGATGGCTAGAATGGCCGCTTGAACGGAGTCTAGGCGGCTGTTTACCCCGATCGCCTCGTGGTGATACTTGACCCGGCTGCCGTGCTCTCCCAGCATCCGGGCGGTGGCAGCAAGATTTTCATCCTCGGTAGTCAGGGCCCCGCCGTCGCCACAGCCCCCCAGGTTTTTGGTCGGAAAGAAGCTAAAGCAGCCCACATGGCCGATGCAGCCGACCTGCTGCCCCATCCACTCGGCACCGGTAGCCTGGGCGCAGTCTTCGATCACCTTCAGGTCGTAGCGTGTAGCCAGATCCATCACCGGCCCCATATCCACGGGCCGACCAAACAGGTGCACGGGCATGATCGCTCGGGTGCGATCGCCGATGGCAGCCTCAATCTTGGCCACATCTAAATTGAATGTGCTGGGATCAATATCGACAAAGACTGGCGTTGCCCCTACCGCACTGATGGCCTCTGCCGTGGCAATAAAGGTAAACGGCGAGGTAATGACTTCGTCTCCGGGGCCAATATTTAGCGATCGCAGCGCCAGATACAGAGCGTCAGTGCCAGAATTACACACAATGCAGTGCTCGGTGCCGACGTAGTTACCAAAGGCCTGGGCAAAGGTGCCGACGATGGGGCCGTTGATGTACTGTCCAGAAGCTAGCACCTCTGCTACGGCAGCATTGACGTCAGATTGAATGGTCCGAAACTGCTCCGTAAGATCGACAGGAGGAATTACACTCACTCGCTCACACTCATCTAGTGGATAGGCCTAGTTTACCCTACCCCATGGCTGCATCGGAGTCCGAGAGAGCCCAGGGGTAGGCACCGGCCCATCCCCCCTATCTACCGCTGCGCCAACCCAGGAGAATGCCTTGACTGACTTGCCCATTTTTTCCCACGCCCCCGATTTTGCCCAGGATAGGTCTCCCCAGGCCGATCAGGCTCGCTGGATGCGGCGCTGTCTGGAACTGGCGCGCCGGGCCGCCGGCCAAACCGCCCCTAACCCAATGGTCGGGTGCGTTGTGCTGAACCAGGGGCTGGTGGTGGGGGAAGGGTTCCACCCAGGGGCTGGACACCCCCACGCCGAGGTGTTTGCCCTGGCTCAGGCGGGCGATCGGGCCAGAGACTCCACCCTCTTCGTCAACCTGGAGCCCTGCAACCACACCGGTCGCACGCCCCCCTGTACCGAGGCCGTGATCAAAGCGGGGGTGCGTCGGGTGGTGGTCGGCATGGTCGATCCAGACCCCAGGGTGTCTGGCACGGGTATTCAGCGCCTGCAGCAGGCCGGTATCGAGGTTGAAGTCGGGGTAGAAGCAGCCGCCTGCCAGCGCCTCAATGAAGCGTTTATTCAGCGGGTCACCCGCCAGCGCCCCCTGGGGCTGCTGAAATATGCCATGACCCTGGACGGCAAAATTGCGGCCACGGGCGGTCACAGCGCCTGGGTAACTGGACCGATGGCCCGAGCCGCCGTTCATCAGCTGCGCTCAACCTGTGATGCGGTAGTGGTAGGGGGCAATACGGTCCGCCGCGACAACCCTCAGCTGACCAGCCACGGGCAAAGTGCCCACAACCCGCTCCGGGTGGTGATGAGCCGCGAACTCGAATTGCCTGCCCAGGCCCATCTATGGTCCGTAGAGGTGGCGCCAACGGTGGTGTTTACCGCCACCGCAGCCGACCCAGCCAGGCAAGAGCGGCTGGTCGCCCAGGGAGTAGAGGTGGTGACCCTTCCGGCCTTGAACCCCCGCCTGGTCACCGAGGCGCTGTATCAACGGGGCTGTGCCGCCGTGCTGTGGGAGTGCGGCGGACGGCTCTCCGCCCAAGCCATCGCAGATGGTGTTATCGACAAGCTATGGGCCTTTGTCGCGCCCAAGCTGGTGGGGGGCGACGCCGCCCCCGGACCCGTGGGGGACCTGGGAATTCGGCACATGGGGCAGGCACTCACCCTGGAGCGCACCACCTGGCGCACCCTGGGGGACGACCTACTGCTGGAGGCGTACCTGGTTCAGAACTAGGGGATTCAGGGCTAGGGATAAATACGGACCAGCCGGGGAAGGTCGTAGATGAGCTCCCGACTGCGCATGAACCCGTCCAGCGTCAGGCGCAGGTCGTCCTTACCGCGAAATGACTCCAGCCGCCGGGAGACCTCGCCCTGGTCAAACAGCAGCAGCGTGGGCAAATTGGAAAGCCGGTAGGTATTGGCCAACCGCAGATTTTCGTCAGCATTGACATCGACCAGCCGCACCTGGTCGTCCCATTCGGCCTGAAAACTTTGCAAAACTGGGGTAATTAGCTTACAGAGCCCGCACCAGGGAGCCCAAAAATGGACGAGAACAGGCAGCTCAGACTCAAGTACGACTGTTCTAAACGTGGCTTCGCCAACAGACATTAACATTGGTTATATAAAAGGAGCTTGACTAACCGTCTGGGATCCCCTCTCAGGAGCACCCACGGAAAACTGTAGCGTTCGACTGTAACGTTTGAGGGTAATGAGAAAATATTATGTTTGCTATTGGGATCATTGTAGACCAGTTGAGAATGGAAGTTAATGGGCAAAAATAACGATTGTGCCAAATTCCTAACACAGCCCTGCCTAACGGGAACCCGGGAGGGCCAGGAATAATCAGGCTATGGCCGACAGGCTGCGATCGCCCAGCTCCAACGCTTCCAGCATGCTATGGACACTCGATAGGCTGGTGCTGCCGGAGCAGGTCCAGGGCATCGGCGGCGGGCAGGGGCTTAGCGAAAAAGTAGCCCTGCCCGTAGTCGCAGCCTTCCTGCTGCAGAATAACCATCTGGGTAGCTGTCTCGACCCCCTCGGCGACCACGTCCATACCCAGCTTTTGGCCCAGGGTCAAAATGGTGTTGATAATGGCCCGGTCTTCATTACTCTTCTCCAACCGACCCACAAAGGACTTGTCAACTTTTAGGGTATCCATCGGAAAGCGGTGCAGGTAGCTGAGGGAGGAGTACCCGGTGCCAAAGTCGTCGATGGCTAACTTGAGGTCCAGGGCCTTGAGTTTGAGCATCAGGTCGATCGCGGCATCGACGTCTCCCATCACCATGCTTTCGGTGATCTCCAGGCGGATGCAGCGACCATCCACCTGGGTTTCCTGCAGGGCAGCCTCGATCTGACTGACCAGATCGGCCTGGCCAAACTGGCGGTTGGAGAGGTTTATGCTCATGGTCAGATGGCGATGGTGCGGAAACAGCAGGTGCCAGTGGCGCAACTGTCGACAGGCCTCCTGAAAGATCCACTGACCCAGGGCCATAATTAACCCAGTTTCCTCTGCTGCCGGAATAAAGGCACTGGGCAGCACAAAGCCACGGTCTTTCTGATGCCACCGAACCAGGGCTTCAAACCCAGCTAAGGCTCCAGTTTTGAGATTGACAATGGGCTGGTAGTAGAGCAGAAACTCTTGGTTGTCGAGGGCGTTGATCAGGTCGCTTTCGAGCTGTAGTCGGTTGACGGCTTCGGTGAGCATGCCCTGGGCAAACACCTCAAAGCGTGACTTGCCCAGGGCTTTAGCCCGGTACATGGCCGTGTGGGCATCCCGCAGGAGATTGGCGGGTTTGTAGGCCAGCCCCGGTTGACTGATGGCTACGCCAATGCTGAGGGTGCTGGGCAGCTTTTGGCCGTGTAGATGGAGCGGTTCAGAGAGGGCGTACTGCAACCGATCCATCACCTCTCCAGCGGCAGCACCGGGCAGATGGGTGAGCAGCAGCGCAAATTCATCGCCGCCCACCCTCGCCACCTGGGCTTCGGGGGGCATGTGCTGCACCAGGCGCTGGGTCATGATCTGCAGCACTTCGTCGCCCACCTGGTGCCCCAGACTTTCGTTAATTACCTTAAAGCGATCAATACCCATAAAGGCCACAATCACTGGCAGTTCAGGATTTTGACGGTAGTGCAGGGCATGCTGAATTGTGCCGATAAAAGCCTCTCGGTTAGGCAGGCCGGTCAAAGCGTCGTGGGTGGTACGGTAGAGCAGCTTGTAGGCCAGCACCACGGCGGTAGTCGCCACTATGCCGGTAGCCGGTTCCGCTAGGGGAAGCCACACCAGCTCATTGATTCCCAGCCAACCGCTGCCGCCCAAGGCTCCCAGCAGCAGACCGCCCGACAGCAGCAAACCGCTGGGCCCCCGGGCGAACCAGACCAGGCTACCGGCGGCCAAACACCAGCCCCATAGCCACAGCCATTCGCTCCAGGGGGGCAGAAACCGGTACTGGGCGGGCCGATCGGTAATGATGTCAAGCAGTTGGCGAATCATTTGCCCGTGGATGACGACCCCAGGCATGGTCAACTCTGTGTCCTGGTTGAAGCTAAACGGGGTAAAAAAGCGATCCTTAAGGCTGGCGGCCGTCGTGCCAATCAGGACGATGTTGCCCTCGATCCAGTCGGGTTCAAACTGCTGACTTAACACCTGACTGATGGAAAGGTGGCGGGCTGGCAGGTGGTCGGTGTGGTAGCGCAACAGGATTTGGTAGCCACTGCTGTCAACGTTTTGATAGCCACCATCCTGGGAAGAGAGGACTCGAATGGCGCGATCGCCCAAAATCAGGTGATTGGCCTCCGCCTTCAGAGCCCCAGCAGCATAACCCTGAAAGGCCATGATCACGCGCAGGGCAAAGGAGTAGTAGCCACCCTCAGGACTGCGCACGAAGATCAGGTTGCGGCGGATCACGCCGTCGGAGTCGGTGGGAAAATCGTTGAACCCTACCCGCTCTGGCTCAACGGTGGGTGGCGGCGGCACTTCACCCTGGCCCTGGGAACTGCCCACATTCATGATGGCGATCAGATTGGGGGCAGCTAGGGCGTCAATCAGGGCAGCCGAGCCCGGCGGGCGCAGGGTGCTTCGGTAGAGGTCCAGGCCAACCACCCTGGGGTTTTGGGCCTGAAGGGTCTGAATCACTTCAGCCAGCAGGGCATCGCTGAGAGGCCAGCCATACTGGCGAATATCGGCCTCGGTAATCCCCACAATGGTCATCCGCGGGTCGAGCTCTTCACTCGGGAGAAACCGCACCAGTTGATCAAATAGAAACAGTTCCGCTGGTTCTAGAACGTTGAGCAGCTTTACCCCCGTCACCAGGGTGCTGGCCAGGATACTAGCCAACAGCACTATCTTGCCGCCGCTGTTGAGCGGGGTGCGTCCCCACCATTGCAGCGTCTGAGGTACGACGTCTCGGCGCAGCCGATGGCTGATTCTGTGGATCGTCCCTTTCACAATTGCTGGGCCTTTGTAAAGACAGAAACTAACGACGGAGAATGGCTCAGGTAACACACCAGGGCTTCCCTGTCCTTAGTCAAGACGCCAGGGGAGCAGAACTGGTGTCAAGCATGCCCAGATCGACGATCCTTTTGCCAGTGTTATAGCTTTCTTATTGGTAAACAGGTCTATCTATTGCCTGTCGATCCCATCAACGTTCTCTCCCCGGCCTAAACACCGGTGGCGGCAGACTCAGGTTAGAGTCCGCCGCCACCGCAGGATACTTTATATAATGCTTCACTGGCGCGGGATTATAGCTCCAGGCATGGAAGGCGTTCCGGCCAGCCTACTCTACCCTGGCCGGACTGGGTGTGACCCAGTGGGTACCGCCGCCCTGACGTCGGCCTGGGAACTCGTCCCGGCTCTTGGCGCTGGCGACCGACTCTACCCCGAAGGCCTGAAAAACAACAATAGCTGTCAACGATAGCGTCCCCAGAGCGAGGGCTGAATGGCGAGAACGAACGGTATGTCCGAACGGAGTTTGCATGAGATGTATCGTTGTAACCCCAGGATTCGGTGAGCTCAGCCTGAGGGTAGACGCTCCCTAAACAACAAGATGACCCGGGCTTGCGTTGACCACGGCAGGCAGCAACCTACGGCCATCAGCGAAGCTTAAATCTATTAAGGCCGAGGTGCATCCAGACCATCGACAGGGGACCCACTGAACTGAGTGTTGCGAGAATTCACGGAGATTTTGTCCTGGCCTGCCGGAGATGTATGAGGATTTTGTAAAATTCCCTAAAACTTTCCGGATTTTGCCAAAGCTAGCGCTGGCAGCACTATCTGACCCAATGCTCTCGGTAAAACCCTAGCCAAACCATCCGTAAACCTACGGAACTCCGGTAAAACCACAGCTGTAGTTTGGCTTTTCTATCTCACAGCAAAACCAAACCCAGTAGCAGGGCCAGGACTGCGCCAGTTGCCGTGTTAATGCCGTTGACCACCTCATTGGTCAGCCAGGCGAATCGGTGTTGGAGGGTGGCGCCAATCAGGCTTTCGAGGGTGGTGGCCAGAAAAGCCGCTCCCAGGCAAAGGACTATCGCCCAGGGGCCGATCAAGCCTACCCCCCAGCCCACCAGCGCGATAACCAGGGATCCGACCACGCCTGCCAGCGTGCCCTCCAGGCTAACGGCTCCCTCGGTACCGGCAGGCACGGGTTTAAGCGAGGTGATCAAAAAGGTATGCCGCCCGTAGGCTTTGCCTACTTCACTGGCGGTGGTGTCCGAGAGTTTGGTGCTGAGGCTGCTGACGTAGGCCAGGGCCAGCAGCGGCAGCCATAGTTGCTGGCGCGCGGGCGGGGCAAAGGCGCTGACCAGGGCGATCGCGATCGCGCAGAGGGCCGCAGCCAGGGCCGAACCCCAGACATTTTCGGGCCCCCTTACCCCCGAACGCCCTTCGGCAATACCAGCAGCTTCTTTGCGCCGCCGCCCCAGGCGGGTGACGGCCGACCCGGCTATAAAGTAAGCCATGACGACCAGGTAGCCTGGCCAGCCCATACAACCCCAAATGATCACTCCCAAGACCCAGGCGTGGAAATAACCCGCTGGTGTGAGCAGCTTTTTGGGCAGCCCCCAGGCCAGCAGCAGCAGGGCTGTGTTGAGCAAGATACCAATCAGCCATCCCGTCATCTGGGGAGATAAAAAATCGAGTGCCATAGCTTGAATGTCGCCATAGATAAAGCCCTCAACGATCGCGCAACGCTCTACCTACAGGGCAAAGGCCTTGTGCAGGTGGAGACAATGGCCTGACTCAAGGGCTGGTTCGTAGGTCAAGCGATCGGCTACCAAATACATAATTTTAAGCCCTCGCCCTCCCTCGGAGTCTGTATTGTTGGCGGTAATTCGCTGGCGCAGCACCGAGGCCAAATCAAAGCCGGGGCCCTGATCCCAAATGCGGATGTCGATGGTGCGATCGCTGATGGCTACTTCAATGCGAACTGGGGTATCGAGCGGGAGCCCAGTGTGGGCATGGCGTACAGCGTTGGTAAAACCTTCGATCAGGGCGAGTTGGCATTGCAACCAGATATTGTGCGGAATTGGAGCAGCCTGAAACTGATCGAACCACGCCAGGACTGACTTGAGGGCCGCAGGGTCAGTTTGAGTTTCAATCTGGCTGGTGTGCTGGTAGGTCAAAACAGGCTAGGGCTAGATCGCTCACCTTTGCATCATAGGCCGAAGCCCACCCCGGCAAAAGCTTTCAATCAAAGAGTTTTAAATCTATTTTTGCTTTCGCCCCGGGCTTTGGGCATGTCGTCAATTTTGGGCCCAACAAACGTTAGCGCCAGGGTTGCTATGGGCGACTCAAGCCATAGGCTAAGGGCTAAGATCTTTGATATTTTCCCTATTGGAGGAAATTGAACACAGCCCTTAAAACTGGGAAGGGTTCAGCCAGGCCAGCAGGTTGCGACGCAGCCGATTCAGGTCACGATAAAATTCTTGCTGGACAAACTGCCCCAGAGCATCGAGGGGACTAAACGACGTACCCGGCTGCCAGCCAAACTCCTGGGCGATGGGGGTGGTATGGGACCCTGGCAGCAACTGAACGGTGGTGCACTCGGCAAAGCGCCGGATCAGCACCTCTGATAGAGGACGGGTTTGATCGAGGTTGTCGCTGCGAAACTTGATCAGCAGGTTATGGGGCACGGGATAGCGATCGCGCACCAGGCCCAGGGTGGTCTCTGGGTCGGGGGTAAACTCAACATTAAACGCGGGATTGAACTGCACCGCCTGCTCCAAAAACGGAATCGATCGCCGGGCCGGATAGTTGTTGAAACTCATATAGATATTGCCAGCCCGCTCCACCTCCCAGAGGCAGTTGATCAATAGATGGACCTTGCAGCCCATGCTGTGACCCAAACCATAGATCGGCAAGTTGCTACCGTTACCCAGCACGCGCTTCTCCAGATAGCGCATTGCCTGGTCAAAGGTAATCAGCACTTCCTGGGCAATAACGCTGTGATCAAAGGTGTTGATAAACGGGGTGGCTACGATCGCAAACCCCTGCCGAGCCAGGTTTTCGAGGAGCCACTGGTAGGTGACATTGGGGGCCGCGGCCACAAAAGCCCCACCTAAAAAATGTACGATCGCCCTTGGGTTAGGGGGCACTAAAATCCAGTTGCCCGATACCTCTTGCCAGTTCATCACAGTCGGGGGGTGCGTCCTTTGGCGGTGAATGCCCAGGCGGGCAGGGTCTGACCTGGGAGATTGCTCCTTCATTTCCTTCATTACTGTAGCGATAGTGAGCGAGTTCGTCGTCCAGACCGGGGGGCCAAGGGAACGCGATCGCCGCGGAACTGATAAAACTACGCCACTGCTGCCCTAACGATTGACCGCTTGTAAGACCCTTGCCTTCCCCTTCGCTGGAGCGGTAAGCTGATGGGCCTGAAGGAGGTAAAGCTATGGGGCAGAATGCCGCGATCGCCGAGCACACCGTAACGGTTGATGGGTTGACCTGGTTCTACCGGGAACACGAACCAATGGCCAATGCAAATCGGCTGCCCGTGCTCCTGCTGCACGGCCTGGTGTCTCAGAGCTACAGCTGGCGCGAGGTCATGCCCACGCTGGCGCAGCAGGGGTTTCGCACCATCTCCCCCGACTGGATCGGCCACGGTTTTTCTGACAAGCCCGATCGCCGCGACTTTGCCTACACCCCCGAGGCGTTTGTCAACGCCCTGGGAGCCTTCCTCGATGCCCTGGGCCTGTCCCGGGTACACCTGGTGGCCCAGGGCTTTCTGGGGTCGGCCGGCATCCAGTACGCCCTACAGCACCCGGAGCGGGTCGATCGCCTGGTGATGATCAACGCTCCCATTGGGCCAGAGGCCAAGCTGCCCTGGAAGATCCGTCAAATGGGCTTGCCCCTGGCCGGAGACATGATCACTCAGGACCCGCTGCTGGTCGATCGCACCCTGGAAGGGGGCGGCCCTTACCAGATCGACGATGCGGATTTAGATGTCTATCGACGGCCTTTCCTCAAAAGTTCAGATGTCGGTCGGGCATTGATGACAACGGTACGCCGCCTTGCCATCGAGGAGGTGAGGCAGAGCATCGCTGCTGGTCTGCCGGGCTGGGACCATCCTACGCTGGCGCTCTGGGGCCTGAGTGACCCCTGGCTGCCGGTCAGCCTGGCCGAAGCCGCAGTCCAAAAATTGGCCAACGGTGAGCTGCAAACCCTGGAGCAGGTGGGCCACTATGCCCAGGAGGACTGGGCCGAAAAGGTGGCGACAGCCCTCGATGGGTTTTTGCGCCAGATGGTTCCTTAGGGCGTGTCATCCAGGCAAGCCGCCCAGCCCACCTTAGAGAGGCCGAGTCCATAGTTTATGCTGGAGCTACAGGCCCTGCTGGGGCTGCCTTGACCCAAGGAGCTTTTAATGGCCGTCAAACAACAATTTCAAAGCTTTGCAGATCTTTTAGCTGAAGCGAAAACTCCTGTTCTAGTCGATTTCTACGCCACCTGGTGCGGCCCCTGCCAGATGATGGCGGGCATTCTTGCCGAGGTCAATAACGAGCTAAAAGGCCAGCTCAAAATCGTCAAAATTGACACCGATAAGTACCCTCAAATTGCCTCTCAGCACCAAATTGCGGCTCTGCCGACCCTGGTTTTGTTCAAGGCCGGAAAACCTGTGGATCGAATCGAAGGCGTATTGGCCGCACCCCAGTTGGTAGCCCGCCTGCGGGCGCATCTGAGTTAGCATGGCTGCGGTATCTTGCGCGATCGCCCTGGGCAGCAACCTGGGCAATTCGCAGCACATTCTGCAGGCGGCCTTGGCCGCCCTCCATACCCCCCCAACAATCGAACTCTTAGCCCAGTCCAGCGTTTACCAAACCGTTGCTATTGGTCCACCCCAGCCCGACATTTTGAATGCCTGTGCCATTGTCAAAACCACCCTGTCGCCCCAGCATTTACTCGCTCAACTGTTAGACATCGAACAGCGCTTTGGTCGCGTGCGCCGTCAGCGCTGGGGGCCTCGCACCCTCGATCTTGACCTTATTTTCTATGGCCAGGTCTGTCTAACTGAACCCAACCTGCACATTCCCCACCCCCGCATGCGGGACCGTGCCTTTGTCCTCATTCCCCTGGCGGAAATAGCGCCCAACTGGCGGGATCCTGTCAGTGGTGAGTTGGTCAAACAGCTCTGTGAGCGGGTAGACCCGGCAGGGGTAACGCATTTAGGGGCTATTCCACTGCCTTTCAATTAAGGGGTCCAAGCTCCTACAATGGGGTGATCACCGGTACCCTTTCTGAGCCTCTACCTATGCCGCTTGGTCAAGAACCTCCTCAACTGCTAAAGCAGCGATTGTTCTATGAAGGGCGCAAATTTAACTTTGAGGTCAACCGACTGCGGTTGCCCAACCGGGCCGAAGGCGACTGGGAATGTATTCGTCATCCCGGGGGAGCCCTGGCTGTACCCGTCACCGCCAGGGGCGAACTGGTCATGGTGCGCCAGTATCGTTTTGCCGTCATGGGGCGACTGCTGGAGTTTCCCGCCGGCACCATCGAGGTCAACGAGGCGGCTGGCGACACCATTCGCCGAGAAATTCAGGAGGAGATTGGTTACAGCGCCCAAACCTGGCTGCCCATCGGTAACTTCCCCCTGGCCCCCGGCTACTCCGACGAAATTATTTACGCCTTTCTGGCCACTGACCTTGAACCAATTGAAACGCCCCCCGACACCGATGCCGACGAAGACATTGAAGTGGTCCTGTTTACCCCTCTTCAGCTAGAAAAAGCGATTCTGGCAGGGGAAGCGGTGGACGCCAAATCTATCGCCAGTTACTACCTGGCCAAGCCTTATCTGGAAAAACTGGCGTCACTTTGACTGGCCGCTGGCCGTAGGGCTGACCGCGCCATAGTAGGGGGTAAGCCAATCCAGGCTGAACTCGTAGAGGTGGTCAATGGCCCAGGTCGCTCGGCGGTGAATCAACTGGTAGGGGTAGGCGTGGGCAACGCCCAGCACGGGTACGGCAGCCCGCTTAGCGGCTTCAATCCCGGCAAATGAATCTTCAATGGCCAGACAATCGGCCGGGCTGAGGGCCAGATCGGCAAACTGCTGGTTGAGTTGTTCCACGGCGAGGCGGTAGCCATCGGGGGCGGGTTTGCTCACTCCTGGGGCGACCTCATCGGCTGAGACAATTAGGCCTACGTAGTCGCCCCAGGGAACGAGGGACAGAACGGTTTCAATTTCGCGGCGGCGGGCTCCAGACACGATGGCCAGTTTAAGCTGCGCCGTCCGGATGTGGTAAATCAGGTCGTCCAGGCCGGGATACAGGGGTAAGGGATCTAAGCCCTGGAGGACCGCCTGGTAGCGGGCCGCCTTGCGGTCGAGCAGTTTTGCCAAATAGTCCTCAGAGATTACTCGCCCCTGACGCGCAAGTAAATCCCTGAGACAGGCGGCATCAGATCGACCCAGGCAACACTCAGTCAGGTCCTGAGAGTTGGGACGCAGGTTTTCTTCTAAGAGCAATTCCTCAATCAAACGCCCGTGGATGCCTTCGTCGTCAATGATAACGCCGTTAAAGTCCAGTAAAACTGCTTTGAGAACCATTAACCTAGCCAGAGAAATATTAAGCAATGCAACTTAGGCATGCCTCCTGCTAGCTTAGCCCGGTTTTGAAGCCGCTAGACTACAGCTCCATGCTTCACGTTTGGGCTTTTGGGCCGTGCCCTGGGAGTTGTCGTTGGGAACCCTAAGCCGATAGCCCCTGGCTTCTAGGCGACAGGTTTTGCGTTGCTCCCCCTGCCGCTCTCCCGTAGAACTACGGAGATCGGCGCTCGACCTTCGCTAGAGTACCGTAGATCAACGATGGTGAATGCCGGTGTCTCTCCCGAGAATAAGGACAGTTCCCAGCGAACCCGCTCTCGTAAGGACATCCGCAGATATGGCTACCCAAACTTCGACAATTCGCTCTCGTGGCATGGAACTGCTGATGCAGTACAAGCAGTCTCCCTCGGTACAGTTGCGTAACAGACTGGTGCAACTCAACGCGGGCCTGGTTCGAAAAATTGCTCACCGGGTCAGTCACCAGTGCTCTGAACCCTACGAAGATTTGGAACAAATCGGTTACATTGGTCTCATTCGCGCTATCGAACGCTTTAACCCTGGTCAGGGCTGTGCTTTTAGCTCCTTCGCCGTTCCCTACATTCGTGGCGAGATGCTGCACTTCCTGCGCGATCGCGGCACTACAGTTAAAATTCCCCGCCGCTGGCAAGATCTGCAAAAAGAATCCCAAAAACTACAGCTGGAACTGATGCGCACCCTGGGGCGGAATCCTAGCGACCATGAGATGGCCGATGCCCTCGAAGTCTCGGTTAAAGAGTGGCGGGAAGTCAAGATGGCCCACAAGAACCGTCTACCCCTGAGCCTCGATGCCACCGTGTGCCAACAGGTAGACTCCAACATCACCCTGGGTGAAACGCTGCCCGACACCCACTACCAACTCATGCAGGCCCTAGAAGAGGACCGCCAGCAGATCCAGCGAGCCCTGAATCAGCTGGAAGCTAAAACCCGCACCGCCATTGAGTTCGTCTTTTTCAAAGGCCTATCGCGCAAAGAGGTGGCCGAGAAGATCGGTGTCAGCCCCATGACCGTGACCCGTCGCATTCAGCGCGGAGTAGACGAGATGATCGCATTTTTGCAGCCTCAGGAACTGCGCACCGATCCCTAGGCTTTAGATGGCCTGATGTCTGTTTAATGAGAGCGATCGCCGGGGAAGGTCTTCAGCAGACTTTCCCCGGCGATGTCATTTGCAGGAGAGGACCTCCGTAATGCCCCAAAGGCTGTCATCATAGCCATCGTCAGAACCGTTAGTCATGACCAATTTGCTGGCCGCTATGGCTACACGCCACGGCCACCACACTACGGCTACACCTGGGCCGACGGCATCTACTTCAACATCCACACCGATGAACGGCCCTGGATGTTGGTCGTCAGCAGACTACTACCGCTTGTCCCACTGTTCCTTCATCCGTTGAATGCGCTCGAGTAGAGTTTCATTTGACAGGCGCGAGTTGAGCCGCTCCACCAGCAGCGGAAACGCCAGTGGGGAGGGGCGCTTAGTGTCTTTCCAGACCACAGATCGCTGGTCCAGCCGGCTCAGGGTTTGAGTCAGGCGGTGGGTTTCGAGCTGGTCTTGCAGCACCTCGCGCTCGGCCTGCCTCAACAGCAGATTGTCGGGTTCGTACTTGGTGAAGACATCATAGAGCAGCGACGTGCTGATCTGGAGCTGACTAGAGGTTTTGCGCGAACCCGGATAGCCCTTGAACACCAGCCCCGCCACCTGGGCCACGCCGCGAAACTTACGCTGGGTCAGTTCTGAAATATTGAGGCTGGCGCGGATGTCGTCGGCCAGATTCTCCAGGCTAAAGAAATCGCTGGAGAACAGATCCCGGTAGGGGTACCCCTTAGGACCGAGAATTTCAAAGCCGTAGTCGTTGACCGAAATGGTGAAGGTGGCCGTCTTTTGCCTGGCGAAGCGGTAGCCCCAGAGAAAGCCCAGGCCTTCGTGGACGAAGCGTCCCTCGAAGGGAAACACGTAGAGGTGCTGGCCCTCGCGGGTTTTGCAGCTTTCCACCAGTAGCTCGTCGGCGCTGGGCAGGGTAGAGAGCCGCTGCTGGGCTGCCAGAATGGGCGCGATGGTGAGAATTTCTGCGTTGGCGCGATCCCCCCTCCCCCCCTTGATAAGGGGGGTAATGGAGGAAGCGGCTACCGCGAGAGCCTGGGAGGGTAGGGTCTCGTCAGCAGTAAATTCTGCCGACTGGGGGAAAGCCATACCGTTGGCATCCTTGAGCAGCGATCGCACCCACTCCACCTCCTGGCGCAGGTGGTGGCTGAGGGTGTCGGAAATGGCCAGCTGTCCGCCGCCCCAGCTGGGGGTCACTGTGGACTTGCGCCGGGTGCCTTTGACGTACAGCACCATGTCCTTCATCTGAAAGTATTCCAGCTGTCGTCCGGCGAAGAAGAACACGTCCCCTTTCTTTAGCCGCGACACCAAGGCTTCTTCGACGGTGCCGATCGCTTTGCGGTTGGTGTAGACAATTTTGACTGGGGTGTTGGAGGTGATGGTGCCAATACCCATGCGGTGAATGCGGGCCAGTTTGGTGTCGCTGACCTTGCACAGTCCGTCTTCGCGCACCACCTTTTTGTAGCGGGGATAGGCCCCCAGGCACCGCCCGCCGGTTTCAATAAAGTCCAAAATCCACTGGTACTCGGCCTCGGTGAGGTCAGCGTAGGCCACGGTCTGGCGGAGTTTCTCTAAGGTGGATGCTGGCTCAAATCCATCGCCGCAGGCCAGGGTGACCAGGTGCTGCACCAGCACGTCGTAGGGCTTCTGCTGGGGACGGCGGGTTTCCATATCGCCCAGGGCCAGCCCCCGGCGAAAAGCAGAGATCTCTAGCAGCTCCAGGGCGTTGGTGGGCAGAAAAAACACCTCCGAGGTGCCCTCCGGAATATGGGCGCTGCGGCCGGCCCGCTGGAGCAGGCGGGCCAGGTTCTTGGCGCTGCCGATCTGCACCACCCGCTCCACCGGCTGAAAATCGACGCCCAGGTCCAGCGATGAGGTGCAGACCACCCACCGGATGTCGCCCGACTTCACCCCCGCCTCGATCGCCTCCCGCTCTTTGACATCGATCGAGCCGTGGTGCAGGGCAATTTTCTCGGCCGCCTCGGGCAGGGCAAAGCTCAGCGCCTGGTACCAGCGCTCGGCCTGGTTGCGGGTGTTGGTAAAGATCAGGGTGGACTTTTCCAGGTCCAGCGCCTCCACCAGGGTTTCAAACATGCGCAGGCCCAGGTGCCCCGCCCAGGGAAAGGTGTCCACCGAGTCGGGGCGAATGCTGGTGATCACCGTCTCGCGCTTTAGATTTGAACGAATGATTACTGGGTTGATGCCCAGACCCACAGCGGTCTGGGCGGCCTCCTCCAGATTGCCCAGGGTGGCCGAGATGGCCCAGGTGCGGAGCTGGGGTTGCAGCGATCGCAGGTATCCCAGACACAGTTCCGCCTGGGTACCCCGCTTCGAGCTCATCAGCTCGTGCCACTCGTCGAGAATCACCGCCCGCAGGTGGCCAAACCGCTTGGCTCCGTCTGGGTACGACAGCATCACCGCCAGCGACTCCGGCGTGGTGATGAGGATATTCGGCATATGTTTGAGCTGCCTGGTCTTGCGCGACGAACTGGTATCGCCCGTGCGCGACTCGACGGTGAGGTTCCAGCCCATCGTCTCAATCGGCGCTCTGATCGCCTGCTCAATGTCCCGCGACAGGGCGCGCAGGGGGGTGATGTAGAGCAGCTGCAGGCCCTCGGCGGGGGCGGCAATCATCTCGGCGACTGGCCCCATGACAGCGGCGTAGGTTTTGCCCGACCCGGTAGGCACCTGCACCAGCCCGCTGTGGCCCGCCAGGTAGGCCGCCCAGGTTTGCGCCTGAAAGGTCAGGGGCTGCCAGCTTCGGGTGGCAAAGTAGTCGATAACTGGGGTGAGGCGCGAATCAGCCGTCACAGCGCAGGTCTAACCGTTGGGGGAGCCTATTTATTGTAGTGAGTTAGGCACAGGGGCGGTATTTAGTACAGCTATGCGCGGTTCAACGTTCAAAATCAAAAATTCAAAGTGAAAAATTGTCAATGGCTCAGTTTTCAAGCCTCCTGAGCGGCGGGCGTTTTTCTGCCTTGCTGTACTAATAACAACCGGGGTGCCCCACGTAGAGTCGTGACGCACCCCGTCTGGCCTCGGTGTTACTGGGCGATCGCCTCAGTCACCGCTGAGGGCAGGGCCGGCCTTACTCATACACCTCGGCTTCGGATTCCTGCTTCTTGGCTTCTTTCTTCTGCTCACCTTTTTCGTTAACCTTTTCGACGAAGTTGGTAATGCGCTCTTCGTTCTTCTCGGCGTAGGACTTATGCTCTTTATCAGTCATGGGGATAACCTCGATTAAATCGTACGAATCAGTACGTTCAATCTAATCGTGGACTCCCAAAAGCCCCTCTATTGAATGAACGGTTTCGCACCAATCAGGTTCTACCGCAGGGCTTAATCAAATCGATTCAGCCCGCTTCGGCAGCCGCAATCCTCTGATTGGCCGCCAGCACTATCCTGACCAACAGGCTAAGGCAAATACTTTTTAATCAACAGGTTGAGCTTGTCGAGGGTGGCCTGGGGCGCTTTATCCAACGGCGTAATGATGGCATACTTCAGCGCCGAGTGGGCCTCCGACTCGGGTGGATTGGCGGCAATGCGGTTGACCACCTCGCGAATCACCCGCTGGGCATTGACGGCGTTCTTTTGCAGGTTGCCGATCACCATCTCGACGGTGACGCTGTCGTGGTCGGGGTGCCAGCAGTCGTAGTCGGTGACCAGGGCCAGGGTGGCGTAGGCGATTTCGGCCTCGCGGGCCAGCTTGGCCTCGGGCAGGTTGGTCATGCCGATGATGGTGGCCCCCCAGCTGCGGTACAGCTCCGACTCGGCCTTAGTCGAGAAGGCTGGCCCCTCCATGCAGACGTAGGTACCGCCCCGGTGCAGGTCCACATCGGGCAGCTCCAGGCTTTCGACCGCGTCGGCCAGCACCTTTGCCAGAGCGTTACACACTGGGTCGCCAAAGGTGATGTGGCCCACCAGCCCCTCGCCAAAGAAGGTGTTGACCCGGTTGCGGGTGCGATCGATGAACTGGTCGGGCACCACCATATCCAGCGGTTTGGCGGCTTCTTTGAGCGAGCCCACGGCGGAGGCGGAGATCAGGTACTCCACCCCGAGGGACTTCATGGCGTAGATGTTGGCGCGAAAGGGCAGCTCGGTGGGTATCAGGGTGTGGCCGCGCCCGTGGCGGGCCAAAAACGCTACGCGGGTACCATCCAGCGTGCCCAGGATGATGGCATCGGAGGGAGCGCCAAAGGGGGTATCTACGCGAACTTCTTCAATGTCGGTGAGGGCTTCCATTTGATAGAGACCGCTGCCGCCGATGATGCCGATCTGTGCCTGTGCCGCCATGGTGGTTACTGTTGAGAGCTGGACTGCCCTATCATAGCCAACAGTTCTGCGGGCGAACCCAGGCGCTTCAGCAGGTGTGCCGCCAGTTGGCCGAGCCGATTCTTTTCAGCTTCGGGGCTGGGGCCAAAGGCGCTAAAGGCGATCGCCACCCCCTTGAGCCACAGCGCTACCAGCGTTAGGCAGAATTGCCAGAATTTTCTCAGGCTCTTGCCATAGTTGTGGCCACTAATCGGCACATCGCAATAGACCACCTGTTCACCGCTAGACAGTTGAAGCGGATCGCAGGGAACTAAAAGGTGGTTGTGGGCCAGGAGTTGATCTATTTCCTGATGGCGATCGCGCACAAAGCGTTCGCTGGTGTGGTGGGCCAAAATCGGTGCAAAGTCACCTGCAAGCGGGCGGTAGCCAAAGTCGGCAATCATCTCCCGGCAGACGGTGCTGATGGCTTGCAGGGAGTCGTCGGGCTGTCGCCGCTGCCAGACCAAACAGCGGGACGAATCCAGCCCCTGGGCGACCTGATTTTTCCAGGGTTCGTGGGCGGGGGCGGTGTGGCGGGCGGCGGCTTCGGTGTGGAGCATGGCGGGCTCAAAGGGAACCTGGAGAAAGCAGCACAGCTGGTGCAGGGTCTCGGTTGGTTCGGCTATCAGGGTTTCGTACCGCAGCGTGTAGGCCAGCCGATCGCGCTCAAAAAACCCCTTGCTCTGGCGATACCACCGCTCGATCAGGTAGGCGCTGTGCAGGGGCACATCGCTGGTCCAGGGCAGCCTGGTCGCCATCGACAGGGCCACGTCGCGGGGGTCGCGCACAATCCGCACCACCCTGGCGGTGGGGTACAGCCGCCGCAGGGTGGCCAGGTGCAGGATGTGGTTGGGGGTCTTTTCGGCCCAGCGGTGCTTACCCAGGGCCAGCCTGTGCGGCTCGGTCAGGCTTTCGAGCAGGGCCTGGGGCGAGGGTTTGTGGGCGGCCAGGTAGCCATGAATGGCCTGGGGCGAAACGCCAAACAGATCGGCGACTGGGCGGTCTTCGACGGCGATCGCCCCCACAAATTCGGTCGCCTTGCTCGGCCAGTCCCCATCCCTGAGCACGGCCGCCAGGTGCTGGTAGTTGGCCTCCAGGTACGGAAAAAAGTGGGTCTCTGGACCGCAGCTGATCTGGCTGTGGCTGGCCAGCAGGGTGGCCAGCAGGGTGGTGCCCGATCGCGGTGCCCCGACGATAAAAACTGGCGCGGTAGTCCCCTTCGCCATGGCGCTACCGCTGGGCCTGGGGATGGCTCAGCACCGCGATTAGGGCCTTCTCCTCGGCGGTCAGATCCAGCTGGCTGGGGGCCTCGGCCGCCTCGCGCCAGACCTCCAGCAGCCAGCCGTCCGCGTAGGCCTGGGTCACGGTGGGGTGAACGTAGAACTTGCGGCAGGTGGCCACCCGGTTGCCCAGGTGTGCCGCCGCCGCTTTGATCGCCTCACGAATATTGGCCTGGGCGTTGGTGGCGGAGGTGGGTTCCCCCAGGTCGTTGAGAATTTCGGCAGCGCAGGCGGTGCCGGCCCAGGTGCGGAAGTCTTTGGAGGTAAACTCTGCTCCAGTGATGGTTTGCAGGTACTCATTCACATCGGCCGAGTCGATGGCGCGGCGATCGCCGTCCTCATCGACGTACTGAAACAGCTGCTGACCGGGGAGTTCCTGGCAGCGCTTGATCGCCCGGGCCAGGCGGCGATCGCTCACCTCGATCTCGTGCTCCACGCCGCTTTTGCCAATGAAGTGAAAGCTGATGGTGCTCGAGCCCACTTCCACATGCTCCTGTTGTAGGGTGGTCAGGCCAAAGGACTGGTTTTGCTCGCGGTACTCATCGTTGCCAATCCGAATGACGGTGGCATCCAGCAGCCGCACCACGATCGCCAGCAGCTTCTGGCGCGACAGCTGGCGCTGGCGCAGGTGGCCATCGGTGACCTCGCGGATCAGCGGGCGGGCATAGCCGAAGGGAATCAGCCGATCAAACTTGGTCTGGTTGCGCACCTCCCGCCAGTTGGGGTGGTAGCGGTAGACCTTGCGGCCTTTGGCGTCGCGCCCGGTGGCCAGCAAGTGACCGTTGGGGTAGGGGCAAATCCACACCTCCTCCCAGGCCGGCGGAATCACCAGGGCCTTCAGCCGCTTCAGCTCGGCGGGGTCGGAAATGCGATCGCCCTTGGCGTCGAAATAGATAAACCCGCGCCCGCAGCGCCGCCGCCCCAGGCCGGGGCGACCGTCGCTGACGTAGCGCAGTCCCGCCGCGCGGGCGGCCTGGATTGGGGCCTCAGTGGTAACCTCGGCCAGAGCGCGATCGAAATCGACCCGATGGGCAAGCTGTTGCGAACCTTTAGCCATTCCGGTGTTGGACAGGGCAGTGGAGACATCGCCCTCCGCGATCGGCACCCCGGTCTGGCGATTCCTCCAGCGTAGAAGGGGTCAAAGCCCCTTGCGCTCTAGCTGGGGTATGGTTCCAGGGGTCAATATTCTATACCCAAGGATAATTCAGGCCACCGGGCCGGTATCGACTGTCCTCTCCACCGCCCCGGTGGCCCGGATCGGTCAGCCGTGGCTATAGGTGAGAGTAGGTTGCAGCGCGGTGGCCTGCTGGCGCAGGGCTTCTAGCTGACTCAGCGCCTTGCCGGTAGTCAGCAGGGCGTCGGCCTGGGCCAACCCCTCCGTCAGCGACGCCGCTGCGCCCCCCTGCCACAGGTAAAATCCAGCGTTCCACAGGGCGGTTTTGTACAGCTCTGTGGGCTGGCCCGCCAGCACCGATCGCAGCCGCTGGCCCAGGGTGACCTCGTCGTCCAGCTCCACATCGTCCCCCTCCAGCCCGTAGTCGCGGGGGTGCAGCAGCAGGCGCTCAAAGTCGCCCTGGCGGTTGACACCCACGATCGCGGTGCGGCCCCGGGCCAGATCGCAGCTGCCCTCCAGCCCCTTGACGCTGATCCAATCGGCGTGGCCGCGCAGGCCAAAGGTGCCCTTAGCAAAGTCTTCGGTGGGCGGGTGGACAAACCCCATCACCAGGGTGTGGGACCCCGCGTAGGGCGACCACATCAGCTCCACCGTGGCGAAGGGGGGGCGCTTGCCAATCTGGTCGCGGTAGGGCACCAGGCCGTGGGCAGCCGGAAAGTGCTGGGGCAGATAGACAAACCCCAGACCGGTGCCGTTGAGCAGGGCGTGGGCCTGCTCCAGATTGTGACAGCTGAGGTCTACCCCCAGCTGTTGCCACAGCTTCACCAGGGGAATGCCGGCCTTGGTGGGCATCCGATCGCCGCCGTGAAGCACCACGGGAATCCCCGCCGCCATCAGCACCAGGGCCGTAACGGGGGTGACCGGGGCGGTGCGCGATCGCCCGTCGTAGGGGCAGCTGAGCACGAGGGCGCGGCCGCTGTAGGGACTGTCGGGGGCGATCGCCGGTAGGGTTGGCCCCAAGGCTTGGTAAGCGTCCAGAGTGCCCGCCAGTTCTTCGGCGGTGGGGCGCTTGATCCGATGGGCAATCATGAACGCGCCAATCTGGGCCGGGGTGGCAGTTTGGGTCAGCATCATGCGGGTGGCGGCTTCGGCCTCGGCGCGGGTCAGGGCCCTGGAGGTGTGGCTGCCACTGCCCACGTGCTTGAGCAATTCCCGAAACTCGTTACTCATAGTTGGTCTGACCCCCAGGGGGTATTGATTTGCAAATCATAACCCGTCAGGGCAGAGGGGCTGTTGGATTCGTCGGTGTCAGGGAGCGGGATTTGGTGTCAGGTCTCAGGTCTCAGGTCTCAGGTGTCAGGTGTTGGGGGTCAGGTATAGGATACGGCGGCGGCTCGCGAGCGCTGCCAGCTGGGGCTGGACAGACTCTGCACCAGGGCGTGGAAGCGCTGAATGGGCGGAATCCCCAGGCGATCGCGGGTGGTGACCAGCACCACCGAGCGAGTGAGCACCGGAGCCTCGGTGGGGCGCACCGCCAGGGTAGGGTCGTCGCGGCAGTCGGTCAGGGCGGACTGGGGCAGTAGCGCCACAAAGTTGCCCTGGCGAATCACCCCCCGAAAGGCATCGAGGGTGTTGAGTTCGAGGGCGGCATTGAAGGTTTCGCCCCGGTCCTGAAACTGCTGCTGCACCAGCCGCTGCATGCCGTAGCCGTCTTTGAACAAAATTTGAGGAAACCGCGACAGCATCTCCCAGGCGATCGCGGGCTGGTTGGCCAGGTCGTGGTCGGCCCCCATCAGCACCTCTACCGGTTCTTCAAACAGGGGGGTGACCACCATTTCGGGCTGGGTGGTGAGGCGCGGGTTGTCCATCACAATGGCCAGGTCCACCAGGCCATCGCGCAACACCTTGAGGGAGCGATCGCTGCCCAGGGCCGTCACCCGTAGCTGCACCTGGGGATACTCGGCGCAAAACTGCTGCAGGACAGGGGGCAACACCGTGGCACACACCGACTGAATCGCCGCCACGCACAGCTCTGGCTGCTTGCCCGCCATCAGGTCGGCAATATCCTTCGACACCTGAGTCCAGTCCTGCTGAATCCGGCGAGCCTTGGGCAGCAGTCGCTCTCCGGCCACGGTTAGCTTGGCCTGGGCCCCGCGGTGGAACAGCGGCGCGTCCAGTTCGGCCTCCAGGGCCTGCACCTGGCGGCTGACCGTGGACTGAGTCACCTGGCACTGCTGGGCCGCCGCCTGAAAACTGCCGGTTTCGGCCACCGATAAAAACGCCTGGAGCTGTTCAATACGCATGCTCGAATTGTACCCACACCACTGCTAACCAGGACTTGGACGGCGAGCTGCCGCCGACAAGCCCTGTCTTTGATTAGCAGATAGTACCCTCGCGCTTGGTATCGAAAGTAGCCGTAACCCAACTCAGGTTCAGGGCAGAGTAGCTTGGCTGCTATCCAGCATAGTTGAGCGCTCCAGCAGAGACAGCAGGCGATCGCGTTGTCCTGAGCAATCGCAGCTTCTGGAGATGACAACCGCCCCGTGAGCTTCATCAGTTTCAATCCACAGGGCCGCATAGCTATCTGGAATCCCTACGGGCTGATCGTTCGATGCCTGCGTGACTAAATAGCCCTGTTGACCGTCAAAGCTGTATGGGGAAATGTCCTGATTCTCGTGGATGTTTTGTTCCACCAATTGGCGAAGATCTAAGTTGTCGGGGTTCTCTTCGGTGCGGACTCGGGTTTGGGCATACCCCCGCCCCAGGGCTTCACCTCCCCTGGCGATGCAAACCAGCAGTTCGTAGGTGCCCGGATCGACAATTTTGACGGTGCCGCTATTCAGCAACATGGCTCTAAAGTTTGAGGGAATGGCGAGTTCCACGCCAAATTGCTTCAGCTCTAGTTCACGGGTGGTGTCTGCGGCTGCGACGGAACCGGGATCGTCACAGTATGACTCCGGCTGCGCGATCGCGGGCACGCCTCCCAGGCCTAGAGCAACCAGAACCCCAGCGCTGGCTACCAGTTTGTAAACGTTGTGAAGACGTAAGCGACGAGACATAGCCATATTTCCTAATTCAGGCGGCAGTACCTGAGCATTTTTCGAAGGGCCATCCAGGGTCTTGGCACATCCGTTGCCACCGTGCCGTCGCCGCGCTCCCCCGTGCGAGCTGCCCTCCCCGTCGATAGCGCTGTCAATATTGCTGTAGAACCGATTTGCAATTGGGAATTTCTATTGACCATGCTAAACCGATGGGGGCGATCGCGCCTCTTACTGTAGGGAGGCTTCGCCAGAGCGAGCCGGGCAGGCGCAAGCCCGTGCGATCGCGAGCATTGAAATGCCCTCAAGCCAAAGAAACGCTTAGGATTGCTGCTGCTGTAGCTGGCGCAGAGCCGCCTCGGCGTGGATCTGCACTCCCCGGTCGGGGTCGTGCAGCAGCGATCGCAGCAGCGGCTCGGCATCGGCCTGGCCCACCTGGCCCAGGGCCAGCACCAGGTGCCGCCGCAGGGCGCTGTGGTCAGCGGTGGCGGGCAGCTCTTCCAGCCAATCCTGGAGGGTCAGCCCTGCCCGCTGGTGCAGGTCGGCCCCCAGGGTCGGCAGCCCTTGAATCAGGACCAGACGGGCGGCGGCGGTCAGCTCGGCCCAGGCTTCGATTAGGCCCGTCAGAGCGGCGGCGCTGTTCTGCCAGAGCAACGCCTGCACCAGGGCCGTCTGACGGGGGTCTGGGGGCCGGGTGTCCAGCCCCCCAAGCAGCACCGCCGTCGCAGGGGGCTGGGCCAGTCGCCCCAGGGCATAGATCGCCTGCTGGGCAATGCCCTGGTCGACATCGTCAACCAGCGGAGCCAGGGCCTCAACCACGGTCTGAGGGCTGAGGTGGCCGCGCAGACCCAGCACCCCGCGAATCGCCGCCGCCCGCACCGCCGCCGCCGGATCTCGCAGGCCCCGCTCCACGATCGGCCAGGTGGTGGGATCGGCAAAGGGGCTGAGGGCATCCAGGGCCGTCGCCCGCACAGGCGATCGCGGGTCGCCAGTGGCCTCGATCAGCAGCGGTAGGGTGGCGGGGTGGGGAATGCGGGCCAGGGCCTGCACCGCCACCGGACGCAGGGCGGGGTGCGCCAGCTGCTCCCCCAGGGCCGCGATCGCGGGGTGGCCAATCTGGGTGAGGGCGGTGGCCACCGACTGGCGCAGGTCGTCGTCGGTGGTGGCGGCAAAGGTGGCGATCAGGGCCTGAATCACCTGGGGGTGGCTGAACTCGCCCAGGGCGCGGGCGGCAAACCAGCGGGCCTCCCAGTCGCTGTCCTCATCCTCCAGCAGAGCCAGCAGATCGGCCAGGGCTGCCTCACCCAGGTGGGCCACCTGCCGGGACTGATCCCAGCGATCGTGAAAGTTGCCCCGCCCCAGTTCGGCCACGGCAGCTCGAACCGCGATCGCCTGGTCGTCGAGGGTCACCGAATTGGGTAAAAACTCATTAAACGCAGACACAGCCATACTCCTGACGACGCCCTGGGCCAACTCCCTCCACCATAGGCGCTGTGCCGAGTTTTCCCAACCGGGCGCTATGCAATCCGCGCAGCCAGCCCTTGCGGAGGCTGCATGGGGTGGCCAAAAACGTATGAACCTATACAAACACCTCCCTGGAGCGGGACTAGGCTAGCCACACTGGTTTTTAGTGAACAAACCGGGATCCGGTTGGGTTCTTCAGGAATTCCTTTGGCCGGTAGATCGCGCCCCAAACGTCTTGCAACTACGGTGTAGCCTGTGACCACTTCCCTCGACACGGCCAACCCAACGGCCAATGCCAAACTCAACAAATTTGAACAATTCAAGGCCGCCAAAGACGGACTGCTGGTCAAGCACGAGCTAGAGCAGTTTGCCCAAATGGGGTGGGAAGCCGTTGACGATACCGACCTCACCCACCGGCTCAAATGGCTGGGTATTTTCTTTCGCCCGGTCACCCCCGGCAAGTTCATGCTGCGCCTGCGGCTGCCCAACGGGCTGCTGACGGGCTACAAGGCCCGCACCCTGGCGGAAATCGTGCAGCGCTACGGCGAGGACGGCAGTGCCGACATCACCACCCGGCAAAACCTCCAGCTGCGGGGCATTCTGCTCGAAGACATTCCCGACATCTTTCGCCGCATGCACGCCGCAGGACTGACCTCGGTGCAGTCGGGCATGGACAATGTGCGCAACATCACCGGGTCGCCCGTGGCAGGCCTCGACGCCGACGAGCTGATCGACACCCAGGGGCTGGTGCGCAAGGTGCAGGACATGATCACCGCCAACGGGGAGGGCAACCCGGCCTTTACCAACCTGCCCCGCAAGTTCAACATCGCCATCGAGGGGGGCCGCGACAACTCTATCCACGCTGAAATCAACGACATTGCCTTTGTGCCCGCCTACCGCGAGGGGGTGCTGGGCTTTAACGTGCTGGTGGGCGGGTTCTTTTCGGCCCGGCGCTGTGAGGCGGCGATTCCGCTCAATGCCTGGGTAACCCCCGACGACAGCGTGGTGGAGCTGTGCCGCGCCATTCTGGAGGTCTACCGCGACAACGGCCCCCGCACCAACCGCCAGAAGGCTCGCCTGATGTGGCTGATCGACGAGTGGGGGCTGGAGCGGTTTCGGGCGGCGGTGGAGGCGGCCTACGGTCAGCCGCTGCTGAGTGCCGCCCCCACCGACGAGATGGACTGGGACAAGCGCGACCACATCGGCGTCTACCGCCAGAAGCAGGTGGGGCTCAACTACGTGGGCCTGCACGTGCCCGTGGGACGCCTGGTGGCTAGCGACCTGTTCGACCTGGCTCGGCTGGCGGAGGTCTACGGCAATGGCGAACTGCGGCTGACGGTGGAGCAGAATGTAATCATCCCCAACGTGCCGGACTCGCGGCTGGCGGTGCTGCTGCAGGAGCCGCTGCTGGAGCGGTTTTCCATTGCTCCCTCCGCCCTGACGCGATCGCTGGTTTCCTGCACCGGGGCGCAGTTCTGCAACTTTGCCCTGGTCGAAACCAAGCAGCGGGCCCTGGCCCTGGCCCACGCCCTGGACGCCGAACTCACCCTGACCCAGCCGGTGCGGATTCACTGGACGGGTTGCCCCAACTCCTGCGGCCAGCCCCAGGTGGCCGACATTGGCCTGATGGGCACCAAAGTGCGCAAGGACGGCAAAACCGTGGAGGGGGTGGATATTTTTATGGGCGGCAAAGTGGGCAAAGAAGCTCACCTGGGGGAAAAAGTGCAGCAGGGCGTTCCCTGCGATGAGCTGCACGGGGTGCTGCGATCGCTGCTGATCGACAACTTTGGCGCTCAGCCGAAGGCGGCATCCAGCCCCTCCCGCAACGGCGCAATGGTGACGGCGGACTAAAAAAAATGCCCTGCTGGCCAAGGGCCCCAGGACACACAGTTTGCATTTGAAGCAAACGTAGCACAGTCAGTGGGTCCGTGGCGAGAGCAAACGTCAGCTTTTCACCACAGCGTCACCAGAGGCGATGCCTCAGCCCCGCCCTCACCCCTCCACCCTCCTACCCATTCCCCCCTATGCCTGACCCCGCCAAAACCCTGTGTCCTTACTGCGGCGTGGGTTGCGGCCTGGAAGTTCTCCCCCCGGCCCAGCCCAACAAGCCCACCAACCGCGATGCAGCGGGCCATCCGCTGTGGCAGACCAGGGGCGATCGCGCCCATCCCTCCAGCCAGGGGATGGTGTGCGTCAAGGGGGCCACCGTGGCCGAGTCTCTCGATCGCGATCGGCTCAAGTACCCTATGCTGCGGGCCTCGCTCGACGCCCCCTTTGAGCGGGTGTCGTGGAATGTGGCGCTGGATGCGATCGCGAGCCGCATTCAAACCGTGCGCGACACGATGGGACCGGACGGCATCTGCGTCTACGGCTCAGGGCAGTTTCAAACCGAAGACTACTACGTGGCCCAGAAGCTGGTGAAGGGCTGCCTGGGCACCAACAACTTCGACGCCAACTCGCGGTTGTGCATGTCCTCGGCGGTGGCGGGCTATATTCAGAGCTTTGGGGCCGACGGTCCCCCCTGCTGCTACGCCGACCTGGAGGCCACCGACTGCGCCTTTTTGATCGGCACCAACACCGCCGAGTGCCACCCGATTGTGTTCAACCGGCTGCGCAAGTACCACAAGCGCCACAGCCACGTGAAGCTGATCGTGGTCGACCCCCGCCGCACCGACACCGCCAAGGCCGCCGACCTGCACCTGGCCATTCGCCCCGGCACCGACATCACCCTGCTCAACGGCATTGGCCACCTGCTGCTGCGCTGGGGAGCGATCGACCCAGAGTTTATCGACGGCTGCACCCAAGGCTTTGCCAGCTATACCGAGGTGCTGCGCCACTACAGCCCAGAAATTGTGGCCGATCGCTGCGGCATTACGGTCGCCGATCTCGAAACCGCTGCCCGCACCTGGGCCCAGGCCAAGGCGGTGCTTTCGCTGTGGTCGATGGGGCTAAACCAGTCATCGGAGGGCACCGCCAAGGTCAGGTCACTAATCAACCTGCACCTGATGACTGGCCACATCGGTCGTCCGGGGGCGGGGCCGTTTTCCCTCACCGGCCAGCCCAACGCCATGGGGGGCCGCGAGGCCGGGGGGCTATCCCACATTCTGCCGGGCTACCGCCTGGTCAAAAACGCCGACCACCGCCGCCAGGTCGAGGCCTTCTGGGGCCTGCCCGCCGGGCAGATCTCGGCGACGCCGGGGCTGGCCGTAGGCGAGATGATGCTGGCCCTGGAGCAGCAGCAGGTGGGCCTGCTGTGGATTGCCGCCACCAACCCGGCGGTCAGCCTGCCCGACCTCAACCGCACCAAGGCCGCCCTGCGCCAGTCGCCCTTTACGGTGTATCAGGACGCCTACTACCCCACCGAAACCGCCGAGTTTGCCCACCTGCTGCTGCCCGCCGCCCAGTGGGGCGAAAAAACCGGCACCATGACGAATTCTGAACGGGTGGTCACCCTCTGCCCCGCCTTCCGGCCCCCGCCGGGCGAGGCCCGCCCCGACTGGGAAATTTTTGCTGAGGTGGGTCGCCGCCTGGGCTTTGCCGATCGGTTTGCCTTTGCAGACAGTGCAGCGGTACACCGTGAATTTGCTGCCATCACCCGAGGCCAGCCCTGCGATATGACCGGGATCAGCCACGATCGCCTCGCCGCCCACGGCCCCATCCAGTGGCCCTGTCCCGACCCCGAAACCGCTGAAACCGCCGCCACCAAATACGACAAGCGCCTCTATACCAAAGGTATCTTTGCCACCCCCGATCGCCGCGCCCGCTTTGCCGCCCTGCACTCCAACGGGTTGGCTGAACCCCCCGATGACCAGTATCCCTTCGTGCTCACCACCGGACGGCTCTACGGCCACTGGCACACCCAGACCCGCACCGGCCGGATCGAAAAAATTCAGAAGATGCATCCGGCCCCGTTTCTCGAAATGAACCCCCGCGACGCCCAGCAGTTGCAGGTGCAGGGGGGGGAATGGGTGGAGGTGCGATCGCCCCGGGGCAGCGCCCGACTGCCGGTGCTGGTCACCCAAAACATTCGCCGGGGCAGCCTGTTTGTACCCATGCACTGGGGTAGCCTGTGGGCCAAGGATGCCGAGTGCAACGCCCTCACCCATCCGTTAGCCTGCCCAATCTCGGGCCAGCCCGAGCTGAAGGCCTGTGCCGTGCAGGTGGTGCCCCTAAACCGTCTCAGCGCCGAGCAAACGGCCCTACCCGAGGCTTTACCCCAGGCCCTGGGATCGTCTATTCTCTCAGCAGCACCCACTCCCTGAGCAGCTACCCTCTATGGCGAAACGGGCCAGACGACTGATCGATCAGCTCAGCAATGAAACCTTTCTATCGCGGCTACACCAGTTTGAAGGCACCCTTTCTAAAGTGCTGTGCTTGGGCATGGTGTTGGTTATTTTGGCGATTGTATTCGACCTGGCGGTAGTGCTGGTGCGGGCCATTTTCACCACAGCCCCCGGCGCGTTTCTAGGCCAGACCGTGATCGATATTTTTGGCCTCTTTTTAACCGTGCTCATCGCCCTGGAGATTTTAGAAAATATCACCGCCTACATTCAAAAACATGTGGTGCAGGTCGAGCTGGTGATTGTTACAGCCCTGACGGCTGTGGGGCGAAAATTTATTATTCTCGATCTAGACAAAGTGACGGGCACAACCCTGATTGGGCTTGCGATCGCCATCTTGGCCCTGGCGATTAGCTACTGGATTGTGCGATCGAGCCACCGCTAACCCTGAACCACCAAATTTTAAAATGTAGATTGGGTTCCACTCCGTTCCACCCAACACCAGGCTAGTTTTGTTAGGTTCTGCTAGCGCGCCCCCCAACCTACGCCTAGGACCAGAATCCGCAGGTTTTGTCAGTCGTCTGGTCACGGGCTGGCCTACAAATACTGCTGCAGAATAGCACTGGTCTGCTGTCCGGTTTTCGCCCAGCTAAACTGGTTTGCCCGTGCCAATCCCTGTTGATGGAGCCGCTGCCAGAGGTGTGAATCGTTTGCGACAGCAACCATCGCCTCGGCCAGTTCGCCAGTGTTGTAGGGATCAACCAAAATGGCCGCATCGCCCGCCACCTCGGGCAGGGATGACACCCTAGAGGTAATTACCGGAGTGCCGCAGGCCATCGCCTCCAGTACGGGCAGACCAAACCCTTCCCACAGGCTGGGAAACACCAGCGCGATCGCCTGATTGATCAGCCGGGGCAGTTCGCCGTAGGGCACGTAGGCCAAAAACTGGACGGAATCGCCCAGCCCCATCGCCTCTACCTGCGCCTGTAGCGCTGGCGTATAGCGGGGGTCAGGCACCCCGGCGATTAAAAGCTTAAACTCAGGCAGTCTGACTTGAGCAAAGGCCTCAATCAGGCGCTCCAAATTTTTGTAGGTGTAGTGGCTACCCACGTAGAGAAAATAGGGCTGCCGGGGCAAGTCCAGAAACCGATAGTGGCTGTCATCGTAGGCCAGCGGAATAACCGTCGTAGCCCCAGTTGGCGACCCAAAAAAGTGGTGAATATCCCGCAAGGTTGACTCAGAATCGCAAATGATGTGCTTTGCCTGACGAATGACCTCAGGCAAGTAGTACCGGCAGTACAACGTGAGCGGCGATCCCGGTTGGGGAAAGTGCAGCGGAATCAAATCGTGCACCGTGACGACCGTGCGGCACGCTGTCCACAGTGGCGCTTCGGGAACGGGAGAAAAAAACAGGTTCGCCTTCAGCCGCCGGTAAATGCGGGGCACCTGAAACTGGGTCCACCACAGCCGCTGGGCGTGGCCCCACTTACCTGCATCCGTCGTGGTTCGCTGGGGCGAGGGCCAGTGGTGGTGGCCGGCGATCGCGCGATCGCTGAGAATGCAGCTGTCTGCTTTGGGAAGGTGCTGCACCAGGTTGAGCGCATAGACCCCCAGCCCCGTCGGTTTGGTGGGCACAAACGCCAGGTTGATCAGCAGCGAGGCCTCAGTCACGCAGTTGTTCATGCAATCGTCGTTCGATGGGGGGGGGCTATACCTGCGATCGGCTTGCCCCCTTTACTCGCTCAGCAGTTTGAGATCGTTATCCACCATTGATTCTACTAGCCGCTGAAACGAGTACTGAGGCTGCCAATTCAGCTGGGTTTTAATCTTGTCAATCGACCCGACCAGCTGTACGTCCTCATCGGGGCGATAAAAAGCGGGGTCAACGCTGACGTACTGCTGGTAGTCCAGACCCAGGTAGCTAAACGCGCAGTCTACCAGTTCGCGCACAGAATGGGTTTCGCCACTGGCAATGATGTAGTCATCGGGGCTCTCCTGCTGCAGCATCAGCCACATGGCGGTCACCACGTCCTGGGCGTGGCACCAGTCGCGCCGAGCATCCAAATTGCCCAGGCGCAACTCGTTGGCCAGGCCCAGCTTAATCTCCACCGCCCCGCGGGTGATTTTGCGAAAGACAAACTCAGCCCCCCGCCGCGGCGACTCGTGGGTATAGGTGATGCCGCAGCAGGCGTACAGGTCGTACTTTTGGCGGTAGTTGATCGTCATCCAGTGGGCGTAGGCCTTGGCCACCCCGTAGGGGTTCCGGGGCCGAAAGGCCGTTCGCTCTGTCTGCGGTGACTCATCGGGTTGGCCAAATACCTCACTGCTCGACGCTTGATAAAAGCGGGTATCGGGCTTGCAGCGGCGGATCGCCTCCAGCAGCCGGGACACCCCCAGCGCTGTGTACTCAGCGGTCAGGGCCGGTTGGGTCCAGGACAGAGGCACATAACTCTGAGAAGCCAGATTATAGATCTCATCGGGCTGCGTCTGCTCAATGGCATCAATTAGCGAGAACTGATCGAGCAGGTCGCCAGAAATGACCTCGATCTGGTTCGAAAAATGACTGATGCGCTCAAAACTGCTGGAACTGGAGCGCCTGACCATACCACAGACCTCATACCCCTGTGCCAACAACAGCTCGGCAAGATACGATCCGTCCTGGCCGGTGAGGCCCGTAATCAGTGCTTTTTTGGCCATTGCTGCTTGTTAGGTCAAAGGGCTAGGCTTACCTATAGTAATGAACGATAGGCCGCCAGAGTCGATTTGGCCGTCCGAGTCCAGGAAAACTGATCCGCCTGCTGGTATCCCCGCTCAATCAGGGTTTGACGCAGGGCGCGATCGCCAATTACCCGCCCCAGCGCCTCGGCTAGCTCTTCCACGCTGGTAGGGTCTACCATCAGGGCCGCATCGCCAGCCACCTCGGGCAGAGACGATGTATTGGCTGTGACCACCGGGCAGCCCAGGGTCATGGCCTCCAGCACCGGCAGCCCAAACCCTTCGTAAAGAGATGGGTAGGCAAACACATCAGCGTTTTGGTAGCAATAAGCTACCTCAGCATCGGAGAGATAGTCGAGGTGGCGGATGTGGTGCCGCCAGGGAGAGGCCGCGATCGCCTCAAAGATCGGCTCAAACTGCCACCCTTTTTGACCCACTAACACTAGCTGATGATTGATCTGGTGCTGAGTCTTCAATTGGTCAAAGGCCTGAATCAGGCGCACTACATTCTTGCGAGGTTCCAGGGTGCTAACGAAGAGAATATAGGGGCGATCGCCCAGATCAACCGCCATTATCCCTTTAGAACTACCTTGGGTATCAGTCGCATAGCGGCTAGCCAGCGGCGTAACCCATACCTGCTCTGGAGGTACTCTCAGTAGCTCTACAATGTCACGTTTAGAGCTTTCAGAAATTGTTACTACTAGATCAGTCCAGATTAAGCACTGTCGCACTCGCTGCCTGTAGCTGCGCACTACTGCCGTTGCGTACTGAGGATAACGAATGAACGAAAGATCGTAAATTGTCATCACTCGCAAACTACGCCGACAGGGATACACCGAGTAGTTAGTACCATGGAATATATCAGGGTTCCCAAATCGATGTTCGAGCAGCCCTAGCAGCGGCTGTCCGGGAACTCGGGCTATCACATTTTGTAGACGCACTGGCACGGGTAGCACACTTATATTGTCGTAGCAGTCTAACACCCTAGGCACTACCAAATCGCCGCGCAACCATTTCCGCAAGCCCGGTTGGTAAGCAAGCCCAAGCTCAAAAGACTCTGATACCTGTAACTTTTCTAACGCAGCTAACAGGTTTAGAACATATAACCCGACACCACTCGGGTTGGGCAGCACTGGAGTAGCTTCAACAACAACCTTCATATGCCTGAGTTTTACCCCTCAAAAGAGTGATCGCGCAGCTAGCCTCTCATGTAGAAGCAACCCCTAAACCATATTCTCGACATACTTCTCAAATAAATGCTTAGCACCACTGAAAACAGAAAAATAGATATAAATTTTACCGATGGGAATTCTTATTGAAAGAATTGAAAGAAAAGTAATGCTATAAGAAATAGCTCTTACTAGCAGTCAAAAAACCAACATGAATTGCTCTTTAATCAATCTTTTTTAGGAAAACTAGGTTGAATTTGCTTTTGACAAAGTTAATATAGGCACCAGTCCAACGAAGTATTCTCCAGGCAAACACTGGAGATATCATCAGCTTACGCCAACGTCTGTAGCTCTTGAACACTTCCAGGAAAAAAGTATTAGCGCGCTGAACCTGAACCTTCGGATCGCTGATATCTCGACTTTCAGTCTTATCCTGCTCGTCAATTAATACGGAAGCATAGGCTAACACCCATCTCTCAGGGGAAAGCGAAAACTTCTTCACCATCATATCATTAATCTCATAGTGCACTGCTGCGCGCTGCCCTAAAGTTTTCGTTCCTTGGTAAAAACGGGAACCGGCAAGTAGCTCTGGGAGATAAAAGAAATCAGTGTTTTGACCGTAACGCAGCCAAAGCTCATAGTCCATACAAAAGTTTAAACTATTGTCAAGGTATCCATAATCATTCACGACTTGGCGACGGAAGAATGTAGCTGGCTGACAAAGAAAACACCTCTCCTTCAAACGTTTATAATTCCATTTTTCTGTTGGATAAGCATTAATAAATTTTCCTTCTTTATCAATATGATGGGCATTACCATAAACGACTTGAACACTTGGGATAGCCTCGAAGACCCTTCGAACCTTTTGTAAAGCATAAGGATAGTAAATATCGTCAGAATTAATCCAAGCAATTATATCTCCAGAGGTAGCTCGAATGCCCTTGTTGACAGCATCAGCTTGACCTCCATCGGCTTGACTAACCCATCGAACTTTATCCTGATACCTAGCGAGGATATCTAATGTATTATCAGAACTACCACCGTCAAATATCCTATAATCAATTTCAACACCTGACTGTGCTAAAACACTTAAGATCGTTTGCTCAATGAATTGGCATTGGTTATAGGAAGGAGTAATAACACTAAAGTTAAGAGACATTTTAGTAATCAGACAAAGCATCTACCTTTAGAGCAAAAACTCGAAATCCAAAAAGGCTAGCCGCTTTCAACAGCAATCTCAAAAGTCTCTAAGTACATTTTTGCCATAGATTTTTGATCAAATATATGCAGACGCTTTTGACCATTCAATATCAATTCTTTTACTAACAATTCGTCAAAAATTATACGCGCCATAGCAACAGCCATCTCTTCAAGATTCTTTGGATCAAAGTAAATTGCTGCATCGCCACCAACCTCATAAAGGCTAGCAACCTTACTGCAAGCAATAGGCTTTTGAAACCACATAGCTTCAAGCAAAGGAATCCCAAAGCCTTCGTATAATGAAGGAAAGATAAGACCTTGAGAACCTTGCCAGATAGAAATTACTTCATTCTCAGACAAAAATCCCATAAAATGGATATTATCACGCAATCCCAAAGTGTTTGCAATACTTTCAATATCCTTTTGAGCTGATTCTAGTGCCCCAGTAAATACTAGGTCCACTTCACAGAGTGAGTATTCATTCCAATATCTTGAGTAGGCTTCTAAAAGTGCACAATGATTTTTGTGAGGCCAGAAATTAGCAGGAAAAAAGAGATAAGGTCTTTTGGCAAGTCCTAGCTTATCTAAAGATCGAGTTACATTTTCTCTCGTCTGATGCTTCAATCTCTCATGAATACAAACCGGAATACATATCAGTTTATCAGAAACAACGTGGAAATAATTTAAGTAAGATTGCCGAGTAAAATCAGAAATGCAAATAATTCTGTTTGCCTTGGTCGATAAATCTTCCAAAAATCTTGTTCGGATTAGGCACTCACCTTTATCGAAAAAATCAGGAATGTCCAAATGTTGCAAGTCATAAATAGTAGAAACTATCGGCAAGCCCCTTTCCGAAAGGTTTGGGCTAGAGAATGGACAGAATAGGAGGTCTACTCTATGCTTTTCTTGAAGAATATTTAAGCCTGGGTAAAACCTTAAAACATGAATGGCAAAGGATATAATTGAGTGTATAACTAAAGCGAATATCTTTGGGCATTCAGATCCTGGGGTATGCTTTATGTAAAAAACAGAGGGCAAATAAGATTCCAGCCTTTTAACAATTTTCCAAACAACAAAAGTTAATCTTCTTGCTTGAAAAGTTGACCATTTTAAGATGAGCTTGGGCAAGTTAAGTCCACTTTCGAAGCCATCTATTATGGGGCGTTTGACTGAAAAAATCTCGGATTTAGGTATGCATGTAATATTGCCTGCTTGAAGTGCCACAATTTCTTCATGATTCCAGGATTCGGTGATAATCAAGTATTCAAAACAAGCACATTTTTGCAAAGAAAATTCTTTTAGAAGAGTAAGTACTAGTATTTTAGCTCCGCCATTTTCTCCCCCCGGCCTCATGGGCGTTAGATCAACAGCTACTTTTATCTTCCTCAGTGAATTCATGATGTCAAGCTATATGCAGACCAAGTAACTTTCATGCCCTGAAACCTATATTCGAATTTAGGTAAGGTTCCGTTTCAGTCATATCCAGAACGCAGAAAGTGAACCAAAGCTAGCTATCGAAGCGCAGATCCCTAAAATTGATAACCCGTAAGAATATCTGCATAAATCCCTGATTCCCTTTCAGCCACCAATAGTGACTAAACCAATTGAAGAAGCCGAATTCAAAGATTAATACCTTTACATGTATTCTATCGCTCTAAGCTTATGCATAACAATGCGGCAAATTACTTACCATAACTTTACGAGGTCAATTAACCGAGGTTTTCTTGAGAGTAATCTTACCTGATGCTGCCCCTTTAGCTTAGCAATGCCTTTTCGATCCATTCCTGCTTATCTAAATCATTTAAGAATTATGATAACCTTTAACCGTTCTGAGGAATAGTTCCGATCAACCGAGCCCATGCCTCCCAATCACTTGTTTTGTCTCTGGAAAGTCCTGACCTCTCGTCAGATGCATTTCCCCAAAAACACGTCACAGTAAGGCTTGCTGCCCCAGAAGTTGGAGCTCTTAAATCAAGCATTAGAACAACCAAACTCATACTTTGGGATAATGGTGTCGGTCAGTCAACCAGGCAATGACTGGAACTTAACAGGCCTCCCTGACCTATTTATTACTACGGAAGAGTACCACTGCTAGTGAAGCTCAAAGGAATAAGTCTCACTGGCGGCACCAAAAGCGAGGAACCTTTGATGTATAATTCATTTCTGAGCAAGGTGACAATCTCTATACTTTGCTCCTCAGACCACCATAATCAACTGCTAAGCCTTCTTGTCAAGGATGATTTCACGAAGCCATTTTAGCTTATACCTCAAGCCTACTTGGATTGGGCATTTATCCAACTTCAGCCTTTGCGAGATGTGACACCTTCTGAAGAGCGTAACCCAGTTTTACAACCTCCATCTGAATCTATATTCTAAAGGAGAGGACTCTAAAATCCAACTTTCTCTTTCACAAAAGCATAGGGAATAAGATGGGGCACAAGTATATAGCTGTTTCGGGCGGATGAGGTGCACCTCAGTACCTGAAGCCGTTAAAATGAATAGGTTGGAGCAACTGACCGGGTGCATCCCAGTTATGTACATGTCATTCTGAACGTAGCGATAGCGAAGTGAAGGATCTCGGTCTTGCCCAAGGACTGATATCCTTCGCTACACTCCGTTCCGCTCAGGATGACAAAAGTGGGATGCACCCAACTGACCTGTACTTCATGCGATTGAAAACCGCTATAAAAATTTTTAATGTTTTTGCTCTAAACCTCTATCTCACAGGTATTATTCACCACAATGTATAAAGAACCCCTTATCTCAATTATTACTGTTTCCCGAAATTCAGAAAAAACGATCGAGAAAACGATCAATAGCGTACTTAGTCAAACCTATAAAAATATTGAGTATATTGTTATAGATGGACAATCCAATGACGGAACAAATGGAATTGTTAGAAAGTATATTAATCACCTGTCTGTTTACATCAGTGAGCCTGACAATGGAATATTTTCTGCCATGAATAAAGGGATTAAAAATGCCTCAGGAGATTTTCTATACTTTTTAAATTCAGATGATTTTTTAGTTGATGAAAAGGTTATCGAAGATATTGTCACCTTTATTGAAAAGACTCCAAATTGCGAAATCGTTTATGGAGACATTGAGGCTAGAGTTGACGACATGAATCATTGGCAACTAAACTCTCCGCCGCCAGAAGAAATTTTGAGAACTTTAATAGACGGCGCTATGCACCATCAAGCAACTTTTGCGTGCAGTACAGTTTTCCAAAAAGTTGGCTTATTTCAAGAAACTTTCAAATCGGTTGGCGACTATGAGTGGTGGTTAAGAGTAGCATCAGATGACACCATTCAAAAATTCTACGTCAAGCGCACAGTAGCATCTTACTTTATTGGAGGTAAGTCTAGTAACATTGACGTGGCATTAAGAGAAATGTTTGATGTTCAAAATAATGCTCAAATATATCAGTCAGAATACTGGACAAATGAAAGAATAAGAGTCTACCAAGAGATTATTAGGAATCCTAAAGGGCGCTGGGGTCTATTTCGGCTAGAGAAGCTAGAGAGTAAATCTTACTTCTTTGAATTCAGAAATAGACTAAGCCATCTTTCTTTGCCACTGAAACGTAGTCTCAAATATATGCTAAAAAGGATAGCTAAAAGGTAGGAGCGAAATTGGCGGCTGTTTTAATCAAAAACCGAGCCAAAACGTATTTTCAGGCTAGAAACAAAATCATTGTTTAGTTTGTTGGAAGCAATCCTTACGGCGAATCTAATGTCAAACCAAAATTCATCACTCAATCAGATAATTCCTCCCGAAATTTCCCACGATGATTTTTACAAGCACATCGTTGAAATATGTAGCGATCCGTCAATCAATACTGTTTTAGAAATTGGATCTTCCGCGGGTCAAGGAAGTACTCTAGCATTTGTAACGGGGTTAGCCAATAGAGAAGGTGACAAACGCTTATTCTGTCTTGAAGTCTCTAAGGTAAGATTTGATGCGCTCCGAGGTTTTTATAAAAATCAAGATTTTGTTCACTGTTATAACTGCTCTTCTGTACCTCTTGATGCTTTTCCTACATTAGAAGAGGTTGTAAATTTTTACTTTTCGAAGAGTACAGGACTAAGAAAGTTTGATCTTAAGGAAGTCCTCAAATGGCTTCAGCAAGATATTGATTATATTACCGCTCAAAATGTACTAGACAATGGAATTGAGCATATTAAGGCAGAAAATGAAATAGATTTTTTTGATGTCGTTTTAATCGATGGCTCTGAGTTTACTGGGAAGCCGGAGCTAGATGAAGTATATGGAGCTAAGTACATACTTTTAGATGACATTAATACTTTCAAAAATTACGACAGCCATTTTTCCTTGGCGTCAGATTCTCACTATCAACTCCTTGTAGAAGACAGGGAGGTTCGTAATGGATTTTCTATTTTCAAAAGGATTGGGGAAAAGCCAAAACAGGACATTGACATTCCTGTAAATTTTTTGACTATTGTTCTTAATGGAAAACCTTTTATTGAATATCATCTAAATATTTTCAAGCAACTTCCCTTTAATTGGCATTGGCATATTGTTGAGGGAGTCGCAGAACTTAAGCATGACACTGCTTGGAGTCTAGCTAAAGGAGGCCGGGTAGATGAGTCGTTACACCGTGATGGCTTAAGCTTAGACGGTACTACAGAACTTTTGGATGATTTGTCCTCTGAGTTTCCTGACAAGATAACTTTGTATCGGAAGCCTAAGGGTGAATTTTGGAATGGTAAGTGTGAGATGGTTAATGCTCCGCTAAAAAACATTAACGAAGAATGCGTGCTTTGGCAGGTTGATGTTGATGAGTTTTGGTCTGTTGAACAACTCATAAAAGGTAGGGAACTATTCATAAAATATCCTCATAAAACAGCTGCTTATTATTGGTGCCATTACTTTGTAGGCCCAAATCTAGTCGTGAATAGTCGAAACTGTTATTCACAAGATCCAAACCAGGATTGGCTTAGAACCTGGCGCTTTAAACCTGGAATGTTTTGGGCTGCTCATGAACCTCCTACTCTATGCCAAGTATCAAAGGATAATGAGAAGCAGAATGTAGCGAGAATCGATCCGTTTTCTCACTCAAGAACCGAGAGAGAAGGGCTTGTGTTTCAACATTTCGCATATTTCATTCGTGATCAATTGCTATTCAAAGAAAAATATTACGGCTATAAAAATGCACTTCAGAACTGGTTGCATTTAAATAGTAAAACAAAATTTCCAGTTTTCTTAAGAGATTATTTTGAGTGGGTCACAGATGAAGCAACAGTAGATATTGCTAGCAAATGCGGCATCACCCCGCTAATTCAGACAGATGGAGAGGAGAATTTTAGTTTTTCGCTGCAAGCAAATGCTCATGCGGGAAATAATAAATTTAAAATTGCTGGCCCTAAGATTTTAATTGATGGAGTTTTCTTTCAATTACTAAATTCTGGTATTGGTCGCGTTTGGAGGACTTTACTTGAAGAATGGTCAGGTACAGATTTTTCTGATTCCCTGGTTGTCTTAGATAGAGATGGTACATCCCCTAAAGTTGAGGGAATTCGTTATATAAAGATCCCTGCTTATCTCCAAGGGTTTCCAAGTATTGATAGTTTTTTACTGCAAAAGATATGCGATGAAGAAAGTGCAGATCTATTTCTGTCTACTTACTACACAACTCCTATTAGTACACCATCTATCTCGTTAGTGTACGATATGATCCCTGAGATTATGGGGAATGATCTAAGTGGTTGGAGCGAGAAAGTATACTCTTTGCATCATGCTTCGGGCTACGTAGCAATTTCTCGAAATACCGCTGATGATTTGGAGTTTTTCTATCCCCATCTCATTGAAAGTAGTCAGATAGAAGTAGCCTACTGTGGTGTTTCGCCATGTTTTAAGCCTAAGTCTACTAAAGAGATTCAAAATTTTTGTAGTAAGTACGGAATCAGAAAGCCTTTTTTCTGTACTGTTGGAGAGCGGAGTGGTTTCAATGGCTACAAGAATGCAGAGCTATTCTTTGAAGCCATTAGTAAATTGGACAACAAATCAGATTTTTCCATTGTCTGTTTAGGTGGAAGTGATTCTCTAGAACAGGAATTTTGTCATTTAACTCAAGGAGTGGACGTATTTTTGCTCAGGGTTCCTGATGAGGAACTTGCAGTTGCATATTCTGGTGCTATGGCACTGGTATATCCATCTAAATATGAAGGATTTGGCATGCCAATTGCAGAAGCTATGGCATGCGGTTGTCCTGTCATAACTTGTAGAAATTCTTCTATTCCTGAAGTTGCTGGTCAAGCAGCTCTGTATGTCAGTGAGCATTCTGTAGATGAAATGAAGGAAGCTCTAAAAAGAGTTCAAAATCCTAAAGTTCGGCAGTCTATGATAGAAATAGGAATACTCCAGGCACAAAAGTTCTCTTGGGCCGAAATGGCTACCAAGATTTCACAATTTTTACTCGCTACAATCAGGAATAATAAAGGGTTCTCTAGTCGATCAACATGGCTCTGGAAAGAATTGCGGGCTTGCCAAGCTCAAGAGCAAGGAGTCGCGTCTGGCAGTGATGCAGAGATTTTTATGCTTCTCCAAAACTGGGATTCGAGCGATATTAGATTACTTTATAAATATCTTGAGGAAATCAAAGCTGTAGAGAATAGTAAACTTTGGAAAATTAGAAATTTTGCCTTTCGATTTAAGAAAATGCGTGGAGAATATATACAGCCAGGACCACAGATTGATTACAATAGCCCTTTTTCTGTTCAACTAGTTCAGGCAAAATCAAAGTTAGAGTGGATGAAGAATAGTAACTTCTTCAAGTTGAAAAAATTTTTCAAGCGTTAGGGCGTTCTCTAAACTTTATGTTCCTTAACTTTTCACTGTGTGGATACAGCGTCCAAGCTTTTTTATGCCACAGAAAAGTTAAAACTCTATCTTCTGGTTATTACTCCTTCAATAATTTTCTCAATACGCGATCGCACAAGGAAGATATCTTGATCGAAGCTTTGGTCAAGGGATTAGACATTTTGTATTGAGCTGCCTCTAACAAAGCTTGAGTTTCTTGCAGTGAAGCTTTGGTTTGCTTGAGCCAATCCGACAAATTGCTAATTTGACTTAATTTATCTATCCGATCAGCGTCGCAAGCAGTCAACTGTTCTGTCAAAGCCAGTTCCCGTTCTCGAATATCTAGTAGCGCTAACACCATTCTTCCAGAAAGATTACTTAAGAGAGACTTTTCCCTCTCATCAACTGAATGAACAGTAAAGGATTCTCTTCCAGCGACAAAACACATGTCATAACCAGAAAAAATAGCGGGTTCGAAATGAATGTGCTCAAATCCGATTTGGTTTAAGAGTTGACTAACTGATCGTTGGCTAAATAAAAATAAGTGTTCATCAGCTTTAAGTTGCTCTAGGAACGAAGAATCATTATCTCTCAGAGTTTGATAGCTCAGGTCTTCCTTGAAGTCTGGAGTTTGAATTAGGAAAAAACCATCCGGTTTAAGAAGCCGAGAACAGTGCTTGAGAGTTGCTTCTGGGTCAGGCAGATGTTCTAGCACATCCATTAAAGCAATTACGTCTAAGCTACCTTCAGCTAAATCAAGATTTTCTACAGGCCCTAAATAAATAGGTACGTCAAAAGTTTCTTTTCCAAAAGAAACAACCCACGGGCTCATTTCGACACCAGCAGCACAATATCCAGCTTGTTGCATAAGTGCTACAAAACTGCCGTGGCTACACCCTAGTTCTAAGACATCTGAAGAGGGCAAACGATACTTCATCAAAATTTTGAGCCAATGAAGGTTGCGCTCGGTTAAATCATTACGAGTTCGAGCAAAAATGTCAGGAAAACCTAAATCTTGATTTTGATGATTAAGCCAATATTGCTTACCATAAAAATCCACATCATCATCATTGACTACTAGTTCCTCCTCAGACAAGGGGGTTAAGGATACTAGCGTTCTGCAAGCTTTGCATTCTAAATATTCAGGAGAGAATGGTTTAAAGTCATCGCAACCGCACCAACAAATTATTGACTTAGCCATTCTTTATCTCCGTTTGAAACAGTAGACAATTTAAACTTAGTTGGTAAATCAGCGACTCCGTGATGCTTCAAGAAATATTTGTTATTTCGTACCGCTAGGCCTACCGAAAAATGTGCGGCATTAGGGACATGACAGATGCGATTTTCTCCGGCACTAAATTCCTCATTTGAAAGGTCAAAAAAACGCTCAGGTTCAGATAAGACAATTGAGGCAAAACCAACTTCAATTATGTAATCACCTGGAGCAATATCTAATACAATTTCTTGTCTGCATGAAAAAATATCTTCTTTATGAAGGTTGGTTTTAATCATTGTGTCAGCTTCCCAATTGTTTTTGCCATGGACAATAATGCCTCTCTCGTTGGAAATAACAGCTCCACATATAGGAATTCCTATATCAGAAGTTAGCAAGAATTCATAATATAAAACAAGAATCTCGCCTTGCCTGAATATATTACAAGGTTCGTTTTTTACATTGGTTAACGCAACTCCTGAACAGCTAGCTTGTCCATTACTGACTTGAGGTTTGTCTGATAAATTTATGAAAGCTTCAACTGGTGGTCGATCAGAAGAAATGCTAGATTTTCTGTTAGTGTTTTGAAGTTCACCACTCGAATTGTATGATTTATTTTCATGCCTTTCAGTTCTTTCTTGATGCAACAAGTAATAGTATTTGCTTGCCTCTGACGCTTCCCCAATAAATTTTTGGTGGCCATGATCCAGCAAAACGGCCCGTTCGCAATACTGTTCTATGTCAGGCATAGAGTGAGACACTAGAAGAATTGCAGCCCCGGAGTTTCGCAACTGCTCAAGGCGAGAATAGCATTTCTGCCTAAAGAACACATCTCCTACAGCTAAAGCTTCATCAATAATAACGATACTGGCATCAATATGTGCTTGAACGGCAAATGCAAGTCGTACAAACATGCCGCTGGAGTAAGTCTTCACAGGTTGATCAATAAAATCGCCAATATCTGCAAATTTGACAATTTGATCGTATCGACCTTCTATTTCTTGGTGACTTAAACCTAAAATACTGCCATTTAAATAAACATTTTCTTTCCCTGTAAAATCGGGGTTAAAGCCACTACCTAGCTCTAATAGGGCCGCAATTCGACCATTGACAATGGCTTCGCCACTTGTTTGAGCTAAGGTTCCCGCAAGTATCTGTAGGAGTGTACTCTTGCCACTACCATTTTGACCAATAATTCCAAAGGTTTCGCCCCTTTTAACCTCGAAAGATATATTTTTAAGTGCCCAAAACTCTTTATAGTACTGCTTATTTCCCCTTGAAAAAAATTGAAGTAAGCGATCTTGAGGTTTTTCGTAAATTTGGTAGCACTTGCTGATATTTTCAACTTTGATAGCGATTTCAGAGGACATCAGAAAAGCCCCCACGAACTTTTTGAAACCATGCAAAACCAAACCAGGCTACAGCAGCCGTTGCAGCTGAATAAAGCAACCATACGCGTAAGCTGGGTACTTCACCCCATATCAGAATTCCCCTGAACTGCTCAAGGGCAGGAGCCAAAGGGTTCAATATTAATAAAGGCTGAATGTTCTCGGGTAAAGCTGAGACAGGATAAAAAATTGGAGACATGAACATTAAGACTGTAGTTAGAATCGTTGTAACCTGTGAAACATCACGCAGGTATACCCCTAGTGCTGAAAAAAACCACGAGACTCCAATTGTCAATAAAATAGGTGGAAGAATAACAAGTGGCAATAATAATATACTTGCTTGCGGTACGCCAAAGAGTATAAAATAAAATATTATCCATACAAGGATACTAATCAATCCATGGAATAGGGCTGAGCCTAAGGATATCCACGGTAATATCTCCAATGGGAACACGACTCGCTTAACATAATTAGCATTCGAAACAATTAAGCTAGGTGCTCGATTAATACATTCTGCAAAAAGATTAAAAATAATCAATCCCGCGAAAAGCACTAGAGCAAATTCAGCTCTTGAGTCACTGCCTCCTCCCCATCTTGCTTGAAAAACAACACTGAATACAAAAGTGTATACAGCTAGCATGAACATTGGATGGATAAATGACCATACAATACCCAGAGTAGAACCACGATAACGACCTATAATCTCACGCTGAGTAAGAGCTCTAATTAGCTCGCGATGTCGCCAGAAGCTAGCTACCAATTCATGTGGAGAGGAACTAAAGTTTTGCATTGGTTCTAGTCTATTTATGTTACGTAAAATAAGAAAGCCAGCAAGCTACGCAAACTAGCCCTCAAATTTTATATGAGAGAATGACAGAAAATAATGTGTATCTTTCTCGCCCCCTATAAACACTCAAAATCATCTACTCTTGCATCCTGCATTTATGAAGAAATTTAGCATCAAAAATTTTAACAATTGTCGCTAATCTGTCGGCTAATAATTCCCTGGTAGGGGCTGAACAGTAGGGCAAGCAAGAAACCAGTAAATACCGTCAAACCGATCGCAGGTCCCGACGGTATATCCAGATAGTAGCTGCCGTACATACCTACCACACTAAACAGCACACCTAGGGTAGCACCCAAACCCATCATCCAGTGCAGCTCCTTAACTAGCAGATAGGCGGTGGCGGCAGGGCCTACCATCAGCGCTACTACCAGAATCACCCCGACAGTTTTGATGCCAGCGATAATGGCGAGGGTGATGCCCGCCATCAGGCCCAGGTTGATGCGGTTGACGGGTAGCCCTAGAGCTTCGGCACCTAGGGGGTCGAAGGTGAAGAAGAGCAGCTCTTTGTAAAACAGGCCGACACCGACCAGCACCAGGGCTGCGATCGCCCCAATCTGCCAGACATCGCTGGCGCTAATGCTGAGGATGTCGCCAAACAGGAGTTGCTCCAGGGATACCCGGCTGCGAAGCACCGTCAGCAGGGTAATGCCCAGAGAGAAAAAGGTGGAAAAGGTAATTGCCATCGCGGTATCGGCTTTGATGCGCGATTGGGTGCGAATCCAGGCGATCACGCCGGTGCTCAACAGGCCGCAGGCGAAGGCCCCCAGTAAAACGGGCAGGTTGAAGAAGCTGGCGATCGCCAGTCCCGGCAGCACCCCATGGGCCACCACGTCCCCTAGCATAGCCATGCGCTGCACAATCAGGTAGGTACCTACAATAGGACACAACACCCCCACCAGCAGGCTGGCCAGCAAGGCCTGGCGCATAAATTCGTAGCTCAGCGGGTCAAGCAGCCAGTCCATTACAAGACCTCAGAATCAACCGATACGGCCGCCGTATCGTCCTGTTTGGTCAGGGCCTTTTGCTCTTTCACCGCCTGGCGGCGATCGAGCAGCACCTGGGTAATGCCGGTCGCCAGCAGGGTTGCCACCACACCATCGTCAATCCAGCCCACCACAGGAATCAGGTCGGGGGAAATGTCGATGGGGCTGATCAAGTAAATCAGCGATGCCCCCATCACCACCCAGCGGTAGCGAGGATGCTTGAGCAAACTGTTATAAATACGGCCAAAAACCGGAATTTTCATAGGCACAGGAGAATGTTTGGGGGCAGTTGAGCCATCCACCCTCAATTACTGTAATACAATCCAGTCGAGCCCATTGGGCAGGGTGTTTCTCGCCGCCGCAAAGCCTGTCTGGGGTGGCCCATCACCCAAAGGCCCACATCACCGGGTCGGCGGGAAGGTGGTCGGTGACGGTGCGGCTGATGGCGTCGATTTCCGCCAGGTCGGTGGCGGAAAGGTTCACCATCGCAGCTTTAGCATTCTCCGTAGCTTGCGAACCGTTGCGCGCCCCGACAATCGCCGTTGTCTGGGGCTGAGCGACGAGCCAGGCCAGGGCCAGGTTGCCCAGGGTGGTGTGGTGGCGTTCTGCAATGGGCCGCAGCCGGTCCAGGGCCGCCTGGGCCTTGTCGTAGAGCGGCGGCTGAAACAGCTTGTTTTTGCTGCGAATGTCTTCTTTCGGAAACTGGTGGTCGGGGCCAAACTTACCCGTCAGCAGCCCCTGGGCCAGGGACGAGTAGGCCAGAATGGTGAGATTGTTCTCGACGCAGTAGGGCAGCAGCTCGGTCTCGACCCCGCGCCAGAAGAGGGAGTAGGGCGGCTGAAGGCTATCGATGCGGCCAAACTGCATGGCCGCTTCGATCTGCTGGACCGAAAAGTTCGACACCCCGATCGCGCGAATTTTGCCCTGCTCTTTGAGCTGGTTCAGCGCCCCCATGGTTTCGCCAAGGGGCACTACCTCGCTGTTGAACGACCCCGAAGGCCAGTGAATCTGGTACAGGTCAATCACGTCGGTCTGCATGCGCCGGAGCGAATTTTCGCAGGCCTCGATCACCTGGTCAGCCTTCAGGTGGTTGGCAAAAACCTTAGTGGCCAGAATCACCTGGTCGCGCCTGTCCCCCAGCGCCTTGCCCACCAGTTCTTCCGAGTAGCCATTGCCGTAGACCTCCGCCGTGTCAAAGGTGGTGATGCCCGCCTCAAGCGCGGCCCGCATAGCCTCGATAATCGCCTGGTCTTCGATGCCGACCCAGCCGCTCTTGCCCGCCTGCCAGGTACCAAAGATCAGCGGCGTGATCTCAATGTCGGTGTTGCCCAGCCTGCGATTGTCCATGCTCAAGCGCCATCCCTGAATTTCGTTACCTGCATGATAACGCCAGGCTTGAGCCGGGGGGCGGAAGCTAGTACTGGTTTATTATGGATTTTAGATTTTGGGGCTAGCTCAAAATCTAAAATCCATAATTCTCTCCCCATGCCTCCCCAACTCCGCCCTTACCAGGTTGACCTGATCAACGACCTCTACCGCAAGCTCAACGAAGGGCACAAGCGGGTGGCGATCGTAGCCGGTACCGGGGCGGGCAAAACGGTGATCAGCGGCCAGATCTGCGCCCACGCCGAGGGGGCAGGCAAACGGCTGATGTTTCTGGTCCACCTGGACGTGCTGGTAGGTCAGACCTACGAAAAGATGAAAGCCTTTGGCCTCCACTGCGGCTTTATTAAGGCGGGTTGGGAAGAAAATCGCGAGGCCCCAATTCAGATTGCCAGCATTCAGACTATGGCCAAGCGGCGCTGGTGGCAGCAGTGGGTGCCCGATGTGGTGTTCTACGATGAAGGGCACATCACCCTGTTCAGCCAGGTGGGCAAGAAGGTGCTGAAAACCTTTCCCAATGCGGTGCACCTGGTGATGACAGCGACACCGGAGCGCCTAGGCAAGGAGCAGCTGGGCGACTATATGGATACTCTGGTGGCCTCGCCGGTGCCCAGCGACCTGCAGCAGCGAGGCTTTTTGGCCCCGATGAAGTACTACAGCATGCCCCCCGATGGCGTTGCCAACCTGAAGGAGGTCAAGACCGTGCGGGGGGACTACGACGAAGCCGGGCTGAAGAATGCCTGCGATCGCCCCGAGCTAATCGAAAAAATCGTCTCTGAGTGGCAGCGCCTGTGCCCCGGCAAGCGCACGATCGCCTTCTGCGTCGACATCGAGCACGCCCGCCACGTGGCTGACGCCTTCCAGACGGCGGGTGTTCCCTCAGAAACTGTCGAAGGCGGCACCCCGATCAAAGACCGTAAGCGCATGTACAGTGAGCTGCGGGAGGAAAAAATTCTGGTACTCACCTCCTGCAACGTGATCAGCATCGGCTTTGACGAGCCCAGTGTGGAGGTGGGGCTGATGCTGCGGCCCACCCAGTCGAGCGCCCTGCACCTGCAGCAGATTGGTCGCGTGATGCGAATTTCGCCCCAGACGGGTAAGCAGTACGGCATCATTCTCGACCAGGCGGGCAACCTAGAGCGGCTGGGCTTTCCGGAGGACATCAAGGATTACCACCTGCCGGTGAAGAAAGACGGCGGCGGCAGCGGCAAGCCCGCGCCTACCAAGCCCTGCCCCCAGTGCGGGCGAATTGTGCTGTCGTTTATCGCTAAGTGCCCCGACTGCGGCCACCAGTGGATCACCGAGCGCCCGCTCAACCTGGAGGATATGGTGGAGATCTACTCCGCCGACCAGGCCCACCAGATCAACGACATCCCCACCCTGGTGGAGCTGTTCCACAGCCACCGCCGTCGCGCCTATATGCGCCGCAACGCGCCCACTTGGGCCGAGCGATCGTTCTGGGAGCACTGCGGTCGGTGGCCCAAGGATGCCTGGTGCTTCGGCTCGATCTTTGGCTCCCGGCCCACCCCCCAACAGATGCTGGAGTACTTTGAGTACCTGCAAAAGAGCGCCAAGCGCATCGGCAAGCGCCAGGACTGGATTGTGCAAGAGTTTGAGAAAGAGTGCGGCCCCGGCAGCTTTAATCGTCTGGCCAATCTCCGTCAGGTTCTTTAACCAACTGTAGGGTGCATAACGCCATGGGCGAGGCTTTGCCGACGCGCAGCAATGTACCGCTGCTGGAGGTTTTTCCCTGCGGTGAATTGCGCTTTGCGCGAATGCACTCTACGGCAGGGAACTCAGCCGTCGCGCTCGGTGCGGATCCAGGTTTGTTCCGGCTTGGTCAAAAACCTGGAGAAGATCGAGAACTTGCCCAGCACGTAGGCGGGCACCGCCAGGATGTCTCGCAGGGACAGGTCGCTGCGGCCGTAGCCCACCCAGGCCAGGCCGATGCCGGTCACCAGGCAGACCAGGGCCGCCAGGGCCAGGGCGGCGGGCAGCCCGCTGAGGCCAGCCAGGGCCAGCCCAAGGCTCAGAAGGGCGATCGCGACCACCGCCATCACCTGTAGCGTAATCGGCAGCACCGACAGCTCCAGAGCCAGGGCCAGCAGGTCTAAACGCCCTTGCCGGACCGCCTGACCCAGCAGCCTGGGCACGTACTCGGTAAAGATTTGCAGATGGCCGTGCTCCCAGCGGGTGCGCTGGGTGGTGGCGGCCCCGTCGCCGCTGGGCAAGCGGCTGGTCACCCATGCCCCCTGACAGAACTGAGGCGCATAGCCCACCAGGGCCAGATCCAGCCCCAGCTTCATGTCTTCGACGATGTGGCCGCTGGCAACGCTCACGGAAGTTGCCGCTGCCCAGGGCATAGCGATGCCGGTGCCCGTCAGCAGGCAGGGCCGCCCCAGTCCGTACAGCCCCAGGGGGCGCACCCAGTTTTTAACCTTAAAGGCAAAGGCCGAAATGCCATCCTTCAGCCCCGGATTAGCGGGCTTTTCCATCAGGTAAACCGCCTGGACAGGGCGGTTGGTGCGCTGGGCCTGACTGGCTAAGGCAGCCAGAGCACCGGGATGCAGGGTGCAGTCGGCATCGACAAAAACCACCAGGTCGGGGGCGTTGTCAGCCAGGTGGCGAAGGCCAAAGTCGAGGGCATAGCCCTTGCCGCGCCGGGTAAAGTCCTGACGCTCGATCACGGTGGCTCCAGCCTGACGGGCCTCGGCGGCGGTACTGTCGGTGCAGTTGTCGGCGATCACCACCAGGCGATCGCTCGGCCGCAGCTGGGGGGTAATGGTAGCCAGCGTTGCCCCAATGCCGCCCGCCTCGTTGTGGGCGGGTACCAACACCGCCAGGGAGCGATCGGCCGCCAGGGAAGCCGGGGTCGATTCGGGAATCCGCCTGAGCAGGGCCGACAGGCATTCCAGGGCGAAAAAGGCCGAGGTCACCAGCAACAGCAGCGGCACCATAGCCAGGGCTGCGGTAAACAACGCACTCCAACTTACATTCATAGCGGCCAATCTTCCCCGGTGAATGGTTGCTTTCAGGTTGCCCAGGCGATTGCCCAAGATGACGCAAATCGCCGATAGCTTCTGCCATGCTTAGCTACCCTACCGAAATGGGGCGATCGCCGCCCCAGCCTGGCCCCTAGATTTACAGGAGCTTCAAATATAGCCAGGGAACAGAGGGGGCAGGGTAGCAGGGGGCAGGGTAGCAGGGAGCAAGTATCAGGTGGCAGGTTCAGGGCAGGCCTGAAACCCGATAACCTGTACCTGACACCCCACTAACCTTGTCCCCCTTTGGCCTGTCCCCCTTTGGCCTGTCACCCTTTGGCCTGGCAGCCACCTAGGGGCTGTCAACCCCAAAGATGACCCGCCCTAGGCCGCAATCTGGGTCAGGGCATGCTCCACCGCCATCGCCCACCCCTCCGGGGCGGGGGCGGGGGCAACGGGCCAGCCCCGGTCGGCCAACTGGGGGTGGGGGCCGTGGGCGCTGGGCAGCACGATTGGGTAGTCAACGTTGTCGAGCATATCGAGGTCGTTGGGGCTGTTGCCCAGGCCGATGGTGGCAATGGTCTGAGCGTCAGGATTTTGGGCCTGAAAGAGCTGCACCAGCCGGTGTACGGCTTTGCCCTTGCCCGCTTCGGCCCCAATCAGGTGGGAAAAGCGATCGCCAATCACGACCTGGAAACCCATCGCCTCCACGGCCTCCCGCAGCTGATCGGAGGGCACGTTTTTGGGGGTCATGAAGGGCTCAGTGAACTCTCTGGCCTTGGCCTGTTTCGCCTCCTGTGGCGATAGCCCGGTGAGCTGAACCACCTGATCGACGCTCCAGTCGCCAAAGCCCTTCAGGGGACGGCCCAGATCCTGGGCGATCGCCTTCAGCCCGGCCCGGGCGGTGACGTAGTTACAGCCCAGCTGTAGCACCCGGTAACCGTCAATGTCGTCGCCCGGAGGCAGGGCAAAGCGAGTCTGGTCGGTGGGAATGTAGACGGCACTGCCGTTCTCGACCACAAACGGGTCGTACAGGCCCACGTCCTGACGCAGCTGGGCCACCTCCTGCCGGGTTTTGCTGGTCACGGGCACCACCGGAATGCCCAGGGCGGTGAGTTTGGCCAGGGTCGGCAGGGCTGCCTCGTAGGCGTAGGTTTCGCCGTTGAGGAGGGTACCGTCGAGATCGGTGAACACAATACAGGCCATGGCACGGGGGTGGTAGGTGTGGCAGGGGAATGGTCAGGCAGACAGGCTCAGGACAGAACTATCCCAAGCCTACCGCAGGAATTCATACCTCTTGGCCTGAGCGGCGGTGGTGCTCTATCCTTAGGCTAAATTTTCCTACTTTCCGTTTCTAAAGCGAGGATGAGACAATACCTGGACAGCTTTTCTTTGGGTCCGCTCTAAGGATAATCTGGTAAGACTTTAGCTACGGCTGAGGTTTTGCTGTTTGCCCCTCGCTATGAATGTTATGGAGTTTAGAACCCCCGGACAGGAGGAGGTTTACCATCGAATTTTGCCCTGGATGCACGAGCTATTTGGCGAGTCGCTGGTGGTCTTTGAGGACGAGCCCCTGTTCATCGTCAACCTAGGATCCGCCGTAGCCTCCACCCGTGTTGTGCCCTGGCATCAGGATGAAACCCTGATTACCACCCGGTCCTACGTGGTCACCGACATTCAGCTCACCGCTGAACTGAGCTATTACCTTTTGCGCGAAAACAACGGCATTTACTTTGGGCGCTTTGCCTACGATGCCGAAGACGACATTGTGTTTGAGCACAGCCTGGTGGGGGAAACCTGCGATCGCCGGGGGTTGAATCACTCGGTCACTACCGTCATCCGGATCGCCGACAACTACGACGACGAGATTGTGGCCCGTTGGGGGGGCAAGCGCGCCCTCGATCGCTGGGCATCCTGATTGAAATGGCCCCAGATTAGCCCCAGATTGGCTCAGAAAAAGGGCCAGAATTTTGACCGTTTTGTTGTCAAATGAGCTTCCGTTGAGCCCATTTCACGTTAAAACTAGGCTGGCCCGTTGCGCTAGGGGAGGTTGCTGTGGTTCGTCGGTGGATTTGGATTGGTTTGGGGGGGCTCCTGGTGGCATTGCTCACCCTGGGGTTGTCCCCTGTCCGAGCGGCGGGACCGCTGCAGCCGCAGTTAACAGTGCAGGGGCTTCCCCCTATGCCCACGGCCAACGACACGGTCCTACAACCGCTCAAGGCTCTGCAGCCCGGCCCAACCGATTTTGCCGTTCCCGATCATCTGCAGCTAGCCCAGGCCACCGCTCCGCGCCAGGTCACCGCCCTGGCCGATCCCTCCAACTACGGCGATCGCTTCGCCACCGACATCAATGGTCAGGTCCTGACCAACGACTTCATCGCCGTGCTGCATGAAACCGTAGGCTCGGCCCAGAGCGCGATCAACCTGTTTCGCACCCACCACCCCCGCGACCAGGATCAGGTCAGCTACCACACCCTGATTGGCCGCGACGGCACGGTGTACTACATTGTGCCGCCCGAAAAGCGGGCCTTTGGCGCAGGCAACTCGATATTCAACGGGCCCAACGGACCCGAAACCGTCCGCACCAATCCGGCCTTTCCCCCCTCGGTCAACAACTTTGCCTACCACATTTCCCTGGAAACCCCCAGCGACGGCATGAACAACCGCCGCAGCCACAGCGGCTATACCCAGGCTCAGTATGCCTCTCTGGCCTGGCTGCTGGCCCAAACCACCATCCCCGACAGCCGCATCACCACCCACCAGGCGGTCGATCGCTCCGGCAGCCGGATGGACCCCCGCAGCTTTAACGGGCAGAGCTTCTTTGCGCTGCTGCGCCGCTACCCCTCCCGCAGTGGGCTGTCCAGCTAGTACCCTGCGGCATAAGTCAGCCAACTACTCCTAAAACCTTAAACCTAGCACCCAACACCCCAAGCAAGGGTTGCCATATTTCTGCCCGCCAATACTAGGGCAGCGGTTCCAAGTACACCACCATCTCGCCAACCGCAACCTCTAGCTGGTCCAGGAGGGGATTGTCGCTGGCAAACAGCTGATCGCCCATCATCGACTGGTAGGCCTCGGGGTGCCGATCGAGGGCTGTGTCCGCCGGTTTTAGCCGCAGCAGGAGGTACCCTTCGTACCGCTCCAGATGACTTCCCGCCAGCATCACCGTACCGCCGTAGTCCCAGGCAAAGCCGTAGAGCTGAAACTCGCCCAGAGCGGATTCCACCTCCGAGTAGGGAACGCCCACCCCCAACCCCTCAGGGGTTTGCCAGGCGGGACCAAAGTCTTTGATCAACTGGGGGCGGGTTTGGCTGGCATCCTGCCAGATCACCGAAAACTGCTGGTCAGGGCCAGGGGTGACGACCGTTCCGGCCTCTGTCGTGCCCTCTCCCATGGCAATCGAGCCGTCTGCCAGGGCGGCTTCCCCATAGATCTCCGCCAGCTCAGCTCGACTGGTGGTAGCCACCACAGGCCCAACCCGCTGCCCCGGAATCACCAGGGTATCCACATGGGGCGGGACAGGAGCGCTCTGCTCAGGGGGCGAGGGCTCAGGGGGGAGCGATTCGGAAACTACAAACCAGTGGCAGCTGGCCAGCGGCAGCAGCAACAGCAGCAGAACTCGGTTTAAGCGGACCACGGTAAATTCTTGAGGATTTTTGTTAAGAATGACTGGCCAGACCTGACCTAGCGCAGTGACCTATCACCACCGCTTCAGGAGGATATGAAACGCCCTAACCGTTCTGGCCATAGCTATCCATCAGCGGCGCTACGCCCAACAAAATCAGGTTAGGGCTGTAGCCCCTGACTCTCGGGTATCAGAGGCTAATTGAGGACAGCTCTAGGGCACCAGGTGATGGCTGATGGCAAACCGCAGCAGCTCTGAGCGGTTGCTGGTGTCGGTTTTGCGCAGTAAGCTGCTGACGTACTTTTCAACGGTTCTGGGGCTCAAAAACAGGCGATCGCCGATTTGAGCATTGGACAGCCCATCGGAAAGTAACGCCAGCACGTCCTGTTCCCGCGCGGTAAAATCTGCCGCCAGGTCCGCGGAGGGACCGCCCCAGGGCGCGGCCGCCTCTGAATCTGCCCCGATAGCCGTGGCTGAAGCCCCTGGGGAAAGTACCTCGGCAACCATATCGGTGGTCTGCATAGCGCGTTGCTGGGCTGTGCTCAGGGCCACCTGCTGAATCCACGCCGACTGAATCAGCTGCGATCGCTCCAGCAAGTTACGCACAATGGCACCCACTTCCTGAAGCTCAAAGGGTTTGGGCAAGTAGAGATCACAGCCCAGCTGATAGCCCTTAATGCGGTCTTTTGTTTGGTTGTGAGCGGTTAGAAAGATCACCGGCAGCAGCCGAAAGGCTGGGAACTGACGCACCTTTTGCACCAGCGCATAGCCATCCAGCCCAGGCATACCAATGTCGGTAATGATTAGCTGGGGTTGATGGCTAAACACTTGCTGCAGAGCCATTTCTCCATGGCTGGCCATCAGCACGGAGTAACCCTCAAGTTCCAGATAGTCACACAGCGAAAGGCGAGTACCCTCGTCGTCTTCCGCAATTAAAACGGTGAGCGGCATGACGTTATACCAGGTCTAAAGCAACCGCAGGTAAACCTTAGCGACCACAGGCCACGACCTCGACCCTGGCACGCAGCTCGGTTATGCACCCCTGCTTACATAGCCTAAACGAGAAATTCAGCCACAGGTTTATTTGTTGCCGAAGTTAAACCGTCCCGGAGTAAACACTCCGCCTTGCTTAATAAAGCGTCTACTCCCTCGATCAATTCCCCTGTACCCCAGTCAAAGCAAGCATTTCCAGGACCCAATACCTTGCCCTGAGACCTGCAATTCTGAAAAAATGCTCGCGACATCTCTACCCAACGACGCTAGCCCAGACGATAGCCAAAGCCGCGCACCGTTTTGAGGTATTGGGGATGGCTGGGGTCAGCCTCTAGCTTTTCGCGGATCCAGCGGATATGCACATCCACAGTTTTGTTGTCGCCCATGAAGTCGTGGCCCCAGACCTGATCGATGATCTGATCGCGAGACCAAACTCGCCGCGGCTGGCTCATAAACAGCTCTAGAATCCGAAATTCTTTGGGGGAGAGGTTAATTTCTTCGCCGTGGAGAAAAACCCGACACTCCTGAGGGTGCAGCGTAATGTCTTCAAACCTGAGCACGTTGTCCGGTTCGACGGTAGCCTTACCCCGCTGCCGTCGCAGCAGTGCCCGACAGCGGGCCACCAGTTCGCGCATGCCAAACGGCTTGGTCAAGTAATCATCGGCCCCAATCTCTAAGCCTACCACCCGGTCTGTTTCGGTACCTTTGGCGCTGAGCACCAGAATGGGAACGTCAATACCCTGGTGACGCAGCAGGCGGCACAGGTCCAAGCCATTCATGCCGGGCAACATCAGGTCAAGCACCACCAGGTTAATCTCGGGACGATTGGTGCGGCTGGAAACTGAGGTGCCGCCCAGCATGTCGAGGGCAGTCAAACCATCCTCGGCGAGCAAAATGTCAAACCCTTCCTCGGCCAGCCCCAGGGCCACCGTTTCTCGAATCAGCTCTTCATCTTCGACAACCAGCACCCGCCCTAATCCCACCCGCAGGCTGGGCTGGGTCTGGGCCAAAAGATCTACAGAATCCATGGGAATGGTTAAAAACGGCTCACTGCGATCATATCAGCCACCGGAGGGATGGGACAGCCCCAGGAAGGCTAAGACTTTATAAAACCAGCACAATACCTATGCCAAAACCGCAACCCAGCGCTGTACCACCTGGTCGGCTAAGCCGGGCCAACCAGGGCTTCGATCGCGCTGGCCTGGGTAGGCAGGGCCTCGGTCAGGACCGTGCAGCCGGTCGGGGTAATCTGCACATCGTCTTCGATGCGAATGCCGCGCACCCCCTGAAACGCCTCCAGCCGTTGCCAATTCACCGTATCGCGGTACTGCTGCGATCGCCGGGCCGGCTCTAGAATGCCGGGGACCTGGTAAAACCCAGGCTCTATAGTGACTACCATATTGGCGGCCAGGGGGCGATCGAGGCGCAGAAACTTAAGCCCAAAGCGATCGCTGCGGACCCGCCCGGCGGCGTACCCCGCCGCGTCGCCCAGGTCTTCCATGTCGTGGACGTCGAGCCCCAGCAGGTGCCCCACCCCGTGGGGAAAGAACAGCGCGTGGACATCCTGCTCCACCAGGTTGTCGGGGTCGCCCCACAGCAGGCCCAGATCCACCAGCCCGGCGGCCAGGGTGCGGCAGGCCAGCAGGTGCAGGTCGCGGTACTCGACGCCGGGCCGGGCCGCCGCAATACAGGCGTCGTGGGCGGCCAGCACCACGTCGTAAATATCCCGCTGGGGGGCGGTAAATTTTCCTGAAACCGGCCAGGTGCGGGTAATATCTGAGGCCCAGCCGCTGGCTGCTTCAGCCCCCACGTCGGCCAGCAGCAGCTCTCCGGCGGCCAGGGCATGGTGGTACTGCTCGTTGTGCAGCACTTCGCCGTGGACGGTGACAATGCTGTTGTAGGCGCAGGCCATGCCTCGGGCCACTATTACCTGCTCCATGGCGGCCCGCACCTCGGCCCCGGTAGTGGCCCTGGGGGTGGCGGCCATTCCCGCCCGGTGGGCCGCTACCGACACGGCGGCGGCGCGTTTTATTTCGGCCAGCGCCCCATCGTCGTGGTGCAGACGCAGGGCCACCAGGGCATCCACCAGGGCCCGGCTGCGGTCTGGCTCAGCGCTGGCCTGGGCGGGCAGCAGGGCCACCTCTGCCCGGAAGCGGTCCACCTGGTCGTAGGGGTATGCCGCCGCCGCCCCAATTTCGGCGGCAATGGTGTCCCGGCTGGGGGTTGGCCCGTGCCACAGGGCCGCCTCGGGGGACGTGTCATCCATAAACAGAGTCAGTCGGCCCGCTTCCAGGTGGATAGCCGCATTGGCCAGGGGCAGACCGGCAAAGTAGAGGAAGTGACTGCTGGCCCGAAAGGGGTAGACATTGGCGGGGAAGTTGCGCGCTACGGCCTGCCCCGACCACAGCAGCACCGGTCCTGGATGTAGCTCGGCCAGGCGATCGCGGCGGCGCTGGAGCACTCTGGCCAGCGGTGGGGTAGCCTGTAGTGGAGCAGTCTGTGCAGACATAGACACCTGGAGCCAACAACATCTTTTTAGTCTGCCATGGCTTCTGGCTGGCAGCCTGAAGTGGAGCCATCTGGGGTGGGGCAATCTGGTGCCAGAGCACCACGGCTGGAGGGTAGGGACGGCGACTTGCCTAAATCTAGCGTTAACCCCTGAGCACTACCCGTTAACCCCAAACCTCCCCGAGATCTTTTAGAATGAATTCATAATTAACCTTCTCTATAAACCCTGTTCAAAAATCAGTTCAAATGAACTATTGTTAGGTCTATAACGGCTAGCCTATTTCAGGTGCAGCGCTATGGCTTCCTTAACAATTCGGCCAGGGTCACGGGTTCGTCTCAAGGGACAGGATGACCACGTGCCAGATTTTGTAGTTGTCCGGTGCGATCGCGATCGCTGTTGGGTGCGCCAGCAGGACTGGGCCCCAGACGCTGAGCTGATTGTCAGCTTCAAACAGCTCTGGGTGCCCCCCGAGCCTGGGTCTACCCTGCCCGTGGGCCTGGCCAAGCGGGTCAAGGCCGCTGGGCTGGTGGCCTCCCACGGTGACCACCGCGCTGGCGACAACGTGGTTTATATGGCGGCCTATCGTCGCCGCCAGGCGCCCTAGCCCCGCGATCGGTCCCAGGTCAAGAATCTCCGCCAGCGGCCCATCGCCCTGACCTTGAGGTGTTAGGATGCAGGTCTGTCGGTTTCAGCGGGGAACAGCCGCTGAAGGAAACGGGGAAAGCGCAGTGAGAATCTGCCACTGTCCCGCAGCTGTGAGCTGATTTTAGGCCTCAAATTTTAGATTCTGGTAGAACGTGACGCCAGCGTCTAAAATCGCAAGTCCAAAGTTGAGCAAGTCAGAATGCCCGCCGATGGATGTTCCTTTCCCATCTGCGAGGTACAGATGACTGCCTATAGCGTTTTAGTTGTCCTGGCGCACTGGCGTCCAGGGCTTCCGTTGACGATCTCCCCAGCCCAGCCGCTCAGAGGTTAGGCCATGGGAAATCATAAAAGTGTGTGGCAGGGCTGCTGGGGAGACTGGCAGCCGCTGTTTATTCGCGAGTACTGGTTGGCCATTGGCCACGCGGCCTGGCAGGGGTTTTTGACCCAGGGCCGGGGGCTGGTGGTGTGCGAGGTGGCAGAGGCTACCGCAGCGGTGGACTGGGAACGGGTAGCCGTATCCCATACGCTTCGCTTTGTCAGCGAGACGCATCTAGAGCGCTGCTGGGGCGAGTTGGGCCTAGACCCCGATCAGCGACAGCCACTGGACCAGGCCCTGGTCACCTACGACCCGGCTCAGGACGCCCTGTTGCTGCTGCTGGCCGACTCGCCCCCCTACATCACCTGCTTGCAGGGGTGGGCGGTGCCCCCACCGGAGTGCTTTCACCAGCTGAATCATCGCGCCGCCGAGTTTAGCCCGGTGCCAATGCCTTAACCAGTCCCTATCTCTCCCGCGCCACCGCGATGGCTGGCGCTGCCCAATGGTCTCTCTCTTCATAACCTGTCAACTATGACCCAACCCACTCTGTTTGTCTGTGCCCTGTGTAAATTTCCCGCCGCCGAAGCTGGCGCTGAAAACACCACCGGCGGCCAGCACCTGATCGACCAGCTAGCCCCTCAGCTGGAGGACGGCACAGTCAACCTGCAGCCTGTGCGCTGCATGGCCGCCTGCGATCGCGCCTGCAATGCCGCCCTGAGCGCCCCCGGCAAGCTCACGTTTATCTTCAATGACCTGTCCCCCCGCCAGGCTGCCCCTGACCTGGCCGAGTTTTGCCACCAGTACGCCCAGGCCGATACAGGCAAGGTGCCCTACGGGCTGCGATCGCCTGCGATCAAGCAGGCCACCGCCTACGTGCTGCCACCCCTGGCGATGGAGGCAGCGATCGCGCGGTAGTGGGTGAGTGGGTGAGTGGGTGAGTGGATGTGTAGATGTGTAGATGTGTAGATGTGTAGATGTGTAGATGTGTAGATGTGTAGGAAAGGCTGACCTACCCGCCCACCCACTCATCTACCCATCCCCCCGCCTACCCACCTACTCACTTACCCGCCCACCAATCTCAAACTCCAGCCCAAACACCTGCCCCAGGTTGCACGTATCGTGATCCGTGATGTTCGTATCGCTCAGCTCCAGGTTGTAGAAGCTGACGGCGGGGTGGCGAAAGTATGGCCCCGCGTGCCAGGTGCCCACCTCCAGCTTGATAAAGCAGTGACCGGGAATGTGAAAAGCGCGAATGTCCTGGGGATTGGGGTGCTGCGCTGCTCCCGGTGGGGCTACCGCCATCAGCCAGTCTCTGCCCTCCAGCGCCCCCAGGCACTGGGTGCAGCGCTGGTGGCGGGTAATGGTGCGAAATCGGGTGCCCCTGCCCTCCAGGATCATCAGGTAAAAGCGGGGAACGCCGCGATCGAGCTGGAGTTGGGCGTCGGCAGGGCCGAAAGGGGCACCGTCGGCGCTGGGGAAAATCACCTGGCCAAAGGGGGCAAAGCCCTCTGGCGTAATGGGCTGCACCGTCAGGTGTTGAAGCGTAAGGGGGAGAGACATTGTCAGTTGATGTGTAACAAACCTACTTTCTCTAACCGGCTCCTGTCTTGCCTGCTAGTCTAACCAACCGCTTGCCGTCCCGATCTTCGCCCCTTGCGAATCAGCCCACTGCTTTCCTGGCAAACGGCGGGGGGTTAATGGCGATGCAGACAGGGCTGCGATCGCAAGAGCATGCCGCTCTTATGCAGCAATATAGCGAGTTAACCAGCAGTGCATTAACCGTGATAGACCGTTGGTTTTGGCAAGTTAAAACGCTGCATAACCGATGAAACGATAACTAATAGGAGCTACATCAATAGGCAGTTCTTACGACACGCCAAAGAAATGCCCCAGGCTTTACCCTTCTTGATAAGCTGAAGGTTTGTTCCTTCGATCGCAGAGTTGGGTAGTAGCAGCCATGGATAACAAGTTGATGCTGATGATTCCGGGGCCGACCCCTGTCCCCGAGCAGGTGCTGATGGCCATGGCCAAGCACCCCATGGGCCACCGCAGCGGCGAGTTTAGCGCCCTGATGGCCGAAGTGACCGAAAACCTCAAGTGGCTGCACCAAACCCAGAACGATGTGCTGGTGCTGGCCGCCAGCGGCACCGGGGCTATGGAAGCCGGCATCATCAACTTTCTCAGCCCCGGCGACAAAGTGCTGGTGGGCAACAACGGTAAGTTTGGCGAACGCTGGGGCCAGGTGGCCCGCGCCTACGGCCTCGATACCCAGGAGATCGTCGCGGAGTGGGGCAAGCCGCTGAACCCGGAGGACTTTAAAGCGGCGCTGGAGGCCGACACCGCCAAGGCCATCAAAGCGGTGATCATCACCCACAGCGAAACCTCCACCGGGGTGCTAAACGACCTGGAAACCATCAACCGCCACGTCAAAGCCCACGGTGCGCTGATCATGGTCGATGCGGTGACCAGTCTGGGGGCCTGCTCCGTCCCGGTAGATGCGTGGGGGCTGGACGTGGTCGCTTCCGGATCGCAGAAGGGCTACATGATTCCGCCCGGTCTGGCCTTTGTCAGCGTCAGTGCCAAGGCGTGGGAGGCCTACGAAACTGCGACCCTGCCCAAGTTTTACCTGGACCTGAAGCCCTACAGCAAAGGGGCCGCCAAAAACACGACGCCCTTCACGCCGCCGGTGAACCTGTTCTTTGCCCTCCAGGCAGCGCTACAGATGATGCAGAAGGAGGGGCTGGAAGCTATCTTTGCCCGTCACGATCGCCAGAAGCGGGCCACCCGCGCCGCCATGGCTGCCCTCAATCTGCCGCTGTTTGGGGCCGACGACTGTGCCAGCCCGGCGATCACCGCTGTCATGCCCCAGGGGGTAGAAGCGGAGCAGATTCGCTCGATTATGAAAAAGCAGTTTGACATTGCCCTGGCCGGGGGCCAGGACCACCTCAAGGGCAAAATCTTTCGAATTGGGCACCTGGGCTTTGTGTGCGATCGCGACATTCTGACCGCAGTGGCCGGCCTGGAAGCTGCCCTCACCCACCTGGGCTACGACCAGTTCACCCCCGGCGCTGGGGTCAACGCCGCTGGGCAGGTGCTGCTGGCCTAGAGCCCCCTTGGCTGAGAAGCCGGTGTAGACCTCGGAGTTTTGACTAAAACTCCGAGGTCTTGTCTTTTACAATTTCGGCAACTCGGTGTCGAGGCCAAAGGCCTGGGCGGGCGGCAACTGCAGCACGCTAAGCAACCCATCGAGCATGTACTGTACCGCCAGCGCCGCCAGCAGCACCCCCAGCACCCGGGTCACCACATTGATGCCAATCTGGCCCAGCAGCTTGCCCAGGGGCTGGGACAGCAGCAAAAAGACATAGCACAACAAAATGACCACCCCCGCTGCCGCCAGCACCACGCTGAGGCCCAGGTAGTAGTTGGTGGACTCCCGCGACAGCACCAGAATACTGGCCAGGCTGCCCGGCCCGGCAATCAGCGGAATCGCCAGGGGAAAGACGCTCACGTCCTGCCGCACCTCGGCCTCCTGGGCCTCGGCCTCGGTTTCGCGCTCCTGGTGCACAAAGATCATGTCGAGGGCAATTTTAAACAGCAAAAACCCTGCCGCTATTTGAAAGGCCTGCAGGCTAATGCCCAGGTTGTGCAGCAGGTAGGCCCCCGTGAGCCCAAAGCCCAGCAGAATGATGGCCGACACCACCACGGCTCGGGTGGCGATCTGGGTTTGCTCGGCTGCGGTGCGATCGCTCACCAGAGCCAGGTACAAGGGCGTCAGCCCCACCGGGTCGATCACCACGAATAGCGTAAAAAAGGCTTTGGCAAACAGCGGCAAAACGAAGGGCATGGGGTCGACTGGGAGATTTCCTAAAATTTAACGTCGTTTTGGAATGGGTCATCAAATCAAATTGGAATCGCGTCACCCCAATGCAAGGCAGGAGGTTGGCGCAGGGGCAGCGGCGAAGCTAAGCCAGAGGCCTGACGGTGTTTGCCCAGCCCAACTCAGCTCCGTTGGCTTGAAATTAAGTTTGGTAACGCTACAGCTCAGCCAGCCTTACAAATACAGCCAACAACACCGATTAATTTGAAAGCCTTGGTAAGGGACGTCGCCCCGCTGGTCTACGCTGGGCAACATACAGGTAATTTTGAGGGGTGCCACCCCCCGCCCCCTCTATGAATCTGCGTCACAAAACTCTGCTCCTGACGACCCTCCCCCTGCTGGGGCTGATGGCCATTTTGTTTGGCAGTTTTTCGATGATCTTGCAGCGCAGCTATGGCCGCCTCGAACGGCAGGACGCCGAGCGCAACTTGCAGCGGGTCAACCAGGTGATGGCGGGCGATCTGGCTCAACTCCAGAGTCTCACGGAGGACTGGGCTGCCTGGAATGATACCTACTCCTTCATTCGAAGCGGTGACCCTGACTATGTGGAGTCCAACCTCAGCAAATACGCCTTCGAGAGTTTGCAGCTCAATCTGGTCGCCTTTGTAGACCCGACGGGGGAGATTGTCTACGGCACCAGCTATGACTTCGAGAGCAGAGCTTTTTCGCCGCTGCCGCCCGATCTACCGCCGCAGCTGACCCCCGGCAGCCCGCTAGTGCAGTTTGAGCACCTGGCCGCCCACCACGAGGGGCTAATCGTTATCGACGGTCGGCTGATGCTGGTGGTCGTGGAGCCGATTTTGCGCAGCGATGCCACCGGGCCCGCCCGCGGTGCCCTGCTGATGGGCCGTTACGTGAGCCCGGCGGTGGTTGAATCCCTGGCTCTGCGCACCCGCCTTAATTTACATCTACACCCACTGCCTGAATCTGCGATCGCCGCCAACGAACTGCCAGACAGGCTTCAGTCCATTCTCGCCAGCCTGGAGAAAGCGCCCGACCCGGCCCCGACCCTGGTGCAACCCCAATCCGCCGATACCCTGGCTGGCTACATGCTGTGGCCCGACCTCTACGGCCAGCCCCAGGCCCTGCTGGAGGTCCGACTGCCCCGCGAGATCTACTACCAGGGGCAGGTTAGCCGCCACTACCTGGGCTGGTCACTGCTGGGGTCGTGCCTGGTGTTTACGGGCGGAATGCTGCTGCTGCTCGATCGCGTTATTTTGCGACGGCTGCTGGGGCTGAGCCAGCAGGTCCAGCAGATTGGTCGCTCCAACGACCTCAGCCAGCGGGTGACGGTGCCGGGCACCGACGAGCTGAGCCACCTGGGTAACCAGATCAACGACATGCTGGGGGAGCTGCAGATCAGCCGTGAAAAACTGACCGCCGAACAGCAAAAGGCCGAGCAGCTGCTGCTGAACATTCTGCCCGCGCCGATCGCGGGGGAACTCATGCAAACCAAGGCCTCTATTCCGCAGCACTTCGACGAGGTGACCATTCTCTTTGCCGATATCGTCGGCTTTACCAGCCTCTCCAACCGGATGTCCCCCATTCGGCTGGTCGACCTGCTCAACCAAATTTTCTCCGCCTTCGACAGCCTGGCCGAGCAGCTGGGGCTAGAGAAAATCAAGACCATCGGCGATGCCTATATGGTGGCCGCTGGACTGCCCACGCCCAAGGACGACCATGCCGAGGCGATCGCTGAAATGGCCCTGGCCATGCAGCAGGTGACGGCCTCATTTAAGGCGGAATCGGGAGAGCCAATCGAAATTCGTATTGGCATCAACACCGGGGTGGTGGTCGCCGGGGTGATTGGCACCAAAAAGTTTATCTACGACCTCTGGGGCGATGCCGTCAACGTGGCCAGCCGCATGGAGTCGTCGAGCGAGCCGGGCCAGATTCAGGTGACCGCCGCCACCTACGAAAGACTCAAGGACAACTATCGGCTCGAAAAACGCGGCTGTATTGCCGTCAAGGGCCGGGGCGAGATGGAAACCTACTGGCTGCGCGGACACCGTCCCGACTCCCTGTTTTGCCCGCTAAAGACCGTAAACGCTGCTTCTGGCAGCACCGAACTGCCCACGGTCACTTAGGCTAGCCCCTTCAGCCTGGGTTAGCCTGAGTTTGAATTAACGCCGTCCCCTACAGGAATAACCGTCCCGGCTGTATCAGGAAGATAAGATAGCGTTGAGCCGAATCTAAAAAATGATGGCACTAAGCTTTAATAAGCGGGTAACGCGATTCGAACGCGCGACATTCACCTTGGCAAGGTGACGCTCTACCACTGAGCTATACCCGCATAAAAACCAGAGTCGGAGGTGTTCGTTCGCTGGTTTTGACTTTACCTAGAATCTCAAAAAACGGTGACTATGTCAACATCCTTTTGGATTTTTTTGAGTCTAGGCCGAGCCCGATTCTGGGCCAATCACCGGCTGTGCCGTTACCGCCACCCCAGGCCCCAGGCGAGCCGCACCATTGGCGGCACCGCTGCCCATCACCGAGTGAATCTGCCCCATCAGGCTGGCCATTTCCAGGGCGCTCATGGCGTAGTCCCAGCCGTGGTTAGCCTTGATGCCCGCCCGCTCCAGGGCCTGCTGCAGGGTGTCGGTGGTGAGTACCCCAAAGATGATCGGTACCCCGGTTTGAAATCCAGCGGCGGCGACGCCCTTGGCCACCTCTGCCGCCACATAGTCAAAGTGGGGAGTAGAGCCGCGAATGACGGCCCCCAGGCAGATAATGGCGTTGTAGCGCCCGCTGAGCGCCAGTTGGCGAGCTACCAGCGGAATCTCAAAACTGCCCGGTACCCAGGCGTAGTCCACCTGAGTACCCTCGGGGCTAACGTCGATGCCGTGGCGCTTGAGGCAGTCCTGACAGCCCTCCAGCAGTTTGCCTGTGACTAAATCGTTGAATCGGCCCAGCACAATGGCAAACCGGGGAGACCCTGTGGAAACTAACGTGCCTTCAAATACCGCCATAAAAAATTAGTATCTACACCACAAAGTAGTTGAGGCCGCCGACGACAACCACCAGCACACCCCAGATAATGGAGCCAAACAGGATCAGTTTCTTGGACTGGTCCCAGTCCTGGGGAGAGGCGTAGGCCACCGGCACATACACCACCAGCACAAATGACATCAGCACCAGGGCAAACAGCGCGAGTTGAAACAGAATTACCATTGGTTTATCTTTAGCTCTCTCAAACACAGCAGCGGAGACGGCGGTAAGCAACCCGGCAAATAGCCCAGAACCAGGTTAGCAGCCACACTACCCTAACCAGTACGCTATCAGAAAGAGGCCCCTGGGAAAAGTACGGTTTCAAAAGATACGACCCCAACCTATGGACCTAGTGCTCTGCCACACCACCGCCGACTTTGACACCCTGGGGGCCGCCGTGGGGCTGGCCCGCCTGCAGCCGGGACGGCGAATCGTGTTAACCGGGGGCAGTCACCCCACGGTGCAGCGGTTTTTGGCCCTCCACCGCGACGAGTACCCGCTGATTGAGCGGCGGGCCGTAGACCCCAGCCACATTCACCACCTGACCCTGGTCGATGCCCAGCAGCCGGAGCGGTTTGGCCCGGCGGCAGGCTGGATTGCCCAGGCCGTCAAAAATCAGGTACCCATCACCGTATACGACCACCATCCCACCGCCGAGGATCCCGCTAACAAGGAGCCTGATGGCACAGCGGCCCTGGTGCAAGCTGAGGAAAAAACGATTGAGGCGGTAGGGGCCGCAACGACGCTGGTGGTAGAAGCGCTACAGCAGCGGGGCATTGAGCCCACTGTGGCCGAGGCGACGGTGATGGCCCTGGGCATTCATGTGGATACGGGTTCGCTGCTGTATGAGACCGCCACCGCCCGCGATGCCGCCGCGCTGGCCTGGCTGATGGGTCACGGGGCCAGCCTGGCGGTGATGGCCGATTTTGTGGAGCCGGGGCTGAGCCCGACCCTGCAGGATCTGCTGACTGCGGTGCTGGCAGCGCTTCAGGTGGAGACAGTGGAGGGCCAGCGCCTGGCCTGGGTGCTGATCCCAGTCGATCGCTACCTGCCAGGGCTCTCGGGTTTGGCCGAGCGGCTGATGTCGCTGGCCGAAGCCGACGCCCTGCTGTTTGGGGCCTACTATTCGAGCGCGACTTCTAGCACCAAACTGGCGGCGGCGGACCAGGGGGAAGGCGCGCCAGGCGATCGCGCCTTTGCAGAACCCGTCCCTCAAAAGCTGACCCTGATTGCTCGCTCCGGGAGTGGCCTGGGCGATCGCCTGGACTGGGGGGCGCTGCTGACCCCGTTGGGCGGCGGCGGCCATCCCACGGCGGCTTCGGCGTCGCTGACTACGGCTGAGCCGGAGGCCGTGATGCAGCGCTTGCTGGAGCGGGCGCGATCGCAGCTCCCCCCCCAACCCACCGCCCGCGACCTGATGTCGTCGCCGGTACGGACCATTCGTCCCGACACGACCATTCGCGAGGCCCAGCGCATTCTGTTGCGCTACGGCCATTCCGGGCTGTCGGTGGTGGACGAAGGCGATCGCCTGGTGGGGGTAATCTCCCGCCGCGATCTGGACCTGGCCCTCCACCACGGCTTTAGCCACGCCCCGGTGAAGGGCTACATGGCCACCAACCTGAAGACCATCGCCCCTGACACTCCCCTCAACGAGATCGAGCACCTGATGGTGACCTACGACGTCGGTCGGCTGCCGGTGCTGCGCCAGGGGGCACTGGTCGGCATTGTCACCCGCACCGATCTGCTGCGCCACCTGCACCAGGAGTCGGCGTTTGCCACTGCCCAGGCGCTGCCGACCCGCCCCACGGCGGCCACCCTGCAGCATATTTTGGAGACCAGTCTGTCCCCTGCGCTGCACCAGGTTCTGCGGCAGATTGCCGCCGCCGCCCAGGAGCGGGGCTGGCACCTCTACCTGGTGGGCGGTGCGGTGCGCGATTTGCTGATCTGTAGCGATCGCACCGCAACCGTCCTGCCCGATCTCGATCTGGTGGTCGACGGCGGCCTTAACCCGGTTCAGGCAGGCGCTGGTGTGGAGCTGGCCGCCGCGATCGAGCAGCACTTCCCCGAGGTCGATGTGCAGGTGCACGGGCGGTTTCAGACGGCGTCGCTGGTGTGGCGCAAAGATCTGGACCACAGCCTGGCCGGGCTGATGATCGACATTGCCACGGCCCGCACCGAGTTTTACCCCTACCCGGCGGCCAACCCCGAGGTGGAGGCCAGCTCCATTCAGCAGGACCTGTACCGCCGCGACTTCACGATCAACGCCCTGGCGCTGCGGCTGACCCAGCCTGGGTCGGGGCAACTGCTCGACTACTTTGGCGGCCTGGTGGACCTGCAGCAGGGCGTGATTCGGGTTCTGCACGCCAACAGCTTTATTGAGGACCCCACCCGGATCTACCGCGCCGTTCGGTTTGCGGTGCGCCTGGGGTTCAGCCTTGACCCCCAGACCGAGGGCTACATTCACCACGCCCTGGCCAGCGGAGCCTACACCCAAATGCAGCGCCAGGTCAGGCGCGCCCCCGCCCTCCAGGCGCGGCTAAAAAACGAGCTGAAGTACATCCTCGAAGCCCCCTACTGGCAGGCGGCCCTGACCCTGCTCGACCAGCTCCAGGCCCTGCGCTGCCTGCACGACGATCTGGCCATGACCTCAGTCCTGTGGCAGCAGCTGCGCCGCCTCAGCCGCTGGCTGGAGCAGTTCGACTGGGCCGAGGTCGGCCCTCCCTGGCTGCTGCGGCTGGAGGGACTGCTGGCGGCGGTGCCCGCCGAGGCGCGATCGCCCCTGGCCGCCGATCTGCATTTGAGCGATCGCAGCCTGGAGCGCCTTGCCCACCTCGACGAGCGAGAACACCGCTGGCAGGCCCTGGTGGCCACCAACCCTACCCCCAGCCAGCTCTATGCCGCGTTCGATCAGGCCGATACCGCCACCCTGCTGCTGGCCAGCGCCCGCCATCCCCGCCGCCTGGGTCCGGCGATCTGGCGGCACCTGAGGCAGTGGTCTGTCGCCCCGGCCTTAGTCGACGGCAACCGCCTCAAAGCCCTGGGTTACCGGCCAGGGCCGGAGTTTCGGCCCATGCTAGAGGCCCTGTTTGCCGCCCAGCTCAACGGTGACATTGCCACGGTAACCGAGGCCGAAGCCTTTCTGGCCCTGCACTATCCCCGGGGGTAAACGGTTCCCGGCAGGCGATAGGCGGCAGGGGGCAAGATAGTGGCACACTGAGCCCTGAACCGGTTGAGAACGGGTTAAAGTGGCAAAGAACTGGACCGCTTCGAGATGTTATGACCCTAGCCGTGGGCACCGCCCTCAAGAATGGTACCTACGTGATCGACGCCTGGGTAGCGGACGACACCATTGGCCCCGTGTACCTGGCAATGGATGTGTCGAGAGGGCAGTGGATTCGGCTGCGGGTGCTGGGCAGCCGCAGCCCAGAGAACCTGCCCGACGCCCTGGAGCGCGAGGCGTTTTATCGGTACCTCGATCGGGTCAATGGGTTGAACCACGGAGCCCTACCCCAGTGCCTGGGCGGCTTTGAAGAGGATGGCGTCTGCTACCAAACCCTGGCCAACCCCGCCGGAACAACCCTCGATCGCCTGGTTGCAGACCATTACCCCCTCACCCCTCAGGTTGCCCTGGCGGTGCTGCGTCAGCTAGTAAAGGCGATCGAGAGCCTGCGGCCCCTGGGGTGGACGGGGCTACGAATTTGTCCCGACCAGGTCTGGTATCAGCCGGAGGCGAAAACCGTTATCTTTACAGGCTTTGATCTGGTGCCAGCCGGCCCAGGCTACTCTGAGGTCGCTGCTCCAGAAACCGCTCCAGAAATCCCTGCAGCGGCTGCTTCAGAGAGCGCCCCAGAGACCGCTCCAGAGAGCGCCCCAGAGACCGCTCCAGAAACCGCTGCCGAGCGCCCCATCGACCCGGCAGAGACCGCCCTGGTGCGGAGTCTTACTCACCTGCTGTACTTTCTGCTGACGGGGCAGCGGGCCGAGGCCACCAAAGCCCCCCTGGCGGTGGACCTGCGCCGCTGTCACCCCGCCCTCCCCCACAGTATGGATCAGGCCCTGGAGGCGGGCAGTCCGCCCCCAGGCGCTCCGCCTGTTTCGCTGGCGGATTGGGTGGCCCTGCTGCCCACCGCCGCCCAACTGCCCCCTGAGCCAGCGGAGGCAATGCTGCCGGAACGGGGGGTGCCGACCACCGTAGCTGTGGTGGGTCATCCGACAGACCATCGCCCCTCGACCAGTCCAGTAGAGCCCCCAAGCGAAGACCGCGATCGCCCCACCGCCGCCGGGGCGGGTCCGCGGCGGCGATCGGGTTTGGGCCTGGCCCTGGTGCTGACCGGCATTGCGGCCACGGCCAGCGGCCTGGGGTTCGGCCTCTACGCCCGCCTGCAGCCCACTGGCTCCACCACCTCAGAACGGCTCAATCCCAATCAGTCGTTTCCTCCCCTGCCCGACTGGAATGGCAACGACCTCTGGCGGCCCTGGAACGATGCGCCCGCCCTACGCGATCGCCCGGCCTACAGCGATACCCCTCCCCCAGGCTCAGCGGTGGAACCCGTCTTTATCCCCGAGCAGGAGCCCGCCGCCCCCCCACCGGCCGTATCTCGCCCGGTGCCAACCCCGGCCCCCACGGCCCCGCCAGAGGAATCCTGGAACCCTCCCGCCGAGCCCTCGACTCAGCCTGGGGCTGAGCCAACACCAGCGGACAGTCCGGCCTCGCCGCCCCCGGTGGCTCCGGCCCCGGCCCCGGCCCCAGAACCGCTGACGCCTCCAGCGCCCCTGGAAGCGCCTTCCCTGAGCGCCCCCGAAGGAGCAGCGCCCCCCCCGCTGATCAATCCCCCCCGGCCCCCCGCCCCGGCCCCGACCTCTAGCTAGCCCCGCCCGCCAGAGGATCTGGCTCACCCAGAAGCCAACAAACCGGCATTTACCTCGATCTCTCCCCCGTGTTAGATGAATAAGAACGTTATAATTCTCTACAGTTAAGCGAATTTCTGTTACACAATCCGTTTTCCTGAGGTTTGCCATGAGTAGCCCTGTGCTGCACGCGTTTTACGTAGGCCGCGCCCTGGCCGATGCAGTCAACGAGCGCGCCGAGCGTCTGCTGACCGATGGCCTCAGCCTGGTGGGCAAGTTTGACGCCGAACAGCGGGAAAACCTGCGCCAGTTCACCGAAGAGGTAATGGTGCGGGCTCAGCAGGCCGAGGCCGAAGCAGGGGTCTCTTACACCGCTGCGGCCTCTAACGCCGGTACCGTGACCGATCTCCAGGCCACCATCGACACCTTACGGGCCGAGATTGCCCAGGTGCGGGTTGCTCTGCAACAGTACCGAACTACCTCCCAGATCTAGACGCCTCCTCGGCTCGGTGGGGGTTCCCCGCCTCCAATCGACCGTCCTGCGACCGTCCTGGGCTGATTCACTTTCAGATAGCCGCTGCTGTCGCCCTGTTTTCCTTTCCTAGGAGCCTGAGTGTCTGCTGTTTCAGATTCTTCCGCATCGTCCAAACTTCCTCCTCCCCTGGGTGGGGAGGGGCACGGGAGCTATGCCTCCGACGGCGGTGTTCTGGATGCTGCGGTATCCCCGGTGTCGTCGAAGGCCGTGGGGCCCGAGGGTGCCCTACCCGAGAATGCTCTGCCCGATCGCACCCTACCCGAGCACTCTGCCCCATCCCATCGTCCCCTGATCGCCCCCCCCGGTTCTGAGCCCCCTGGGGGCAACGGGCAGGAGAAGGCATTGCCCTTCCGCCAGGAGGCCTACCGCTGGAACCAGGGTCGCTACTCTCGTCAGCGGCGCTTTGTCGATATTTGGAGCTTTGTGCTCCAGCTGCTGTGGGCTCGCTGGCTCTACGGCAAAGCCTGGAGTTACGGTGGCACCATCACCCCCGAGGTCCAGGCGGCCCGCAGGCGCAAACTGGCCGCCTGGATTCGCGAAACGCTGCTCGATCTGGGGCCGACGTTCATTAAGGTCGGTCAGCTGTTTTCGACCAGGGCCGACATTTTTCCCATCGAGTTTGTCGAAGAACTCTCCAAGCTCCAGGACCGGGTGCCCGCCTTTAGCTATGAGCAGGCCCGCGACATCATTGAGGCCGACCTGGGCAAACCCATCCACACCCTATACCGCACCTTTGATCCGATTCCGCTGGCAGCCGCCAGTCTGGGCCAGGTTCACCGTGCTCAGCTTCACAGCGGCGACGAGGTGGTGGTCAAGGTACAGCGGCCGGGGCTGCGATCGCTCTTCACCATCGACCTCTCCATTCTTAAAGGCATTGCCCACTACTTCCAGAACCACCCCAGCTGGGGCAAGGGGCGCGACTGGATTGGCATCTACGCCGAATGCTGCCGCATTCTGTGGGAAGAAATTGACTATCTCAACGAGGGCCGCAATGCTGACACCTTCCGCCGCAACTTTCGCGGCGAAGACTGGGTCCACGTGCCCCGGGTATTTTGGCGGCTGACATCGTCACGGGTTGTCACCCTGGAGTACATGCCCGGCATCAAGATCAGCCACTACGACGCCCTGGAGGCCGCCGGGCTCGATCGCAGCCGCCTGGCCCGTTTGGGCGCCCAAGCCTACCTGCATCAGCTGCTCAACAACGGCTTTTTCCACGCCGACCCCCACCCCGGCAACATTGCGGTCAGCCTGGACGGATCGCTGATTTTTTATGACTTTGGCATGATGGGCCAGGTGCAACCCCTGACCCGGCAGCGGTTGATGAACACCTTTATGGGTATCGCTCAGCGCGACGCCGAACGGGTGATGAACTCGCTGCTAGAACTGGGCGCGCTGGCCGAAATTGAGGATATGAGCCCAGTTCGGCGCTCCATCCAGTATATTTTGGATAACTTCATGGACAAGCCCTTTGAGGAGCAGTCCATTAACGCCATCAGCGATGACCTCTATGCCGTCGCCTACGACCAGCCCTTTCGCTTTCCCGCCACCTTTACCTTTGTCATGCGGGCTTTTTCTACCCTGGAGGGGGTAGGGAAAGGTCTTGACCCGGAGTTCAACTTTATGGAAGCGGCCAAGCCGTTTGCTGCACAGCTTATGTCTAATGGTAATTCGACCGATGGCGCTAACAGTCTGCTGGGTGAACTCAGCCGCCAGGCGGCCCAGGTTAGCACCTCCGCCCTGGGCTTACCCCGGCGCATAGAAGATACCCTCGACAAACTAGAGCGGGGCGACATTCGGGTCCGGGTGCGATCGATCGAAACCGATCGCGCCCTGCGGCGGATCAGCGGCGTCACCATGGCCAACAACTACGCCATTCTGCTAGGTGCATTTACCCTCTCAGCCACCGGACTACTGCTGTCGGAGTTTGTCTGGTTGGCCGTGGTGCCGGGGGTACTGGCGGTGGGCAGCGGGATTGCATTTTTGCGATCGATGCTCAAAGTCAACCGGGCCGATCGCCTGCCCTAATGGTTTGGTCCAAGGTTGTCATGGTAGACTGCATTTTCTCAGGACTCTCCGACCCCGGGCTGCTGCGCACTAGCAACCAGGACGATTACTACATTGACCCCAAGGGGCGGTTCTTCATCGTCGCCGATGGCATGGGGGGCCACGCGGGCGGACAGGAGGCCAGTCGGCTGGCGACAGCTACCATCAAAGCGTTTCTCGACCAGCACTGGCACCTCGAAACCGCCACGGCACAGCTGCTGGAACAGGCCCTAAAGCAGGCCAACAACGCCATTCTTGACGATCAGCGCCGTCATCCAGAACGGGGCGATATGGGCACCACCGTGGTCATGGTCACCTTTCGGGACAGCGACCCCCAGCCCTGGTGTGCCCACGTGGGCGATTCGCGGCTTTACCGCCTGCGGGGTCACCATCTGGAACAGCTGACCGAGGACCACACCTGGATTGCCAAAGCGATTCGCGCCGGTGAGGTATCTCCGGTTCAGTCCCGCAGCCACCCCTGGCGGCACGTGCTGTCCCAGTGCCTGGGCCGCGATGACCTCAGCGAAATTGGCATTCAGCCCATGGAGGTCCAAAACGGCGATCGCCTGCTGCTGTGTAGCGATGGGCTCACGGAAGAACTCTCGGATCACCTGATTGCCTCCCACTTGAAATCCATCCGCGCCTGTGAGGCGGCGGCAACCGCCCTGGTCAACTCGGCCAAGCAACGTGGCGGCCGCGACAACATCACCGTCGTGGTGGTAAACATTACTTCACCCCTAACTGGCTCCGATTTGGATGCTGACGTCAGTTAAGGGGACTTTAACGGCTCCCTCCAGCGATTAGTCTTTGGCGATGGGTAAATCTACCTGCCGGGTCATGGCGCGGCGGCAAAAATTGCTCCGTCACTGACAACGGACTGCCGATGGAAAACCTGGGCCTACGAAGTTGTGGCGTTTTGGCCTCCAGCTTGGGAGCCATGCCTACCTAAAGGAAGAATAGATTAAGAAGTTTGCCCTGAGCATTTTTGCTTAGCAAACATTGATAAAAATTGTAAATTCTCGACCGGCAGATGACGGTTCGGGGATGACTTGTTATATTCGCTCATAACGCCAACAACTGGATCTTTGTCAAATGGTTGTTATAATTTGTAAACCATCGCGCATTGACTGCCGTTGGCCTTGTGGTTAAACCCACTCCAGAACAGAGACCCGCTGCGCTCAGTCAGTTTTCCGGATTGGAGGACTCGCTGAATGTTCGGGTCAACGACCCCAGGCAATTCAGGCCTGGGTGATCCATGTCCGCTGGGGTGTTGTTCTCTCTCTCAGGAGTAAATCCATGAACGAACCGATGCAACTCTCGCTTGAGCAGCAGTTCAGTCTGCGGTCATTTGAGACTCAAGTCGACAAAATGAGCCGCGAGCAAGCTCAACAGTTTCTGGTCAAGCTGTACGAGCAGATGATGATGCGTGAAACCATGTACAAGCACTTTCTCAAGCACGAATGGGGGATTGGGCCGAATCCTCAGTTCTAACCCTTGAGCAACGTCTTACAGCATGAAGACGGCGACCTCCCTCTCTTGCACGGTTACGTTGAACCAGGCCGGGGATGTCGGGGCGTCAGCTTCAATGCTAAATGTTCGATCCAAAATGTTCGATGCTAAATGTTCGATCCAGGCGCAGCCGCATGCTCAGCGCAGCTAGAATGCCAAATTAACCCTCTCCGTAGGTCAAGCACCAGGCCCAATTTGCTAGGGCAAACGCATACTCGAGATGAGAATATTAAGACTCATTTCTAGGAAGTGAGTTATGTGTTCTGCCCAGCCCCTATCGCCGTTAATCGAGCATTTTCATGGGCAAACAGCACCATAGTGAAGGGTTTGATCAGCCAGTTCACCGCCAGGGTGAGTAGCACGGGCCGGGGGGTTTGGGCCGCCCGCTTGGCCTGGGCAAAGTCGATCTTCACCATGATCGGGTACATCATGAAAAAGAGACAGATGGCGATCGGTACCGACACCTGGTAGATGCTCATGGCATCCAGGGCGATCGCCACCCCGGGCAGCAGCCGCCCCAGGGCAATGCCAGCCGCAATGCACAGCAGCACCCACAGGGTGAGGTAGCGCTCGAAAATGTTGAGCTGTCCCCCGGCGACTGGGGCAGCGGCAGGCTGTCTGGTGGACATAGAGGTTTGAAGCTAATGATTCTAGGGCCAGTATACATCAATAAAAATTGATATATTGAGCAGTATCCTGTCCTAACGGTTATTACTCTGCAGCAGAAGTCAGTCGACTGTACGGGGACGGTGGTGGCGGCCTGTCTGGTGCGGCTGGGCTACAGCGCTGAGGCGGCGATCGCCACGGTGCAGAGCGTCCACGCCGGGGCCCTTGGCGTAGTCGCCCAGCGGACCTTTATCCACGACTTTGCGGCCCAGACCTAGGGCGGGGCCTCCAGGCTCTTGTCGGGCAGGCTGGCCCAGAGGGTGGTGCCCAAAATAATCGCGCCGCCGACCAGGGTGCGGGGGACGGGCACTTCCCCCAGCAGCAGGGCCGCCAGGGCAATGCCGTAGACCGGCTCCAGGCCGCTGATCACGCTAGCGGTCTGGGCTCGCAGCACCGCCAAACTCTCAATAAATAATGTGTGGGCGACGGCGGTACACAGCACCCCCAGCACCAGCAGCAGGCCCAGGTCCTGGGGTGTCAGGGCCAGGCTGGCCAGGGGGGTGACCAGCAGCAGGCAGAGGAAGGCAAACAGGTCCTGGTAAAAGGCGATCGCCACTGCCCCATACCGCTTTCATCCGCCGCCACTGGTTGCTCGATGGGGTCGAGCACCTCATCAACGCTGAGCGCTGGGTTGGCTTAAAACGCGTTGGCCTCGTGGAGGCTGAACGCCGTATCCTCGGTCAACCCCCGACCATTGAGCAGCGCTACTATCTCGTTAGTTTTGACGGCGATGTCCAACGCTTTGCCCAAGGGGTGCGCAGCCACTGGGGTATTGAAAACCAGCTCCACTGGGTGCTCGATGTCGCCTTCCACGAAGATGCCTCTCGAATTCGTAAAGACCACGCCCCCGCTAATCTGGCCGTCGTCCGTCACATCGCCCTCAATCTGCTGCGTCAGGACGCTTTTGCCAAAGGGGGTATCAAGGCTAAACGCTTGCAAGCAGGATGGGATAATGACTACCTAATTCGGCTACTCTCCTCCTGAGTATGCGTTTGCCCTACCCAATTTGCAGACTAATTTGCAGGCTACAGAGCCAACAACCTGCTGCCTGTCTTACCAAAACACCGTTAGTTTTTCCCCTCAACCGCTGTGGCCCTGAGTTACGCTACGTGTACAGCCACCACAGCAGAGACAGCTCTCCTTTGCAGTACGGCTAGAGCCTAGAGCCCGTTGAAATAGAGATATTTTAGGCCGATGGGCCGTGTCCCCCCCACTCGCTCCTGGCAATGGGAACAGCCGGGATGGATACGCTACACAATTTTTCCCTGCCACCTTTGCCGATCTAAAAGCCAGCTTCTGGTGCTGGGGATCTCTAATTCATTCTGACTCACCCTTGAATAAACCAGGTCAGCCCAAGCAGGGTTGCAACTGTCCGCGCAAACGCTATGGTTGTTAGGGGAGGGGTTTTTCCCCAGCGCTGGCGCACAGCTGGGAAAGCACCGCCCAGGGGCCAGGCTGGCTCGGTAAGCGAGGTGATGACCTTCCAGCAGCGGTCCTTGCCCCTTAGACCCTGGCCCAATTTGTTGCACCTGAACGGGGGAACTATGTTTCAGCGCGCACTTATCTGTACCGACTTTACCGATGGCATCTACCGCCTGGCTCAGTTTGTCCCCAGCTTAGCCGCTGGAGGATTCAAGTCGCTGGTATTTTTTCACAGCATGCCCGTCGAGAGTGGACCAGAGATTCCCCGGGCCAGTCCAGAACGCTTAGAACCTGCGCGACAGCGGCTTCAGGAACTGCTGCGAGAGGCACCCGACACCGTTGAAGTCACTATTGAAGTCCAGTGGGGGCGCACCAGCGACAATATTCTGCGGCTGGCCAAGCAGCACCAGGTGGACGTGATTTTTTTGGGTTCGCCTACCCGCACTTTGCTGGAAGAAAAGCTGTTTGGCAGCACCACGGCGGCCCTGGCCGAAAAAACCGGCGTGCCGCTGATTATTTTGCGGCCCCAGCTGATGTCAACCTACACGACCGCTGAGCTGGAGCTGCGCTGCGCCCACCTATTTCGCTACCTGCTGGTGCCCTACGACGGCACCCAGGGCGGCAAAAAAATCGTTCAAAATATTCGCCAACAGGTCAAAAACAATCCCAACTCAGTGCTGGAGCGGGTGCGGCTGCTGTGGGTGATTGACGACCACGTCCGCCGGGAACTGCTGGGTGACCATCCTGTGCAGCAGGCCCAGCAGGAGCTGGACCAACTTCAGTCTGAGCTGGCCGCCCTAAATTTGGTGGTGAACACAACGGTTGTAGAAGGTAACCCCCTGGAAGAAATTATGAAAACGGCTGAGATCCACGACATTGGTGCGATCGCCGCCTGCTCTGGTGGGGCCGAAGGTATTTTTAAGTGGTCTGCCCCCAGCCTCACCCACGAAATTCTGCGGCGCAGCTGGCATCCGGTGCTCTTTTTCCCCAGCTAGCGCGTTTGCGCCCCAGGAGATGAAAATCCGGAACAGGGCACAGGATGGTCAGTCGGACAGACTTGATCCCGTATCGACATAGATCGACTCCAGCTTTTGTAAGACCTTGGCCTTGAGTTTAGTTTGGAGTTCGTTGCGCAGCAGATCGCGACTGGTGGCGATCGCCCCGGTAGAGGGGCGACTGCGGGCCGTCAGCACCCACTCCTGCAGGAGGCTGCGCTGGGGCTCCGACACGCTACAGCTGAGCACGTGGGCGCAGCGGCGCGGATTTTCGAGGGAGAACAGCAGGAGCTTGTAGGTGCCATTGTTGCCCAGCAGGCCGGCCATATCCTGGCCCAGGGCCGTTTTGAGATCGAGGTAGCAGGGCAGCCAGCGGGCTCCGTGGGCGCTGCTGTAGAGCACCGTCAGCCACAGCAGCATCGGGTGGGGGGCCATGGTGCAGATAAAGGTGTTGTAGCGGGTGCTAACCAGGCGTCGGTGGATTTCGGCATCGGGCATCATCGCCCAGAGGGTGGCCAAGGCCCCCTGGCTGGTCGGCAATGGGTGGGGAAAGACGATTTCCGCCACAGGCTTGGTGGCAGGCCACACCGTCAGCTTGCACACCTGGTCTTCTTGCAGGGTTTCGTTGGGAGCTGGCTGGCGGGTGACGGGTACTCGATTGAGGGTGGTGCCAATCCGCTGGCTAATCCGAAATCCGTTGACGTAACGGGACTGCAGCGGCTCCAGGATTTGTAAAATTTCGTGGGTGCTCTGGGGGCGGTCCTCGGCGGGCTTGGCCATACAGCTCATGACCAGATCTTCGAGCAGCTTGGGGACCTTGATATTGCTGGCAACCTCACCCATGCGCTTGGGGGCCTGGGTCTGGTGTACCTTGTACCACCCCCCAAAGGTGTGGCTGCTGGCCCGCAGGGGTAGATGGCCGGTCAGCATCTGAAACATCATCACCCCGAGGCTGTAGATATCGGAGCGGCTGTCGAGCTCGCGGCCTTCCATCTGTTCGGGAGAGGCGTAGGCCAGGGTACCCATGAAGCAGTTGGTCTGGTCGCTGTCGATCTGGACCAGTTTGGCGATGCCAAAGTCTAAGATCTTAGCCAGCTCCCCCAGGGTGGGGTCCTGCACGATCATGATGTTGCTGGGCTTGATATCGCGGTGGATAATGGGCACCGGATCGGGCTGGGTTTTGAGAATGATGCCATCGTGGGCGGACTGGAGCCCCAGGCAAATTTGGCGGATCAGACCCAAAAATCGAGGCACGGGCAGGGGCTGGAGGTTGATCAGGTGGCTCAGGCTTTGCCCCTGGAGGTACTCCATAACATAGAAAGGCACCCCTTCGTCGCTGACGCCGTAGTCGGTGACGCGCACCACATGGATGCTCTTCTGGCCGAGCTGGGCGCAGGTCATGGCCTCCTGCATAAAGCGATCGCGCATTTTTTCGCCGGGCAGGGTCTGGGACAGCAGCTTGATCGCTACCTTGACGCTGCCCAGCAGTAAATCCTCCGCCATGTACACACGCCCCATGGACCCCTGGCCAATGGGTTCGAGGAGTTCGTAGCGATTGGCCAATTTACAGCCCAGATTGGAGTCAGCCATAGATACAGAAGTAGCCAAACGTGGGGGCGGGCGGTACAAGGAACAGTACTGTCAGCAACAGGGAAAAACCAGGGCGGCGGCTAAGTCAATCGGCCCCAGGCCAAAAGGGTAGGGGTCTACCCCAGGGGCAAACCCATCACCGTCAGCCCGCCAAGCACCTCAGGCCCCGGCAGCCGTAGGACAGGGGCAATCCCTGGCTGGCTCGCTTCTGGAGCCAACTTAACGCACTGTCACCTGATGAGACTCTCGATCATGCACCCAGCCATCGGCTCAGAATCAGGTTAGCCCAATGCCCCTGCTCCATAGGCCCCAGGCTTTAGGGCCCGGACCTTATCCCTAATATGCCCAACTACAGCTCAGAGACATTGTTTTTACTCTAGTACATTCCCGCCTGGGGCTTGGGATGCCGCCGCCAGGCTGAGGGCCTAGGGCGGGAGGCTCTGGAGGTGCAGCGTTGCCTCCATGGCGCTGGTCAGGTAGTGGCCGGTCATAATTCCGCTGGAGAGATGGTAACGGTCCTGGTCGAGGCGGTAGAGGGTTTCAAATCCGGTGCGGCGCTGGCGATCGCCCAGGGCCCAGTAGCGCTGAATGATCGAGTCGGGGGCCACCCAGCCCTCCCCCTCCACCCGCCCCAGCAGGCTGTGCTGCAGCACAAAGGTGTACTGGCAGTCGCCGCTGGTCAACCGACCGCGATACTGAAGCGCCATTTCCCCCGGCTGGGCGTCGGGCATGGCCAGCTTCATTACCATGGTGAACCAATCGTCGCGGCTCCAGGCGATTAAAATTTTGCCTTTGACCGGGGTGGGCAGGCGATCGCGCTCCATCCAGCTCCCCTGCAACGTCCAGCGGCCAGGCTCAATTAAAAAGCTATGCACCACACCCTGCTCCCCCAGCCATCAACATCCCCGTCATCCTGCGTTAGTTCAGTCTGGCCCCCATCACTATCTAGGTATCTATGCTTCTCAAGCATACGTCCTATTGCTCAGACTGAGCTATGGCCGACAGGCCACTCCCTGGACTAAAGCGTTCCGGCAGGAGGACTGAGGCGCCCGAGCACCACGGGGCCGCTGGCTCCGGTGACGGCGGGCAAGTTGCCCGCAAATCCCTGGCGCTGCCAGTAGCCCAGCACGGCAAAAGCGATCGCCTCCTTGTAGCTGGCCGAGAGCCCCACCGCATCGGTGGGCTGTACCGGAAGATCGGGCAGGTGAGCCTGGAGGCGCGCCATCAGCACCGGGTTGTGGCTACCGCCGCCGCTGACCAGTACGCGATCGGGCAGGGTGGGCAAGAAAGTGCGGTATTCGCGGGCCACCGAAGCAGCGGTGAACTCCGTCAGCGTGGCGAGGATATCCACGACACTCAGGCCCTGCCGCTGCGCCTCCTGATGGCACCGCTGGAAAAACTCCCAGCCAAACAGCTCGCGCCCGGTGGATTTTGGCGGTGGCTGCACAAAGTAGGGGTGCTCAAGCCAATCGTTGACAAGCGCCAGACAGGGGGTACCCTGGGCGGCCCAAGCGCCGTCCTCGTCGTAGGTGAGGCTGCCCTCGGAGAGGGTATAGATGGCGATATCGATCAAGGAGTTGGCCGGTCCGGTGTCCCACCCCAGCACCTTGGGCGGACTGCCCCGGCGGTGCCAGGGAGGCAGGTAGGCGACATTGCCAATGCCGCCCAGATTTTGGACGCAGCGGTGCTCGGTGGGGTGGCTGAGCAGACAGAGATCTAACACCGGAGCCAGGGGGGCACCCTCCCCTCCCGCTTCAATGTCGGCCTGGCGAAAGTCGCTGACCACAGGCAGGCCCAACCGCTGGGCCAGCACGGCACCGCGCCCCAGTTGCAGGGTATAGCCCAGCTGTACTGGCCCCTGGTGGCTCAGGGCCGGACGCCCCACCGGACGGTGAAAGACCGTTTGCCCGTGGGAGGCCACCAGCTCAGCGGGGCCGGCCTGGGCCATGAGCGCCTGGGCCGCATCGACAAAGGTGTGGGCCACGGCATCGTCTAGCCGGGCCAGGGTCTCCAAATCCACCGCTTCCCCGGCGCAGAGGGCTAAAATTTGCTGCTGAAGCTCGGTGGGGTAGGGCCAGGTCAGTCCGTCCAGCAGGGAGAGGCTGAGCTCGTAGCCCTGCCCGCCCACGTCCACCAGGGCGGCATCGATGCCGTCTACGGAGGTGCCGCTAATCAAACCAATCACGCGCATGGCTATACCGGTAGACGCTCCAGGCCTTTGTTGCTGCCGATCACGACCATCAGGCCGCCCGCCTTCAGCCGGGTGACAGGGCTGGGGTTGATCTCAAACTGGTCGGGATCGTTGTCCTGGCTGATAGCCAGCAGGGTGAGTTCGTAGCGGTTGCGCAGGTCAAGGTCAACGATGGTCATCTGGTCAAAGGCCTTGGGCACGATGATTTCGGCGATGCAGTGGTTGGGGTCGATCTCAAAGCGATCGAGAATGCCGGGGGAGGTGAGCGATCGCGCCAGTTCACAGCCCATCTCGTGCTCAGGAAACACCACGTGGTCGGCCCCCACGCGATCGAGCAGCTTGCCGTGGATCTCTGACGAGGCCTTGGCCACCACGTTTTTCACCCCGGCCTCTTTGAGGTTGAGGGTGGTAATGATGCTCTCCTCGACGTAGTTGCCGATCGCCACAATTACCGTGTCGAAGTCGGTGATGCCCGCCTCGCGCAGGGCCGAGGGCTGGGTGGTGTCGAGCTGGAGGGCGTGGGCGGCAATCTGGTCGGTGAGAGCCTGACTGACCCGACGCTCGTCGGTATCGGCGGCCAGCACCTCATAGCCCAGGTTATTGAGGGTGCCGCACACCGCCCGACCGAAGCGCCCCAGCCCAATGACGGCAAACTGGCGATTGGGCGATCGCATCTTGCGCAAAAATGTCAGCGATGACAGGTTCACAACCCTTTGTTTCCCTCAAAAATTACGCAGTCCTGGCTCAGGTCTGCCCAATATTATCACCCGATATTGCTATCGACACTGGCCCGAAGGTTTCGGACAACGGCTATACGCCGAGAATTCTTTTTTGCTAGGCTAGCCTAATGGTTTTGGTCCAGAGGGTAAAGGTAAGGACGTGAATATACAACTTGGTCGCGGCAAAGTCGTTCGCAGAGCATACGGCATTGATGAGATTGCCCTGGTACCGGGGCCAAGAACCCTAGACCCAAGCCTGGCCGATACCCGGTGGCACATTGGCGGGGTTGAGCGCGAGATTCCGATTATCGCCAGCGCTATGGACGGAGTGGTCGATGTCGGGATGGCGATTCGGCTGTCGGAGCTGGGGGCTCTGGGGGTGCTGAACCTGGAGGGCATCCAGACTCGCTACGACGACCCCGAACCCATTCTCGATCAGATTGCCTCGGTGGGCAAAGACGAGTTTGTCGGGCTTATGCAAACCCTCTACGCCGAGCCCGTCAAGCCAGAGCTGATCACTAAACGAATTCAGGCTATCAAATCGGGTGGCGGAGTGGCCGCGGTGAGCCTGACCCCGGCGGGGGCCGCTCGCTTCGGCAAAACCGTGGCCGAGGCGGGGGCCGACCTGGTCTTTGTGCAGGCCACCGTGGTGTCGACGGCCCACCTGTCCCCCGCCGAGATCAGCCCGCTCGATCTGTCCGCCTTCTGCGCCAAGATGCCCATGCCGGTGATTCTGGGCAACTGCGTCACCTACGAGGTTGCCCTCAACCTGATGAAGGCCGGAGCCGCCGCCGTCATGGTGGGCATTGGTCCCGGGGCGGCCTGCACCTCGCGCGGGGTGCTGGGCATTGGCATTCCCCAGGCAACGGCGGTGGCCGACTGTGCCGCCGCCCGCGACGACTTCTTCGCCGAAACCGGCCGCTACGTGGCGATTGTGGCCGATGGCGGCCTGGTCACGGGGGGCGACATCTGCAAGTGCATCGCCTGCGGGGCCGATGGGGTGATGATTGGCTCGCCTTTTGCCCGCGCCGCCGAAGCGCCGGGTCGGGGCTTCCACTGGGGGATGGCGACTCCCAGCCCGGTGCTGCCCCGGGGCACCCGCATTAAGGTGGGCACCACGGGCAGCCTGGAGCAAATTCTGCGCGGCCCCGCCGGCCTGGACGACGGCACCCACAACTTTTTAGGGGCGCTGCAAACCAGCATGGGCACCCTGGGCGCTAAGGACCTAAAGGAAATGCAGCAGGTGGAGGTGGTGATCGCCCCCTCGCTGCTGACCGAGGGCAAGGTGTACCAGAAGGCCCAGCAGCTGGGTATGGGCAAGTAGACAGGCCCCACCAGGGCGGGTTTGCTGGGGCCAAGGCGCTCGGTCTCCCTACGGAAACCGAGCGCCTTGGCTGCAGCTTCCAGTTCGCCTCCCTGGCAGAACGACCGGCCCGCCAAACTGTCGCCGTTTCAGTTTCCTCAGTTTGGCATTGCTTTGGAGCGGAATGCCCTGGGGAGGAAGCGCGATCGCAAGCATCCTGGGCCTGGGGCAATGTGGCAGAATTAGGCAAACCGCTGGAGTCAAATCATGGTTGACATGCAGCAGATTGAAGCGCTGAGTCGGCAAATTGCCGAACAGTTTAACCCCGATCGCATTATTCTGTTTGGCTCCTACGCCTACGGCGAACCCACCGCCGACTCCGATGTCGATCTGCTGGTGGTTTTACCCTTCGAGGGTTATCCGGCTCGCAAAGCAGCAGAGATCCGTTGTCAGGTTAGACCGGGGTTTGCCCTTGATTTATTGGTGCGAACTCCTGAATACTTGACTCAGCGTTTGACCATGCGGGACTTTTTTTTAGAAGATATCGTTAATAACGGCAAAGTGCTGTATGACAGCGACTCTACAGGAGTGGATTGATAAAGCAGAGGCAGATTTTGGCACAGCTGGCCGAGAATTGCAGGTTCGGCAGTTGCCAAATTACGATGCCGTTTGTTTTCACACTCAGCAGTGTGTCGAAAAATATCTCAAGGCAAGACTGCTAGCCGCTGACATTCCCTTCCCTAAAATCCATGACCTGACTGCTCTGCTAACTTTACTTAATCCTGTAGAGCCTGAGTGGGAGCGCTTTCGCCCGGCTTTGGCTCTGCTGACTGACTTCGCTGTTGAAGTGCGGTATCCAGGATTTGTCGCTGATCAGGACGTTGCGATCGAGATGTATGAACTGTGTGCCGAGGTGCGGCAGGCCGTGCGGCAAAGCCTGGGTCTACCCTAGAGCAGCCAAACCGCCGGAGTATAGCCGTAGTCAATCGGGTTCGAACATTTAGAAATCAGACATTTAGACACTTGAGCAACGTTTGAACGTTCAAACGTCAGGGCACCGAGAACCTAAGCGGCACCAAGACAAAACTGGCTTTGACAACCTTTTGCCAAAGCCAGTTATCTTAGGGGGTTAGAAAGGAACTGAACGATCGCACCCTACCAGCTGCGGGTCGGAGCCAGGGCGTGGCCGCGAATCAGGCTGCCCACGGTTTTGGCGGTGATTTTCATCTGCACCAGGGGGTTGGCGGGCACCACGGTCTTGTAGAGGTAGCTGTCGAAGGTGAGCTTCTGCACGTCCATGTCAGAGCACATTTCGACGAATGCCTCGCGGGTGGCGTCGGAGCGGTAGAACACCGTTTGCAGCAGATCCAGAACCTTGTAGGTCATGCCGTACTGCTTGTCCCAGCGCTTCAGGTAGACCTTGAGGTCGGCTTCGGTGGGAATGCGAGCACCGCTGTTGGAGAACTCGACAATGGTTTCGGCGCACATGCGGGCCGACTTGGCGGCGAAGTAGATGCCCTCGCCGGAAGACTTGGTGACGGTACCAGCGGCATCGCCCACCAGAGCGACCCGACCGACAACGCGGCGGGGACGGGGATGCTCGGGGATGGGGTGGGCTTCGACTTTGATGATTTCACCACCTTCCAGGCGTTTGGCGGCGCGGGCGCGGATGCCCGCCTGGAGGCTCTTAATCTTGGCCTGGTTGACCCGCATGGTGCCGGTGCCCACGGCCACATGGTCGTACTTGGGGAATACCCAGGCGTAGAAGTCGGGGGAGACATCGTTGCCCACGTACATTTCGGCCAGGTCTTCGTAGTAGGCCATCTTGTCTTCGGGCAGGCGAATGCGCTCCTGGAAGGCGATCGCATAGTTGTAGTCCCCGGCCTTGATCGCCTTGGCGACGCGGGAGTTGGCCCCGTCGGCCCCGATTACCAGATCGACCTGGAGGGACTTGTTGTCACCCACCAGCCCGTCTTCACGGTGCTCGGTGTAGTGCAGGGTGTAGGCCCCATTCTCCGTGGCGGGCAGCTCCAGGGTGTGGACGGTGCCGTTGATCAGTTTGGCCCCGTGCTGGGCGGCGCGATCGCGCAGGAACCCGTCCAGCACCTCGCGGCGGCACATGCCGATGTACTCGTCGTCCTTGAGGGTGCTGCCGATGTTGACCTCGACGTTGGAGGGGGAGATCATCTTCATCTTGCGCACGCGGCGATCGATGATTTCAGGAGGCAGGTCAAACTCGTCGACCATACACAGGGGAATAGCCCCGCCGCAGGGCTTGGCGTTGTCGAGCTTGCGCTCGAAGAGGTACGTTTCAATACCGGCTTTAACTAATGTCTCGGCTGCCGAGGAGCCTGCCGGACCCGATCCTACTACTGCTACCCGAAGTACCAAGGGTGCCTACTCCACTATTGCGAAAAGCTACGGATGAATCGTATCACGGGATTTTGGGCATTTTGGGCCACTCCTACGGGTTGTAACTCGATTGAAACACTCGTTTACATTGAGTCACGGGAACCGGGTGAAGATCTATTTTCTGAGCAGAGAGAATTCTATGAACCCTGCAGATCGACCCCCAGTTCGTCGGCCAGCCAGTTGATCACCTGCTGGCGTTCGCCGGGAGTGAGGTAGAAGCGGCCCGTCTGACGGAGGCGATCGTTCATGGCTTCGGTGTCGGCCAGGGTAAACAGGCCGGCGGTGGTGCCCAGGGTGCAGAGAATGTCGTCCTGGCCCTGCTGGTCGAGGTTGCCGTAGCGGTAGCGAGCAATGTGCTTGCCCATGCGCCCAAAGTCGTAGCTGTCCTGGGAGAGTCGCTGCTTTTTGTCGTCGGGGATCGGTTCGCCCGCCGCCATTTTGGCGTAGTCGGTATCCAGCATGTCGAGGGGAACGATGCGGGGCTCGGAATAGGAACTCAAGCTGCCTCCTATGGTCGTAGATCGACCAAGAACATCTGCACAGGGTACGGCTGTCAGAGCTACCAGGGTAATTGACCGGCTGCGATCGCCCCTGGTTCTGTTGGATAGTTTTTAGAAACGCTCCCAGCCCGTCTCAGGGCAGGTTCGCTATTTCCATCGCCTGGTAGTCCCCCTCGCAGAGCAGATCGGATTCTGACTGCACCCGGTCGAGAAATACTTTGCCCTCCAGATGGTCGGCCTCGTGCTGAAAGATGCGGGCCACAAAGCCCTCCCACACCCGGCGCTGGGACTGGCCGTAGCGATCGCAGTACTCCACCTCAACCACGCGGTGGCGAGGGACCCGACCGCGCACCCCCGGCACGCTGAGGCAGCCTTCCCAACCCAGCTCCAGCTCGTCGCTGGCGGCAATTAGACGGGGATTGAGCATCACGACCGGCTCCATTTGCGGTGCGTGGGGATAGCGCAGATTGGGGCGCGAGGCCACCACCAGCAGGCGCAGGGAGTGACCGAGTTGGGGGGCAGCGATGCCGACGCCGTTCGAGGCCTGCATGGTCTGGAGCAGGCGATCGACCAGCCTCTGCAGGGTCTCGTCGGTTAGGGCCTCGTCGGTCCCCAACTCTAGGGGCTGAGCTACCTGGCGCAGCACCGGATGCCCCAGGGTCAGCACCTGAACGTCGGGGGGTGGGTCTGGAACCTTTGGCTGGCCTGGCTTATAGGATTTAGACATAGCAGTTGGCCCGCAGTGGAGGCACGAAAAACGACAAATACTGTAGTCATTGTATACATGCGCCCCAGGAGCTGAAGACCTGTGCTTCAATAGACCAGCAGGCAGCCTCTGGCGGCTCACCTGATTGGAGCACGACGGGATCCGATTTTTGTCAAAGCGCTATATCTAGAATCAGGGACAATTTTTAACCATATATCTAGTACCCTAAAGATCCCTAAATACTGCTGTAGCAGGCCGACCCCAGGTCTAGGAGCTAGGCCCCTGGGTCAGGTTTGGGAGCCGGGCTGCTCTGCCTGGACAGCCCAGGTATGACGCCAGGGATGGCGGCTCAGTTTTAGCGGCCTAGGGTCAGCCCAAGAGTTGGGCTGGCTCCGTTTGTCAACTTATGCGATGTGTCTGCCCTTGGGCAGCGGTAGTTTAAGAGGTAAGTCGTGGATCAGGCCCTGAATCGGTTGTGGGAAGAGGTGCTGAATCAGCTTCAGGTGGAGCTGAGCCGCCCCACCTTTGAGACCTGGATCAAGCCCGCCCAGGCCCAAACCCTGAGCGATCGCGCCCTGGTCATTTCCACCCCCAATCCCTTTGCCCGCAACTGGGTGCAGAAGCACTACGCGGGCACCATCACCCAGGTGGTCAACAACATTTTGGGCAAAGCCATTGAGCTTCAGGTTACCGTGGTGCCCGAGGGGGAAACGGCGGCGGCGGCGCTGCTGCCTATGGCCGAAGTCAGCTGGCCCACCCAGACCCCTGCCCTGCCCTCCCGCCCCGTGGTGCCCCCCCGCCCGGCCCCGGCGGAGTTGCCCGCCCCCGCCCAGGACCCCTACAACGACCTCAACCCCAAGGCGGTGTTTTCGCGCTTTGTGGTGGGGGCCAACAACCGGATGGCCCACGCGGCGGCCCTGGCGGTGGCCGAGGCACCGGGGCGCGAGTTTAACCCGCTGTTTCTCTGCGGCGGGGTGGGGCTGGGCAAAACCCACCTGATGCAGTCCATCGGTCACTACCGCCAGGAGATTGCCCCCCAGGCGCGGGTGGCCTACGTGTCCACCGAGCAGTTCACCAATGACCTGATCACCGCCATCCGGCGCGACAGCATGCAGCACTTTCGCTCCCACTACCGGGATGTGGACATTCTGCTGGTGGATGACATTCAGTTTATCGAGGGCAAGGAGTACACCCAGGAGGAGTTCTTCCACACCTTCAATACGCTCCACGAGGCGGGCAAGCAGATTGTGCTGGCCTCCGATCGCCCCCCCAACCAGATCCTGCGCCTCCAGGACCGGCTGATCTCGCGCTTCTCCATGGGGCTGATCGCCGACATCCAGCCCCCCGACTACGAGACCCGGATGGCGATTCTGCAAAAGAAGGCCGAGTACGAGCAGGTGCAGCTGCCCCGGGAGGCGATCGAGTACATTGCCGCCAGCTATACCTCCAACATTCGAGAGCTGGAGGGGGCGCTGATTCGCGCGATCGCCTACACCTCGATTTCGGGCCTGCCCATGACCGTCGAGCACCTGATGACGGTGCTCAACCCGCCCGCCGACAAGATCGAGGCTTCCCCTGGAGCCGTGGTGGCCGCTGTCGCCGAGCACTTTGGCGTGTCGGTAGAGGACCTCAAGGGCTCGTCGCGGCGGCGCGAGATCAGCCAGGCCCGCCAGGTGGGCATGTACCTGATGCGGCGGCACACCGACCTCAGCCTGCCCAAAATTGGCGACGCCTTTGGCGGCAAGGATCACACCACCGTGCTCTACAGCTACACCAAAATTGAGAAGCTGCTCAAGCGCGATCTGGATCTGGCCCAGACGATTCGGCAACTGGGCGATCGCATTACCATGGCTGAGCGAGGGGGGTAGAGGCTTCTTGGAGGGGGTGGGTTAGGTGAGTGGGTGGGTGGGCTAGAGCTGATTTCATCACCTCTCTGGCATAAAACTTTGGGCAAGGCTTACGGCCCAAAACCTTATGGATCGCCTATGACTGCTCAAACGCCAGAAAATTCCGTCCAGGTGGAGAGTCGGGCCGAGTGGCGCGACTGGTTGATGGCCAACCATGCCCGCACCGAGGGCATCTGGCTGATCACCTACAAGAAATTACCGGGTCGACCCTACGTTTCCTATAGCGACGTGGTCGAAGAAGCCCTTTGCTTTGGCTGGATTGACAGCAAGCCCAACCAGCTCGACGACGAACGCACCATGCTGTGGCTGGCGCGGCGCCAGTCGGGTTCCGGCTGGTCGGCACTCAACAAAAAACGCGTTGAGGCAATGACGGCGGCGGGGCTGATGATGCCCTCCGGGCTGGCCAAAATTGAGGCGGCGAAGCAGGACGGATCGTGGGAAAAGCTCGACGCGATCGAGCGGCTAGAGGTGCCCCCGGATCTGGCGGCGGCGCTGGCGGCCAATGCCGCAGCCCAGACTAACTTTGAGGCCTTTCCGCGATCGGCCAAGCGGGGCATTTTGGAGTGGATCGCCAGCGCCAAGCGGGCTGAGACGCGCGATCGCCGCGTTGCCGAAACGGTGGAACTGGCGGCGCAGAACCTTCGCGCCAATAGCTGGCCCCGGCCTAACTAGGGCCGCTGTCTGGCGTGCAGGACCGGATTGGCCGATCAATTTCGATCGACCCAGCGGGGGGACGAGTGCTGGAGTAGGGTACTGGCCGCATCCAGGGAGAGGGGCTGAGAGAACAGGTAGCCCTGGGCGGCTTCGCAGCCGATCTGCTGGAGTTGGTCGAGTTGGGCTTCGGTTTCGACTCCTTCGGCGATGCAGTCCATCTCCAGGTTGTGGGCCAGATCGACAATGGCCTGCACGATACCCTGGCGCTGGGGCTGGATCTGGCTGACGAAGGAGCGATCGATCTTGAGGGTCTGGACGGCAAACTGGCTCAGGTAGCGCAGCGACGAGTAGCCGGTGCCAAAGTCGTCGATGCTGAGCTGCATGCCGCGGGCGGTAATTGCGGCCAGGGTTTTGGCAATGCTGTCCGACTGCTCCAGCAGCACCCGCTCGGTGATCTCCAGCTTGAGGCGATCGCCCCGCACGCCGGTGGCCGCTAAAATTTGGTCGAGGGTAGCGATGAAGGTGGTGTCGCGGAACTGCTGTCCCGACACGTTGACGCTGACCCGAAAGGTATTGTTTAGAGCATAGGCCGCTTCCCACTGGTGGATCGCCTCGCACACTTGGTACAGCACCTGGCTCCCGATCGCTTTAATCAGGCCGGTATCTTCGGCCAGGTCGATGAACTCACTGGGCATAATCAGCCCCCGCTCCCAGTGCTGCCACCGCACCAGGGCCTCGAACCCGATCAGGGCTCGGCTGGGCAGGGCCATAACGGGCTGAAAGTAGGTGACGAAGTCCTGGCGCTGAATCGCCTGGCGCAGATCGTTTTCCAGGTTGAGCAGCGCGATCGCCTCCTGGTACATTTCGAGCCCAAAAATCTCGTAGCGGTTGCGGCCCGACGCCTTAGCTCGGTAGAGGGCAATATCGACATCGCGAAAAATGTCGTTGCTGGTGGTATAGCCGCTGTTGCCGATCAAAATGCCGATACTGGCCGAGGTGAAGATGATCTTGCCATCCACTTCAATCGGACTTTCCAGGGCGGTTTTGATCCGCTCAGCCACCTGAATGGCCTCTTTGAGATCGGCAATGCGATCGAGAAAAATCACAAACTCATCGCCGCCCCAGCGCGCCACCATATCGATATCGCGCACGCAGCCCTTGAGCAGGTTGGCCACGGCAACCAGCAGTTTATCGCCGGTCAGGTGGCCCAGGCTGTCGTTGACCGCCTTAAAGCGATCGAGATCGATCATCAGCAGGCCAAAGCAGTTGTGGCTGTAGCGCTGGCACTGCAGAATTTCTAGCTCTAGCCGCTTGGCCAGCCAATCGCGGTTGGGCAGATGGGTCAGCGCGTCGTGGAGCGAATCGTAGCGCAGCTGCTTCTCAATTTTGACGCGGCGCGTGACATCCCTTGAGTTGGTGACAATGTTCGTCACCTGCCCGTCTTCACCCAGTACGGGCTTGGCCAGGGTTTCCAGCCACAGGTAGCGGCCCGACTGGCAGCGAAACCGGTAGCAGAGGGTGATGGCTTCGTAGGACTGATGCGGGGTTTGAAACTGGAGCTGCACGTGGGGCCCATCGTCGGGGTGGCAAAAGTCAGCGATCTGCTTGCCCAGCAGCACGTCTGGCGCGTAGCCCAGCAGGGTTTGAGCCGACGGACTGACGTAGAGGAACTGCCCGTTGACATCGTGCAGACAGACCAGATCGCCCATATGGTCGGCAATCAGTCGATAGCGAAATTCACTGTTGCGCAGCTCCTGCTCCACCTGTCGCCGCACCTGAATCTCTGCCTGCAGCGATCGGTTGGCGGCCCCCAGCTCCCGGGTGCGCTGCTGCACCTGGTACTCTAGCTCCTGGTTAAACCGCTGCAGCTGCTTCTGGGCCTTTTGCAGGCTCAGGTGGGTGTTTACCCTGGCCAGCAGCTCGACCGCCTTAAAGGGTTTGGTGATGTAGTCCACCCCACCCACGGCGAAGGCTCTGGCCTTGTCGAGCGCCTCGTCCAGGGCGCTGAGAAAGATCACCGGAATCGATGCGGTGGCAGGGTCGGCCTTCAGCTGCTGGCAGACGCTGTAGCCGTCCATATCGGGCAGCATGATGTCGAGCAAAATCAGGTCGATGGGGGTAGATCGGGCCACGGTCAGCGCCATAGTGCCCGTCAACACGCCCCGCGTTTCGTAGCCCTCAGCGGTTAGCTCCCGCGTCAGCAGGTGCAGGTTATCCGGAATATCGTCAACAACTAGAACAGTAAAGTGAGGGCGGCTAGTGGTGGTCATTGTCCCCGCGGGTAAGGGTGATAATTTTGTCGAACTGAAAATTGAGAGTCCAGTGGTGAAGGGTTCGACGGACGCTGTCATGTTCTGGGGGGAGCGCCTCGAACAGCTGCAGGAGGGTCTGCTGATCGGCCTGGGTGGCCGACTGGTAAGCGCGATCGCGCCAGGCCGAGGGCATACCGTCTAGGCTACCCGCCCCAAGGTCAACCACCTCAGGTACTGCCACCGCTGGGGCGGAGTCGGGCTGAGCGTAGACAAACTCCACCCCCAGGTGCTGCCTCAGCTTCTCGATGATGACGCCCTGCCGAAAGGGCTTGCGAATAAAGTCGTCGCAGCCCGCCGAGAGCACCAGCGACTTTTCTTCGTCAAAGACACTGGCGGTCAGGGCCACAATGGCAGTGGCCTGACCCTTGAGCTGCGCTTTGATCTGGCGGGTGGCTTCGTAGCCATCCATTACGGGCATGCGCATGTCCATCCAGATCAGGTGGGGCTGCCAGGCCTGCCACTGGGCGATCGCCTCCTGCCCGTTGCAGGCTTCACGCACCTCAAACCCCAGGTCAGTTAAGAACTGGCTCAGCAGTCGCCGATTGCTTAACTGATCGTCCACTACCAGCAATCGGTAGGTGGGCTGCTGGGGAGCCAGTCCGGTGACGGTATGGTTGGAGGGAGCTGGAGACAGCTGGTCCGCCGTGGCCAACTGTACCGGCACCAGCACCGTAAACTGCGATCCCTGGTTCAGGTGGCTTTGCACCTCAATGCGACCACCCATCAGCTGGACAAACTGATCGCTAATTCGCAGTCCCAGTCCTGTGCCTTCCTGGCTGCCCCGTCCGGTTTGGGTCTGTGAAAAGGCCTGAAACAGCAGCTCTAGCTCCTCAGGGGCAATGCCAGGGCCAGAGTCAACGACTTCAAACCGCAGCCAGAGGTCCTGGGCAGCACCTGGGGCCGCCATAACCTGCAGGGTGACGTGGCCCCTTGCAGTGAATTTGATCGCGTTGTTGAGCAGGTTGATCAACACCTGACGCAGCTTGCGTTCGTCGGTTTGAACAACTTGCGGTACATCCGCCCCGCGCTCTACGGTAAATCGAATCGCCTTGGCTTCCGCCCGCAGAGAAAAGAGTGTTTCCAGATTGCTCAACAGGTCGTATAGGTCGAACACAGTGCGATTGATCGTAATGCACCCGGCCTCAATTTTGGCCAGGTCGAGCACGTCATTGATCAGCTCCAGCAAGTGCTCGCCGCTGGATTTGATTAAATCCAGCTCCCCATAGTGCTCGACTAGGGTAGGCTGTCGGCGCAGCAGGTCGGTAAACCCCAGAATGGCGTTGAGCGGGGTGCGCAACTCATGGCTCATGCTGGCCAAAAACTCACTTTTGGCCTGGTTGGCCACTTCCGCCTTCTGCTTGGCCTGCTGTAATTCCTGAAATTTTTGACTCAGGGTGGTGGCCATCTGCTGAAAGTTTTGCACCAGCGATCGCAGCTCCAGCACCGGGCTACTTGGCCACCGAATCACCTGTCGCTCCTGGATCTGGCTGGGCAAGTTCGTGGTGGTCTGGGCCAAATCAAACATCGGAGAGACAAACCGACGGCTGAGCCAGGTGGCCGTCGCCAGCGCCAGCCCAGTCACCCCCATGAGAATTAGCAGGCTATTGGTGTGCTCTCGCTGTACTTCAAACATATGAGGCTGGAGCGGCGATTCCACAACCAGCGTCCAGTTGGCAAGTTTGGGCAGGGGCGACTCCCGCACAAAAACGGAATTGCGCCAGCGCAGGGCGTAGATAGTGCTGCCCAGGGTGGGCAACCACTGGTAGGTGTGCTCGTCCAGGTTAGTGACCTCCCCGGTTTGATGCAGGTCGAACAGCGTGCCCCAGGGGCGTCGCGGATCGGTGCTGATCAGCACCCTGTGGTGCTGATCGACAATGTGCACCTGGACCTCTAGCTCGCTGGCCATTGCCGCCAGCAGGGACTGCAGCCAGGCCAGGTCAATTTCTCCCCAAACCCGTCCCACCACCTGCCCCTGAACGAGAATCGGCTGACTCAGCAGAACCGTATCTTCCTGACGGGCATCGACGCCCAAGCTCTTGGAGGACAGGACAGGTTGCAAGGAGGTGTGGCTGGCAAAGGGGAGCCGAATGGTGTGGCTGTCGCTAGCGGCCACCGCGTGAGCCACGACGTTGTTGTCACCATTGGTCACTACCAGATGGTTAAAGTCTGGGATCAGCGCCTGAATGGTTTCGGTCTTCACCTGCAAAAGAGTGGGGTTTGAGGTGGCTATAGTGGCCGCAATTTCGGCCAGGGTGTTCGTCGCCCTGATTCGGCGGTCGTACCAGCTGTTGATATAGGCCGTCAGGGGTTGGGCCAGCAGGTTGAGGTTAGCCTGCTCCGCAGCCGTGATGTCAGCTACAACCCGGTGGCTGTTGAGGGCCAGCAGCATCAGCGTCGGGAAAAAGGCGGCGGCCACCAGCAGGTTGAACAGGGTCTGCTGGAGCGATAGAGCACGGGTGGCCTGGGGTTGACCCAGCCAGCGATGCACGGGCGTATAGGCCAGCAGCAGACTGGCCACCAGGGCATTAAAAATGCCGTTGACCGCCTGCTTGAGCATGACAATGTGGACCTGGTTGGGGTCCAGGCCCAACACCTGCTGGTAGAACAGCCACACCAGAGGCATACCCAAGACCACCCAGAAGAGGGCATTCAACAGCACCAGGTTGCGCTGATGGCCTCGGGACAGAGCGGCCACCACCAAAAACTCTGCCGAAAAAATGACTACGGCATAGGGATGGTGCCACAGAAAAAAGGTCAGACTGGCGGAGACCAGCGCGGCGATCGCTCCCCAACCAGCCCCATAGAGGCTGAGCACCAGCCAGACCGCGATAGTACCGAACAAAAAGTCGATATGAAAGAAAATGGACCAGCGAAAGTAGTTGCCTAAAACGCCTAAAACCAGCAGAAGGCCCAATCTCAATCCACTCTGCCAACGGTTTAAGATTTTTTGCGGCAGCACCAATCCGCTTAGCTCATTGCCCATCGCCTCTAACGACTGCATACGTTATCCTCACCGGCAGGATTACAGACTTATACGAGTCTGTACTGGTTTGTAAAACTCAGCCCAAAACTTAGGCTGAGTCGATCGCTGCTTTTAAGCAAGCTAAAGGTAGGTTCACCTAACCTTAAAGTGCCCACAGGACGGCAAAACCCACTTTAGTAAAGGAAATTAACCTTGGGCTGGCTGGCGCGATCGCAGCCCCTCAATAACACTAGCCCCGCGTCGGTTTCCACGGCGCTTCACCCAACTATCTTTTAAGTTTCTGTCCGGCAACCGGCCTCTATTCTGGGTTTTCGGTTGGTTGTGGCAACGGCTAAGGGCTGTCACCAATTAGCCTTTGGCATTGATAACACGCCCTGGGGTAATAGGTTCTTTGCTAAATTTGACATACCCTTGAGAGCTGAAGCCCCTAACGGCGAAAGTTTGTCGCCAAACCGAAACCGTTGACACAAGTCAGGGGCTAAGATCGATCTAGACTGGAGGCATCTGTGCAAATGCTCGATTAGCCCATGGCCCAAAAACTGTTGCCAAAGTCAGCTCAAGGAGGTTTGAATCCGGGACTGAGGCCAACAGTTTCGCTTATGTAGCCCAAAGAGGATCACCCAATGACTCTATTTACTAGCCGCAACGTTCTAGTACCTATTGATTTCTCTGAAGAGGCAAGTCAGGCGCTAGTTGAAACCCTCAATTTTTTCGGTGACGCCACAAATATTCACGTGGTCCATGTTCTGCCCGCCCTAGAACCAACCCAGCCCGGCATGGTATGGCAAACCGTTGACGACCAAACCCGCGTTGACCACATCAAGGCGCTTTTCCATGAAAAATTCGCCGAGCCAGCTTACCAAAACGTCAGGTTTGTAGTCTCTGTTGGCAATCCCAGCTCTGAAATCATTGACTACGCTGAAGCCAACGGCATCGATCTGATTGTCATTTCCTCCCACGGACGCACCGGGCTTTCCAGATTTTTCCTGGGCTCTGTAGCCGAGCGCGTGGTGCGCTTTGCCCGCTGCCCGGTTTTAGTATTGCGCCACTAGTGCCACCGATTGATTAACCTGTTGGCGTTGCTGAATTGAGGCATGAATTTGGGTAGGTGCAAACGGCCGTTTGCCCCTACAACAGGTGTTGATTTTTCGATTCATACCTGTGTTCAGCAACGCCTTTTTTTGAGTAGAAGATAAATCATTCGTTGCTGCCATCGGAGAAAGACCTAACAATTATGAACAACAAACTGGTGCAGCACGTTGGCAATCATGATTGGCAAAGGAGTTTCGGATTGGTTTGCCAGAGCCTGTAGAAACTGAAGATCCTGAGAAGAAATCTCCACCTTGATTTCCTGAAGTTCTTCCATCTGATACCAATACTTTATGAGGACGAGCATAATCTAACGTCTGAAAACCCTTCCGTTACAGGGTTATAGCCTTTGACTTTCCGCTCATCTTCAAATTGGATTGGTATGAGCCTTAGCGTAGCTCTGGTAGCGCTTGATTTCTGGCTCAAGATCAGGAACCGAAAGCCACTCATCGTTTTCTACGGATGCTAGAATTTCCTGTTCCTCTTGCGTCAACTTAACGTCTTCCATTTATCCTCCCAAATATTTTTTCTTCATTTTTCGGCTTGGAATAATGGTTTTTAGAAAGATGCTGTTCTCGTCTTCTTGTCAGCACTCCACAACAGCGGTTTCATGATCGTTGCTCAACTATAGCGAAAAGGGGCAGGCCTATGCCCACCCCTTCTCAATCAGCTATCGCTCAGGGACTATTCCACCCCTTCGATCCGGTCTTCGACTTCCTGGTAGAGCTCTTGCAGCTTCTCCAGGTTTTCGTCGCTGGTTTCCCAGTAGCCGCGCCCGTTCACCTCCAGCAGGGTCGAGACCATGCGGCGGAAGGAGTTGGGGTTGAGGTCCATCAGCCGCTTGCACATTTCCGGGTCTTGGATGAAGGTGGTGTTCACGTCTTCGTAGACCCAGTTATCGACCGCACCAGCGGTGGCTGACCAGCCCATGGTATTGACCAGGCGCTTGGAGAGTTCCCGCACGCCCTCGTAGCCGTGGGAGAGCATGCCCTCATACCACTTGGGGTTGAGCATTTTGGTGCGGGCGTCCAGGCGCACCGTTTCCGACAGGGTGCGCACCTGGGCGTTGGCGGTGGTGGTGTCGGCGATGTAGGCCGCCGGGGCTTTGCCGTCCTCGCGCAGAGACGCGACCAGCTTGGTGGGGTCGGAGTCGAAGTAGTGGGACACGTCGGTGAGGGAGATCTCCGAGGAATCCAGGTTTTGGAAGGTGGCCTCGGCGGTCTTGAGGGCCGACTCAAACAGGCCCCGGTTGCTATCCATCACGCCGGGGTTGTCGGAGTTGAAGGCAAAGGACTTGCGCTTCAGGTACATCTCCTGGAGTTCGGCCTCGTTTTCCCAGGTGCTGTTCTCCACCGCCAGGTTGATGTTGGAGGAGTAGGATCCCGAGGCGTTGGAGAAGATGCGGGTGGCGGCTTCGCGCACCCCAATCCCCATCTCCTCGGCCTGTTGCAGGGCGTGCTTGCGCACGAAGTTCATCTCCAGGGGCTCGTCGGCCTCAGCCGCCATTTTCACGGCCCGGTCCAGCAGGGCCATCTGGTTGATGAACAGGTCCCGGAAGACGCCGGAGCAGTTGACCACGATATCCACCCGGGGCCGACCCAACTCCTCCAGGGGGATCAGCTCCAGCTTGTTGACCCGGCCCAGGGAGTCGGGCAGGGGCTTGACTCCGACGAACCACATCATCTGGGCCAGGGATTCGCCGTAGGTCTTGATGTTGTCGGTGCCCCAGAGGACGGTGGCAATGGTTTCGGGGTAGTTGCCGCCGTTCTCCTGGCGCTGGCGCTCCAGCAGGCGATCGACCACGATTTTGGCGGACTGGACCGCCGCCGTGGTGGGGATGGACTGGGGATCAAGGGCGTGGATGTTTTTGCCGGTGGGCAGCACCTCGGGGTTGCGGATGGGGTCGCCGCCGGGGCCGGGGAGGATGTACTCGCCTTCGAGGGCTTGCAGCAGGCCGCCCAGTTCGTTGTCGGCGCAGACCTGCTCCAGGCAAAACTCCAGGTACTCCATCAGCGGTTTGATGGCGTCGGCGTCCACGTTCCTGTAGCCCGCCTCGTGGAGGGCCTTGATCCAGGGCTCTTTGCGACCAATGTTCAAGAAGTTGAGCCGGGAGACCATGCTGACGCGCCCTTCGGCGTCGATCTGCTCGTGGACGAGGGCGGACACGGCGGCCCGTACCCCCTGGTTGATGTCGTAGAGCAGTTGGACATCGGCCAGGACGCCGCGATCGCTGTTCCGGTAGATTTCCTCAATATCGCGCCCCAGGCTGGTAGCGATGATCCGCTGGAGGCTCTGGATGCCGTCCTCTTCGCGATCGAGGCCAGCGATATTGACCAGGGTGGCGATCGCCTCTTCGGCGCTGGGGGGCTTGCCTACCACGTGCAGACCGCAGGGCAGCAGCCGCGATTCAATCTCCATCAGCTTGATGTAGATCTTGCCCACCAGGCCGTCCCGCTCCTCGGCGGACAGGTCGCCGGAATCCCCCTCGGGCAGTTCTACGTCTTTGTCCAGGTTGCAGACCCGCGCCGTCTCAATGATGGCGTTGACGATCTGCACCGCCCGACCGCTCTCCTTGTTGCCCTGGTAGGAACCGATCAGCTCACTCAGCTCCTTCAGCCCCTTGTACAGACCCGCATTTTCAGCGGGGGGCGTCAGGTAGCTGATGGTTTCGGCATAGCCCCGGCGCTTGGCGATCGTCGCCTCCGAAGGATTATTTGCCGCGTAGTAGTAGAGGTTGGGGATGCTGCCGATCAGGTTGTCGGGGTAGCAGGTGCCCGACATGCCCATCTGCTTACCGGGCATAAACTCCAGGGAGCCGTGGGTGCCAAAGTGCAGCACCGCATCCGCACCCCAGATTTTGTTCAGGAAGGTGTAGTAGGCGGCGAAGCCGTGGTGGGGGCTGGCGGAGCGGGAGAACAGCAGCCGCATCGGGTCGCCCTCGTAGCCGAAGGTGGGCTGCACGCCGATGAACACGTTGCCAAAGGCCTTGCCGTAGACCAGCATGTTCTCACCGTCGGTGTTGAGGTTGCCCGGCGGCGGGCCCCAGTTTTCCTCCAGTCGTTCGGCGTAGGGGGTGAGGGCCTGGTACTCGCGCACGGGCATGCGGTAGGCCACATTCAGCTCGGGGCTGCTGTACTGGGCCTGGGCGTCGTGGATCACCTCCTGAAGCAGGGCTTCGGGCGACTCGGGCAGATCCTGCACGTCGTAGCCGTTGCGCTGCATCGCCTCCAGCACCTTATAGATGGAGCCGAATACATCCAGGTAGGCGGCGGTACCGACGTTGCCCTTGTCCGGCGGGAAGCTGAAGATGGTGATCGCCAGCTTTTTGTCGAGCTTGGGCTTGCGGCGCAGGTTGGCCCACTTCATCGCCCGCTGGGTGATGGACTCGATTCGGTCTTGCAGGGAAATGGCGCGGCCCGTCAGCCCGTCGCGGCCCGACAGCACGATGGGTTCAATGGCCCCATCCAGCTCAGGAATCGCCATCTGTAGCGCCACCTGGATTGGGTGCAGGCCCAGGTCGCTGCCCTCCCACTCCTCGGTGGTCTGGAACACCAATGGCAGGGCCACCATGTAGGGCCGGTTGAGCCGTTTCAGGGTCTCGATCGCCTTGGGGTGATCCTGCCGGGCGGGGCCGCCCACCAGGGCAAAGCCGGTCAGCGACACCACCGCATCGACGATCGCCCGGTCCTTATCCACCGGGTCGAAGAAGTAGGCATCCACGGGCTTGGAGAAGTCCAGCCCGCCCGCAAACACGGGGATCACCTTGGCACCCAGGTACTCAAACTCCTGCACCATGGCCACATAGTGGGCCTCGTCGCCGGTGACCAGGTGGGTGCGTTGCAGCACCAGGCCGATGGTGGGGGCAAGGGGATCCTTGAGATCCTCGGAGATGTCGCGGCGGGAGCTATGCCAGTTGAGGTATTCCTTGATGTCCTCGAACATCTGGGGGGCCATGGGGTGCCAGATGCCCATATCGGGGTAGGTGACGGGCTCTTCGTACTCCAGGCTGCCCTCGGCCTGGGGTGCGCCTTCGATCTGGCTGTCGGTGATCACGTAGCGATCGGCCAGCATCAGGAAGAAGTTCTCCAGGTTCTCGGGGGAACCGCCCAGCCAGTACTGGAAGCTGAGCATAAAGTTGCGGGCATCCTGGGCCTTTTCCACCGGCAGGTACTTCAGCACCGTGGGCAGGGTGCGCAGCAGCTTCAGCATGGCGTCCTGGAAGCCCGACCCGGACTTCTCCTTCCGCTTCTTCATGAAGGAGGCGATCATGCTCTTCGACTGGCCGAGTTGGGCCATGGAGAAGCTGCCCATTTTGTTGAGGCGCATCACCTGGGGCATGGAGGGGAAGCACACGGCCACATCGAGCTGGTCACGCACGGGGGCGACGGCTTCGACTACCTTATCGGCCAGGTCTTCGATGAAGATCAGCGAGGCGATGAATACGTTGGCCTCGGCCACATCCTGCTTGAACGCCGCGTAGTTGTTGGCGTCGCGCAGTTCTTCGATCAGGTAGCCGTTAACCTCAAAGGCCACCTGGGAATTGTTGGCGTTGATCGACCGGATGGCCGAGGACAGAGCGCTCTGGTACTGAGGCTCCAGAACCACATAGACCACCTTGACCAGCCGCCGCCCGTTCAGGTCCTCGGGGGCAATGTGGCGCACAGTGGGCTTGACGTGGGTGAACATGCAATCAGACTCCTTTCGCGGGCTAAAGCTGGGGCAATGGAACGAACGGGGCCCAGAGGGCAGAGCTAGCGACCGGGGCGACCCCCGGAGCGATCTATAGAGAGGATCCAGCGCAGGCTATAGAAATATTTCGTAATGAAAGCAAAATCGAGTATACCTTTCATGTTTGTACCAGAAAACCTTGTTAGATAAGGATCTGGGCGATTAGGCGACACAATTTGAAATAAACAACGGTGGCGTTTGCTTACAAAACTTATCGCAAAGCGCGATCGCTCCTCTCAGCTTTGTAACAAAAGCTTAATGATCACCCGGCAGCGGAAATCTCTCCTTTTGGATCCAAATTTCCTTGGGAGTGAGGCGTTTCCCCCTGGCTGGGGCACAGCCCCGGGCTAAGCAGGTCTAAACCGTGAAAGTTTGAGTAAGTTTCTGAGCATTGGGATCCATCGCAGTCGGCCAATGCCAGAACAGAGTCATCTTGACAAGTCCGTTCTGCCATGGCTCTGCACGAATTCAGAAAAATTGTCAAAGCGGCCATCGCCGAGCAGCGCCACAACCTGGGAGAACTGACCGGTTCGGGCTTTGGCAGCGACCCGGACACGCTCTGCAACCACATTCGCTACCTGCGGGCGGGCAGCCTTGGACAGCTCTTTTGGGATGAGCCGTGGAAGCAGGTGGTCACCGATGTTGCAGACCATGTCGGTATTGACTGGACGGCGCTTCTCGATGGGCGACGCTGGCAGCAGCTCGACACCTGCGAGATTGAAAATGCTGTGGTGGTCAAGGTGTTTCAGGAGATGTTTGACCGCCTGCCCCCGGACCAGCGGGAGCAGGTGATTTTGGAGATGCAGCGCCACAGTGATGATCCTAGCTTGGCGGGGCTGCTGCTGGCGGGGGGAGCGATCGCGGCGGCAAAGGCGAGTGGGTTTGGGGTGTATTTGATGGCCAGCACGGTGCTGGGCGGGTTGACCAGTGCCCTGGGGCTGACGCTGCCGTTTGCGGTTTACATGGGCATGAGCCAGATGATCGCGCTGGCCCTTGGCCCGGTGGGGTGGGTGGCGTTGTTGGGCGGGCTGGCGTTCACGCTGAACCAACCCAACTGGCAGCGGCTAACCCTTGCGGTGGTCTATGTTTCGGTGATTCGGCATGGGTCTGGTAAAGAAAGATAGGGTGGGAATAACCCGCAGGTTTGCAATGAAGGTTTACGAGCTATGCTTACGAAAACAGTAGTCACTGACCCATCACAGGTCTAGAAACGATGCCTGATAATGAGCTTTTAGACCGAATCACGACCAACCCCAAAGTCATGGTTGGCAAACCCGTGGTTAAAGGGACTCGTCTTACTGTCGAATATATTCTGAATCTTTTGGCCCACGGGGCAACAACGACAGAGATTTTAGAAGAGTACGAAGGTTTAGTCGAAGACGATATCCGAGCCTGCTTACTATTTGCTTCACGGTCTTTAGAAAGTGCAAGTTTTATGCCCCTGCAAAAGGAGATTGCATAATTGCGGTTTTTAGTGGACGAAAATACAGGGGTTTTTGTATCCCGATGGTTGAGAAGCTTGGGCCATGAAGTTTTCTCGGTATACGAAGAAGCACGCGGCATTGACGACGATAAGATTATAAAGAAAGCCTTTGATGAAAACTGGATTTTGATCACCAGTGATAAAGACTTTGGTGAGAAAGTCTACCGGGAACGGTACCCCCACCGAGGAATTATTTTTCTAAGGCTTGAGAATGAAAGATCTGCAAATAAGGTTGCGGTCTTACAAAGATTTCTAGAAAATTATTCTGATCGGGCTTCTGACAATTTTGTCGTGGTGACTGAGAGACAAGTTCGTTTTGCAAAGATGCTGTTGTGAATTTCCAAATGACAAGGAAAAAGATGCAGGCGAGGCGTGGTGGGTGAAAACGTTGTTTGAGTGGCAGGAAATGTCCAAACTTTAAGCCTTGCAAAAGCTAGCCAAAAAGAGAGAAGATAAATATGATTAGACCCACAATCATAAAAATTGAAAATGCATTTCTGCCATCTAGAGAGATCACTGAATCCGAGCGTTTTGCTGGAAGAGAGAATGCGATAAGAGATACATATTATGCTTTAATTTCTGAGGGGTCTAATATTGCAATCGTAGGTAATCGAGGAGTCGGAAAAACATCACTTGCTAGACAGGTTATTAATATTGGCACTGGTAAAGCAGAAATACTAGAAAAGACAGGCATTGTCTTCGATGAAAAGCTAGACTTTTTATCTATTTATATGGCATGTGGCAGGCAGATTAGCTCAACTAATGAGTTGTTAGAGAGATTGCTGACTTCATCAAGTTGTTTGGCAGATTGGATATATGACATTCCAAATGCCAAGAAAATAATGATTAATTATTCACCTAAACTTAGTGCCAATGTTTTTGGGGTCGGGGTAGAGCTTGGTGGAACTAAGGAAACTGAAACTACAGCTTCGCCGATTATATCCAATCATAGTGTAGATGTGGTGTTTACAAATATTGTTGAGGCAATCTCCAAAGAAAAACTTTCAAAAAATGGACTTCTCATAGTGATTGATGAATTTGATCAAATATCTGATCCAACTGGGTTCGCTTCTTTTATAAAGTCACTGGCAACGAACTGTCCAAAAGTAAAGTTCTGCATCGTCGGTGTTGCCAAGGACATACAGATGTTAATGAAGGAACATGAATCAAGCGACCGGTTATTTGCAGGAAGCATAATTAACATGGAGCCAATGAATGCATCTGAGCTAAGAGAAATTATTTCCAATGCAGAAAGATATATTGATGATTACATTGTTTTTGAGGAGCCTGCAATTGAGAAAATTGTCTCCTTGGCGCAAGGGCATCCTTATATGGTGCATCTTATTGGAAAATTTTCGTTGAGAACAGCATTTCAGGCTTCGAAAACATCAATATCATACGATGATATTGAGATTACTCTTAGGGATATTGCTCAGAGAAGAGCAGATCCAGTGCTAGAAGGTAAATATAGAAAAGCAGTAGCTTCCTCTCCTCAGCGTGAATCGGTATTAAGGGCTATGGCTCAAGTAAAAGATGAACATGGGGAAATATGGACAACTACAGCGTACAAAATCGCATCAGATATGGGTGTTGATAATGCAAGTCAATACGTTGGACATTTAGCCTCCAAAGAGTATGGCGAAGAATTAGAGAAGCTTAGAGAACGTTATTACAGATTTAAAGATTCTCTCTTTCATGCCTATGTTTTGGCTCGACCACCAATGTACTAAATATATGCTTAGAGACAATTTATAAAGTCAACCTAGCCTTTGGCAGGCTGATTCATAGATTGGGTTCTTAGGACTTTGAAAATAGGCTCCTAGAGCATCTCAGTCTAAGAAAACGGTCATTTCTAGTGACCTAGAGTGGGGGCTGGCCACAATTCTATAGCGTGGTTCGCCAACCGACAGATACAAGACATCCGCTTCATCGTCATAATCCCAGTTGGCCTGATCAGATGCTTGTAGAATTTTCAACGTGTCCATAAAACCTCCCATTGTTTTGATGGGCGGCCAGTTTAGAACCTAACGAAGCCAGTTTTTGGGATGAGTTCAGCTGACTTGCTGGCAAGCCTCTTGAACTATTAATCCGACAGTCGTTCTAGCTCATCAGCTAGGGAAGCTTGCAGCTCATCGTCGCAGTGGGTGTGCAGGTGGATCGTAGCCGCTGTCAGTTCAGCCAAGATTTCAGCCTTCTGTCCATCTTGCAAATCGGGCAATTGCAGTTGATGAATCAACTCCAGCACACGACCGCATTCATCTCCCAACTCTCGAATGAGCACCCCTAGCGTCTCATCTTGAATGGCAAGCGACCTTTCTCTCAATTGCATCATTCCCTCCCTAGTCGCGTTTTCGATTGTTGAATCTCTTGACTGCCTTCTCTCAGCTGTGAGAGATCGCACAAATTATTTGTTAGGCAGAACCGCTGAGGCTTAGGGTTTTAACTTTCTCGATCGCATGGTTGACATTGGGCAATGTCTTTCCATTTTTTTGTGCAGTTTCAAGCCAAAGCTGTTTAACGATCGCCAGTTCTTCTAAAGTCTCAGCCAGGGTTTCGCCCTGAGCTAAGCATCCCTTCAATGCCGGAACTTCCGCCACAAAGCCACCTTCATCGCAGGGATAGATAACAATAGGATAATTTAGATGATCCATATCATGGCCTCCTTCTGAGTTTAGTTATCTTCTTGCTCGATTAATTCGATCACTCGCTTAACGTAAACTGTCTTGGGAGCATGTCACCTTTGTAACCCAATGGCTCCATTGAGATAAGCACAACGATGGGCCAGCACCTGGGGAACATTGTCCTCATTCCACTGGGCCCCTGAGCGAATTGGCCACCCTGCGCGGTCGTGTCGATGCTCTGGAAGCCGAAACCGCGACCCTGCGGGCTCAGCAGTTCTCGACTACCACCAAACTGCGCGGTGAGGCGGTATTCAACTTAATCACGCCCTTTGACACCCTGGCTCCCGAAACCAGCACCAGTGTTGCCTCTCGGGCTCGTCTGAACTTTGACACGAGTTTTTCCGGTCGCGATCGCCTGCGCATTCGTCTACAGGCCGGGGATGGTAACGCTATCACGGGTGGCCCCGGCAACCCTCTGGGCGGTCTAGCTACCGCTGCTGGCGGTGGCTTTAACGTCGATGTCACCACCTTCGCCTACAGCTTTCCCCTCGGCAACCGCATCAATGCTACTGTTTCTGCGCGAGGCAACGCTGGCAGGGACTGGGTAAACCCCGCTACCCGCCCCTTCGATGGCCCTTCCGTGGCCAACGCGGGTCGCGTTCAGTTCTATGACACCTTTGGCAGCACGTCTAACGGTGCTGGCGTTGGCCTGAACATCGCCTTCACCGACAACCTGATTCTGGACTTGGGCTACACCGCTTCGAATCCTGGCGGTGCTACCAACCCTGCCGTTGGTATTGCCGCTGCCCGAAACCAGAGCTACATCGCTCAGCTTAATCTGGTCAACGCTGGAATTCTCAATTTAGCGGCGGCCTATCTGCACAGTGATGGTGCGGCCGCTGGCTTTGCGGTTCCCACCGCCACCGATACCTTTGCAGGGCTGGTGAACCTCAACTTTGGCGGGTTCTTTATCGCTGGCCACGGGGCGTTTACCTCGTTCACCGGGGGAGACGACTTTAGCTGGACGGCGGGTCTCGGGATCAACAACTTCCTGGTGGAAGGCGCAAGATTTGGCGTGTACGGTGGTCAACTACCCACTGCCAGTCGTCCGCAATGTGCTGATTCCAGAGTCGCTGCCCGCCCTGGTGCTGGGCCTCACCCTGATGGTGATCAGCCTGATTGGCAACTCAGCCATGGCGGGGGTAGTCGGCGGCGGCGGGCTGGGCGATCTGGCCATTCGCTACGGCTTTCAGCGCTTTGATACGCGGGTGATGCTGTTCACCGTGGTGATTTCTAGAGTCTGCATGTCAGCCGGATCGCTCTCCTCGTAGAGCAATTGAGCGATTGCTGCGAGATGAGTTTTGAGTTGGGTGGCTTTCTCAGGGGTCATCAGTTAGGCCTTTAGGTCAACACTTGCATCCTCACCTGTTTCAGCCGACCTTGCAAACCTGACATGCTCCCAACTGTCTTGACCTTGTTATTGTGAACAGGTACGACAAACGTAATGTCGTCTTTCAAAAAAATATGGTGACTACCCGTGACGCGGTCAAGTGTAAATCCTTCATATTCTAAAAGCTTGCGAATATCTGAGAACCTTGCATTGGCTGGGTTGTTCTTCAGTCGTTCGCGTAGCTTATCTCGCTTGGTCATGGTTTAGGAGTCTCGCTCTAGCACGGCAGGTTAAGCAAAGTGTCAGCGGAACCCAACAAATAGAACCTGTGTTGGGTTTCACTTCGTTTCACCCAACCTACAGTTGCTGAAATCCTAAACTTTCAAGCTGTAGCAGGTCTGAGTTTATACAGGTGCAATCCATCTTCCTCTAGCAGCAGTTGTAGAACCTCTTGTCCATTCTTGGCAGCTTCTTCATAGCTGCCGCCGTGGGTGCGATAGGTCTGTTCAGGAAAATCAGGTAAATTCACCAGATAACAGTCATCCTCCTCTGACCACACAATCACCATTTCGTAGCGAAGATCACTTATTCCTCTAGCCATATAATCACGCTCCTGATATAACTAGGCCGCCTCAGCAAGCTTGGCTCGTAACCCAATCACTGTTAGGCCAACAACTTCCTGAGTGTCTTCGTCGTAGCGCAGCACTACACCATCGCCAATGTCGATGCCAACTGCAGGGCGTGGTTCACCAACCGACAGGTATAAGACATCTGCTTCATCGTCATAATCCCAGTTAGCCTGATCAGATGCTTGTAGAATTTTCAACGTGTCCATAAAACCTCCCTTTGTTGTGATGGGCGACGAGTTAGATAAGCCGTTAAAATAAAACCATCGGTAGCGCTGACCTCTCGGTAAGCAACCACAACATATTTACGCCCTAGCTGAGTTGATTCATAAAGTCGAATGGCAAGGAGTTCACCCGAATCCCCTGCCTGAATAAAATCGGGTTCAGAAACGGTTTCAGCAACGAGAATTTGAGAGCCTTCCATTTCTGGATGTCTCCGAATAATATGACTCCACCGCTCGTCTGAAAGACGAATTGGAACTCCATTGTGCGACGTTGAAACCTCCATTTTCTTCTAATTATAAATCCCCTTCATAGTTTAGGGTTGAGTTTTGCTGATGCCCCCCACCTGCGGGCGGTATCTTAGGCCACTCAAACAGAATGCTTCAATTTTAACCAAAGTAATAATCAGTGATTCACTTACTACCCATCGTCTAACCACGGTGCAGTTCTTCTTCAAATTCTTTAGGGGTAGCTTGAAACGGCGACACTTCAAGACGATTCAGGGCGGCTAAAAACTCTTGCCGACTCATGCCCACAATTTCTGCTGCTTTTGATTGGGAAATCAACCCTACTTCGTACCACTTCACCACAGCAGCAATCAGCAACTCTCGGCCCAACTCATCGGGGGTGCTGCGTAAAGCCGAGAAAGCACTCTCTGGCAGATTAAGCTGAATTTGAATCATAGAAACCACCGAAGTTTATCGTTTTTGCTTCGTCAATACGGTTGAACTCCCTAGCCACTTAGCTTATTATGCTTTTGCGGGGAATGACTTCTAGGCGGGGAAGAGAGAGGTGGCAGCCTCTCAAATCCCCTGAGACATCCCTCTTAGCACAGGTAAGTGAGATGCCCTTAGGAGCCATTCTAAGCTAGCGTCTTGTTTTACCCTCACCTGGGACCGCTAGAGCGTTCCCCGTTTTCCTTAACCCGAAAACGGAGAAACCGTCCATGTATCAACCCAACGCCGGAGACCTGACCGTCTCCACCCCGTTCCGGCTGCCCACCTACCAGCCCGATCGCCTCTGCCACATCCTGCTGGGCGACTACGCCGCCGTCGTCGGTGCTATCAACCAGATGGAGGTGTTGCGCTATTGCGACAGAATCGCCTGGCTTGACCCCATCCCCACCGGGCGCAGCGGCGAATACATCAGCCTGATGTCGCGGCGGATTGCCCCACAGGAGTAGGCACGAGTAAGCCAGCGGGGGCAGCGGTAGCCAGATTTGCCCCCGCCGGTGAGCAATGGATCTCGGCCCCGCCGATGCCACCTACGTACGCTTTGCGCTTTATCAACGCAGGGAAGCCCAGTTCGGCAATCTGCCAGCTCTATCGTCAGAATCCCTACTACCTGAGGGTTTCTTGGCCTGAGGCCGTCAACGCTTGGGAAAGTACCGCTGAATCAACTTCTCCGAGCCGCCGAAGCGGCGCAGCGCCTCCGGTAAATCTGGGCGGCGTACCTCCAGCAGGTTGCGAATCGCTTTGACCTGCTCGTTGCGAGGGGACGCGGCTTTGGCTAGCGTAATGCGCTCCTGATAGCGCTGTTTCTCGTCGGCGGTGAGTGATACATCTTCTTCAAAGTACAGCGCCAGGTATTGAAACCCAGAGTTAAAGTCAGCGGTGCTCTGCTGTAGGTCATCGGTGACATCAGCCCAAAATCGAGCGGTTTTGCCCGTCTGACCAGCAGCAATTTGATTGCGGGCGTACTTGATCAGCAGGTTGTACAACTGCTTGATATCCACGGTGGGCAGCGCCGAAATGTCGGTGCGGCTGTTCAGCACCACCACAAACCCCAGGCCAAACCCCAGGGCCTGCCCCCACAGTTTGAGGTCAATGGGGGGCCGGGTTTGGAGGTCGACCAGCAGCCAAAACAGCCCCGCTGGAATGGCAAACTGCAAAAAGGCCCAGAACCAAAACCCAGGACTGCGGAGGGGTTGGAAGAAGGGCAGGCGACGACATTCCTTCAGCAGCTCGTCGATCGCCACGGCAATATTGAGCAGCCCTGGGAGGGCTGCCACCACCAACCAGGCTCCCCACGTCGATATCCACTGACTCACGCCCGGTACTCCATCAAGCCTGGTCGCGGTGGAACTCAATCACGGGGTTGAGTTTGAAATAGCCCTTGGCGGTGAGGGTGAGAAAGGTTTGGTCATCGAGCGGGGCCGATTTGTGGGGGTATATCCCAACCAGCGGCAGCACCATGGTCAAAAAGCCGCTGGTCAGCGGGCTAACGTAGCCGCTGGTGCGCAGTCGATTGCACAGCTTCCGCACCTGGTCGAGCCCCAGATTGAGCCCGTAGGAGAGGTTTTCGAGGGTGGCGGGCCTGCGCTCTAGCTCCTTCATCAGCAGCACGGAGAGGGGGTCGAGGGTGGCCACGGTGCGCTGGAGCGATCGCAAAAATGGCTGTAGTTCCGGCTGATGGCCCCCCTGCCCCCTCAGCACCCGCTGGGCCGCACTGCGAAAGTCGTCGGCGCTGAGGATGGGCACCGCCACCTGCTCCAGAGCCAGAGCAGCGGTGCTGCTGGCTCCATGGGGGCCGGGCTGCCAGCCCTTGGCCCGCTCCTGGCTGCGGTACTGCTCTTGCAGGGTGAGCCGGGCCATGTCGTAGTGCTGGTGCAGGTCGGGGTGCTGGGTGACTAACTCGCGCAGTTGACTCACGGCATTGGGATCGTGGGCCTCTAGCGCCTGGCCGAGGGCCTGCACCTGCTGGTGCAACTCGATGGGCAGCTCGGTTTCGAGCTTGGCCAGGGCGATCAGGCAGGCTTCTAGGGTGAGGGCATCAGTGGCTTTCATCGCAGAACCCGCTGAGAATAAAGGCTGCCCAAAAGTAAGGGTCGCTGTAAGGATCTTGTTTTAATCCTACTCTATCGGCATTGGTCTGGAGTTCTTGAATTTCAATAGCCAGGGCATCGTAAACACTGCCATCGGCGGCTTTAAGATCCGCAGTGAGGTGGGTCTGTAGCCAGGTGGCTAGATCTGCATAGGTGACCCCGCGCAGCCAGGTCTGTGCTCGATGCAGCGCCACCGCCGGGGAAGCCCCAGCCAAGAGCTGCTCGTAGAAATACACCATCAACCAGGCGTTGGACACCGACTCCACCGTCCACAGGGTGCTGAGCACGGCGCTGGCTCCGGCTTTGAGAAAGGCGCTGGCCAGCCCCACGTACTCGGCCTGGATGGTCTCGGTGCCCGTCACCGCTGTTTCGCAGGCGGCCAGGCTGACCAGGCCGCAGCCCCCAAGTTTCAGGCTCCGGATGGTCTCGACGGTGAGCTGGTCGGTGCCCGCCAGGGCCAGGGCCGACTGGCGGGGTTGGCGATCGTCAAAGAAGCCGTGCCCAGTGAGGTGGGTCAGGGGAGCCCCCGCCTCCAGCGCTGCTGTCACCCTGGCCTGGGTGGCCTCGTCGGCGGCGATGCGGGTGGCCTGGGCAAAGCCCTGGGCAATCAGCGCCGACTCGATTTCGGCAAACACCAGGGGGGCCAGCTCGGCGTTGGCGGGTTCTTCGATGCTGAGCAGGGGCGTTTGGGGAGTGACGGGCCAGAAGGGAGCCCGCTGCCCCAGGGCCAGCCCCACCTGGGCACTGGGCAGGTGGGTGATGGTAAAGGGCGGGGTGAACAGGCTGGGCAGGGGCAGCCGATGCAGGTGGCGGTGGGGCACCAGCCGCAGGTGGGTAATGCCCGCCTGGGTCAGGGTTTGCTCCAGGGCGGGGATGTCTAGAATCTCCCGCAGGGTGGCCAGCCGCCCCGGCACGTTTTGTCGCCAGGGGTGCTGCTGCCGCTGCCAGGCGTCTACGGTTTTGCCCTTGGCGCGGTAGTCGGTGTAGTCGGCATCCCAGGCTTTGAGCCAGGTTTCTAATTTTTGGGAGGTCTGTACTGAGGCGGTGATGGATGGCTCTGGGTGGCCGGGCAGCACCACAAAGCGGGTGAGGGCATCGGGGCTGAGGTGCCACTGCACCAAGGCAGTGGAGCCGTGGGCCAGGGCGGCAATCTCGGCTGCGCTGGGGCTGGGGACGGTGTCTTGCCAGGTAGCCAGCAGCCAGGTGAGGGTGCGGTTTTTGTAGCGATCGGCGGCCTCCAGGGCGGCGGCGGTGGAGCCCTGCTGCACCAGCAGGTCTACGGCCAGTTGGCTAAAGCCGGAGAACTGTAGCTCTAGCTGCTCTCGCTGGCGGGGGGAGGTTTGGCTGTTGAGCAGGGTGCGAAAGACCGCTAGCCCCTGCTCCCGCAGCCGCGCCGCCTGGGCGGCATCGCCCAAACCCAGGTGGGCGCGAATGGCGTCTTGCAGCACCTGCAAATGTTCCCGGGGAAACGCCGCCGCCGTGAGTGTGGCGAGCGCCTGGCTGTACTCGCCAATGGCCTGCCGAAAAAAGTGGTTGGCCTGCTCGGTAAAGCGCCCGTGAAAAAAGTGGGCCCGCCCCATGACTCGGTGCAACTCCCCCCAGCCCAGAGGGTCTAGGAGGGGATTAACCTGCCGTAACCCCATTTGGTAGGCGGCAATCTGCCCTGGATAGCCCCGCTGGTCGAGGGCAGGGTCTTGCAGCGTCGCTGGCAGAGTCAGACGCACAGAGGTGTGGCACCGCTCAGACGCCCCGGCTGCACTTCCTCGGTTTATCCAGGCTTCGTGATAGTCGGGTTTGATGGCTAATGCAGCATCGCAACACGTGATCGCTGTCTCGTACTGGAAAAAGTAAAGCAGCGAATTTCCTTTGTTGTTAAGCGCTTGATACAAGTCGGGATTTATAGTTAACGCGGCATCGTAGCAGGCGATTCCTTCAGATAGCCTCGCTAACGACCCTTCTAATCGTCCCAAATCACACAGAGCAACTCCCTTATTGTAAAGCGTTTCGTAAGCGTCGGGTTTGAGGTTTAGGGCAGCATTGCAGCAGTTGATCGCTTTTTCATACTGACCCAGGGCATACAGCGCATTCCCTTTCTTGGAGAGCGCTTCGTGATCGTCAGCTTTTAGGGCTAAGGCGGCATCAAGGCAAACGATCATAGCCTCATATCGGCCCAGCGCATGCAGAGCAATTGCTTTGTTAGATAAAGTATCGTGTCTATTGGGATTAAGAGCTAAGGCGCCATCGTAGCAGGTGATCGCCGCCTCGTGCTGGCCCAAGGCCGTTAGCGCATTCCCTTTGTTGGATAGCGCGTTGTGGTCGCTGGGATTGAGGGCTAAGGCGGCATCGTAGCAGATGATCGATCCCTTGATATCTCCAGCCGCAGACATTAAAACACCCTTGACTCCCCAGGCTTGATAGTAGTTTGGGAAAGCTTGTGTAGTGTGTTCTATAGCAGTCATTGCCCCAGCTATATCGCCGTTTTGATAAGTCTGAATAGCTTTTTTAACTAACTTTTCAGCGGTTTGCTCAGCGCCTGTTGGGGCATTCTCTACAGATCGAGGCCCATTTGCAGAAGATTGGGCAATTACTGCTTGATCTGACAACGGTTTTTCACCATCTGGAGTCTTATCCCGCAGCAGCTCCCGCCCGATCGCCCCCGCCAGCACCCCCAACTCCCCACAGCCCATCTCCCCCAGCCGCACCATCCGCCCCGCCAGTTCCCGGTTGGGCTCCGGCGACCTCAGCAGGCGCGTATAGCCAAACCGCCGCAGCCAGTCCGCAAAGCGGCGATCATACACCCGATCCCCCAGGTGGGCCAGCACCTGGGCCTCGCCCCACCCCGCCGCCAGACCATCCATCGCCTGCATCCACAAAAACTCATAGCCCGTGTCATCCAGCGGGGGCAGGGGCGGCGGGGCGGGCGGGGCAGGCGGGGCAAACCACCGCCGCCACCGCCGCCGAAGCCATTGCCAGAGTCGATGCAGCATGGAGAAAGAGTGAAGGCAGAAGGATAACAGAAGCGCTAAGCCAGTTTAATTTAAGCAGCTAGCGTCCTAAAGCGGTGTCCATCCTTTGTCACCACGACAAACGCCTTCGACAATGCCACCGTCGAGTATTGAGCAATGACCCGCTTCAGCTCACCATGCACAGCCTCCAGGGTAGAGGGCACCATTCGCAGATAAATTACCCCTGTACCGAGCGATCGTACAAAAACCAAATTGCCATAGTCTCGATCACGAGTGATCAAAATTCTTTCCTGCGCCTGAGCTGTGCTGAGTATTGCCTCATCTTTGGCCTGGGACATACCCAGTTCTGCCACACGAACTAGGTCGTGTCCCTCGTCTCGCAAAAATCGCTCTGTCTTGGCGTAGACATCCTGATCTAGCAAAAATCTCATATCGCAGCCGGTACAAGGTTTATGTCCTCAGCCGCAATCAGAGCAATAGCGTAGCGCAAACAGGCTTGAATATCTTCAGCCGATAACTCTGGATAGTAGTCGGCGGTAATCTCCTCGAAAGAAAGCCCTTCGGTCAAAAGCTCTAGAACGTTTTGCACGGTAATGCGAGTCCCCGCTACACAGGGCTTACCAAAATGAATTTGAGGATCAACTGAAATTCTATCCATATCGCCCTAGGCTCCTTGATTAGAACAACGTTTTCAGCCAGCTAGATGCGATCGGCAAACCCAAGCGTTGTTTCACTTCTTCCCAGGTTGAACCAGCAGTTGGGTCTTGTTGATACTGCCCTAACCGCCGATCCAACTCTTGCTCTTGAGCCTCGCTTAACACTAACTCTTCTGAATTGTCCAGAATGCTGTCCCAAAGGTCTTCAGCCAGTTGGATACGCTCAGCAATGCTGAGTTCCGAGATATCGAGCTTCAGGAGAGGATGATTGCCCATTGGTCAGTACACAGTAGGGGTTGTGCGTCTTACCCACTCTAGCCTAAGGCACACTACCTAAAGCCGTCGAGAACTAGAATGCCTATTAATACACAGCAGAGTAGTCCGTCTTCCCCAACCGCACCATTTGCGCCCCTAGCTTCCGATTTGGCTCTAGCGACTTCAGCAGGTGCGTATAGCCAAACCGCCGCAGCCAGTCCGCAAAGCGGCGGTCATGCACCCGCTCCCCCAGGTGAGCCAACACCTGGACCTCACCCCATCCCTCCGCCAGGCCATCTATCGCCCGCATAAACAAAAACTCGTAGCCCGTGTCATCCAGCGGTGGCGGGGGCGGCGGGGCAGGCGGGGCAAACCACCGCTGCCACAGGTGCCGAAGCCATTGCCAGCGTCGGTGCAGCATGGAGAAAGGATGAAGGCAGCAGGATAAAAGAAGCGCTGGGCCAATTTAATTTAAGCAGCTAGCGTTCTAAAGCGGTGTCCATCCTTTGTCACCACGACAAACGCCTTCGACAATGCCACCGTCGAGTATTGGGTAATGACCCGATTCAGCTCACCATGCACAGCCTCCAGGGTAGAGGGCACCAGATGCGATCGCCCCATGGGCACGCAAGCTTTGCCCATCCTTCGCCTGTCGCGCCCTTGACCCTACACTCCACTGGAGTGTTTACCCTAGGGTAGAGAACGCAGAAGGAGAGCGACCCATGGCAACCAACCGAACCCTGGCATCGGTGCTGGCCCTGGCGGCCCTGGTGCCCCTGGCGGCCTGCGCTGGCGGTTCCAGAGACGCGCAGCAAAGCGACCTCCAGGGGGGCCACCACGACCACCACGCCACGATGCACGGCGACGCCCATGGGGGCCACGACCACGCCATGGATCTCGGCCCCGCCGATGCCACCTACGACCTGCGCTTCATCGACGCCATGATCCCCCACCACGAGGGGGCTGTAACCATGGCCGAAGCCGCCCTCCAGCACTCCCAGCGGCCCGAAATCCGCCAACTGGCGGAGGAGATCATTGCTGCCCAGGATGCGGAAATTGCCCAGATGCAGCAGTGGCGCGCCGCCTGGTATCCCGACGCCCCTGCCGAGCCGATCGCCTACCACGCCGCCATGAACCATGACATGCCTATGACCAAGGAAATGATCGCCGCCATGCGGATGGATGTGGACCTGGGTGGGGCCGACGACGAGTTTGACCTGCGCTTTATCAACGCCATGATCCCCCACCATGTGGGAGCGGTGGATATGGCGGCAGACCTGCAACAAAAGAGCACCCGGCCCGAACTGCTGGCCCTGGTCGACGACATCATTAGCTCCCAGCAGGCGGAGATCGACCAGATGGAGCAGTGGCGGCAGGCCTGGTACGGGCAGTAGGCTTTAATTTAGTGACAACTGACTACTCCAGCCACTGCTTGACGCGGGCCAGGTTCTTCCAGTCGGGTTTGCGGGAGAGACCGTCGTCAATGCTCTGCATCACTTCGGTGCGCAGGTCATCGGCCACAGCCATGACCTGGCTGGCGATTTCGACATGCTCGCGCACGCCGGGTTTGCCCGCGTCTAGCATAGCCACCGCCAGGTTGACCCGTCCTTGGGGGTCCTGGGGGTTGAGCTTGACCGATTTTTGGGCTGCCTTGAGGCCAGCGTTAGGTTTGTCGGTGAGCAGGTAGAGCCAGGCCAGGCAGGCCCAGGCGGCGCTGCTCTTGGGGGCGCGATCGCACACCTCTTTAAAGACCGAAATCAGTTCGGTGGGGTCTTCGCCTTTTTTGTAGCGCTCAATGCCCTCATCAAACAGGGCTTCTACAGTTTGGGTCATGGTCGGTCAATGTCTGGGCCAACATCTAGCTAACCACGAATGGTGGCCAGGCGGGAAATAGGAGGGTACAAGGTGTACGATCTGCGGTCTATGGCAAACCGTGCACCATGTACCGTGTACCGCAGGCCGCAACTACGCGCCGAAGGATTTGCCGCAGCCGCAGGTCTGCACAGCGTTGGGGTTGGTGAACTGGAAGCCGCCGCCGATTAGGGCGTCGCTGTAGTCGAGCATGAGGCCGTAGAGGTACAGCAGGCTCTTTTTGTCGCAGATCACCTGGAAGCCGTCGTAGTCGTAAACTTCGTCGTGCTCGTTGATGTTGGTTGGATCTTCAAAATCCATGGTGTAGGACATGCCAGAGCACCCCCCCTGGCGTACCCCCACCCGCAGGCAGAGTGCTTTATTGCCCTGGGATTCCTGGAGTGCCTTGACGTGCCGCAGGGCCGTCTCTGACATTAAAATGCCTCGGGTTTGTTCAGTGGCTTGGGCCATTGCAACCTTGTAGTTTTAGGACAACAACATCTCTAATGATAAACAGACTCACCCCCAACCAGAACGGGAGCGGCCAAATTGTTTTGAAATCTAACACTTTCGCGCCCTGGACTTAGCCGTTGCCGCCAAGAATTTCTATAGTTTATAGCAGCCGCCCGGGGGGGCGCGGGGCTGTCTCAGCGCCGGCGCTGTTAGGCCGATACCTGCGGCGTGCAGGCGGCGATCGCCCCAGGCCAGCGGGCAGAGTGGGCGTTTGGCTACTAAACTTGGCTATGCTGGCCACAGCTAATGGCTTGAGCGAGCCGAGGCACCCCACCCGTTTTCCCTGGGCCTCTGGCTTCCCAGACTTTCACGCCAATTTCCCTCCGCCCTTGTTACTCTTAGCCCATGACCCGACTGAACCGCATCACCCTAGATCGCCTCAAGCGGCTGCCTCGCGTGGCCAGCGTTTGGGAGGGCGATCGCCGTTCGGTCGGCGGGTTCATGGATGACGAAGGCGGCCTGCGCCAGCGCCACAGCGAAACCAGCGACTGCATTCTCTGGGTGGACAGCAGCCACGGGGCGGTGCGGGGGCTGACCATTGTGCCCAGCAGCAGCGGCTACGAACCGGTGGTCCGGACGCTGCTTCAGGCGATCGAGTCGCCCCAGGGCAACCTGCCCCCGGCCCGGCCCCAAAAGATTGTGGTCAGCGATCGCGAAATTCAGTTTTACCTGCGCGGTGCCCTGCAGGGGCTCGACATCGCGATCGACTACGCCCCCGAGCTGCCCCTGATTGACGAACTGTTTAACGCCCTCCAGCAGTCCGCCGAGATGGCCGAGGCCGAGCTGCCCCCCCGCTACGCCGAGGCCATGATCGACAAGGCCATGGAAATTTGGGAGCTGGCCCCCTGGAACACCCTCAACGAGCAGCAGGTGCTGGCGGTCGAGCTGAATGCCTGGGACATTGACACCCTCTACGTGTCGATGCTGGGCATGGGCGGCGTGGAGTACGGTCTGCTGATGTACCGCTCCCTCGACTCGCTGAAGCAGTTTCGGCAGCGGGTGCTGATGGGGCAGCAGTCGTCCAAGCAGATGCAGGAGGCGTTTTTAGAGCAGGACTGCCTGTTTCTCAACTTTGAGCTGTTTGACGACGAGCCCTTTGGCGATGGGTTGCAGCCCGCGAGCTGGTTGGGCAATGCCCCCGAAGCCGTACAGCCCGACTTTGGCAGCATTCACCCCCTGGAGGGCATGCGCAGCCAGCTCGCCGACGAAGAGGGGGCCACCTTTTTGGTGGCGATGGAGGCGATTCAGCGCTTTGTCAGCCGTTACCGGGCCCAGCTCGAAAAGCCCCCCCTCAAAGCCCTCAAGGGCAGCTACAAAATTCCCAACCCGGAGCGTAACGGCAGCGCCTTGCCGCTGAAGGTGACGGTCAGAACCCTGCCCGATGTCACCGAAGAACTGATGGCCGAGACCGACCAGGCCCTGGACGGAGCCAGCGGCCCCACCGGACTGGTCAATTTCCCCGTGCTGCGCGACGACTACGTACCCGAAGGGGCAATCATCATCCTGACCCAGTTTCGACAGCAGCTGCTCGACAACCTGCGCCACGACCCGGCGGTGACCTTTCAGTCCCAGGGCACCCTCAAGATTCTCAAGGGAACCGCCGACGGGCCTGACTTGCCCGTGGTGCTGATTCAGACCTCGCGGCCCAAGGCCAAAACCCTGATTCAGCAGCTGCAGCAGGCCCAGGGGGTGCAGGCGGTGTGCTTTAACCCCGGCAGTGACCCCTTCAGCGGCGAAGCCTTTGAGCTGGGGCTGCTGCAAACCGGCGACGGCGAGCTGCACCTGTTCGCCGAGTACGAAACCACCGGCAGTACCGATCGCCGTCTGCTGGAGCGCTGGAATACCTGGCAGCACGACTGTAACGGGGCCTGCGCCGTGATCATCGCCAGCGGCATTACCGGCAACAGCAAGGGCAACCCCGCCATGAAGGACATTCTGGCGGTGTTTGAGGCCCGCTGCAAAACCCCCAAAGAGTTGAACCTGCCGCCGCTGATGCTTCAGTACGCGGCGGAGTGGGAGCTGGATTAGGGGGCGGAGCGGGCTGTGGGCGGTGCTGCAGGCGGTGGATCCCTGGGCTGTAGCGGTGCCTTTGTGGCCCTGGCCAGCGAGCGGTTTGAACCCCTCGTCGCCTTCTACAGCGCCCTGCTGGACCAGGAGGCCCGTCCCTACCAGCGCGATCGCTATGGGGAGTTTCAGCTGCCGGGGCTGAGGCTGGCGATTTTTAAGCCCAAAGCCGACCAGACTGCTCAATTTCAGGATCCCACCAGCGGCGGGTTCAGTCTCTGCCTGGAGGTGGTGGATCTGGCGGCGGCGATCGCTCACCTGACCGAGCTGGGCTATCCGCCCCCCGGCCCAGTCATGACCGCCTCCCACGGGCGCGAGGTCTACGCCTACGACCCCGATGGCAACCGCCTGATTCTGCACCAGAGTTCTACCCAAAGATTTTGAGGAAACGTGGCAGTATTGAGAGGGATAGGCCCCAACGGGACTGTTCCGCAGCGTATGGCAATCGTGGCCAGGTGGGCTAACCCATGACCCAAGACCCCAACTTTCCCGCAGAAATTCCGCCGATTCCGCCCCCGCGCCACCCGGATGCCGAGGAAGCGGATGATGGTATGGCGTTCCCAGTCGATGCCGGGACCGATCTGGAGAATGCTAAGACTGGCCCCGATCGCCCCGTCCGCCCCGACCCGGCCCCCTGGACCGACAGCGACCTGGAGAATGTCGAAGATCCGCTGCCGGTGCCCACCCCCGACCCCCAACCCGCCTATTTAGATCGAGGTTCGGACCGGGGTCAGCGCCCGACGACCAGGGCCTCTACTCCCCAGCGTGCGGCGGCTCCCGCCGAGGATGTCTGGGCCGATACAGGCGTTCCCTACCAGCCCAAGGAACTGGGCGTAGTCGATCAGCTGCTGCTGCTGCTGGCCGAGGGGACAACGCTATGGAAAAAGGGGGTGCGGTGGGTGCGATCGCAGCTGCCCCCCGACTTGCAGCGCCAGCTCTCAGACGGGCTGCTGACCGCCATTGCCCTGGGCCTGCTGATGCTGTTGTTGGCCCTGTGGAATCCGCTGGGGTTGGGGCAGCGGGAGCGGGTAGCCACCGCCCCAACCCTGCCAGCCGCCGAGGAACCGAGCTCGGCGACAGAAGCCTCGCCCTACGGTGAGGCGAGCGAAGGGACTGCTCCAGAAGCGGCTCCAGAACCAGCCCCAAAGCCGACTCAGGGGGCGGAACCCACCCCCGAGCAGAGCCTGATCGCCGACATCCAGAACCGGGTCAGCAACATTAGCCGCTCCTACGGGGCGGGGCTGATTCAGTCGGTGGAGGTCAACCTGCCGGAGAATACGCTGGGGGTCAACGTGGCTGAGGCCTGGTACGGGCTGCTCTCTAGCCAGCAGGACGAGGTGGCCCAGGACATTTTTGCCCAGGCCCAGGGGCTAAATTTTGGCACCCTGCAGCTGCGTGACCCCGACGGGGCTGTGGTGGCCCGCAACCCGGTGGTGGGGCCGAATATGGTGGTTCTGCGGCGGCTGAGATCGCTGGATGCCGATTGGCGGATGCAGTAGGGAGTGGGTGCGTAGGTGGGTGTAGACGCGGGGTGGCTTCTGTTCTCTTCAACGTGATTTGGGGAGCGGAGTAGAAATCTTTTGGGAGTAATGCAATGGCCGGGCAACGGGTGAGGGGGCGGGCGCTGGTCCTGGGCGGTCTGAGCCTGGGGGCAATGCTGCTGGCTGGGCTGCCGGTGCAGGCAGCGGAGGCGATTTTCTTTCGCTACGGCCCGGTGGAGCGATCGGTGCAGACCCGTTCGCTTGAAACCTTGATTGAGTCGGGGCAGCTCACCGACGACCTGGCCTTTTACGTCAACCTGGTGGGGCTCAGCGAGGTCGAGGTTGAGCAGCTGCGGCAAAATCTCGATCGCCCCCTGGAGGTAGACGGGGTGCTGCTGTCGCGCTTTCTCTACACCAGTCTGGGGGAAGAGCTGCTGGAACAGGTGGGCAGCATTTTGCGGACCCGGGTGGGCGACAACGGCAAGCTGTCGCTGCGGGCAGCCCTGATTCAGGCGGCGACTTCGCCGGAGGGGCTGTCGGCCATCAATGTGGTGCGATCGCTGCCCACGGACATGCAGATCAATGTGCAAGATGCCATGGCCGTCGCCAATGCCGTCGATCGCATCGTCCTTGCCACCACCGACTCTGTGACCCAGATGGGGGCTCTGACGGCCCAGCGGACCGCCCAGGAGCAGCCGATTGACTATGCCCGCCTGGCGGACTTGACCGCCCCGGGTTCTGCCAGGGTGCAGATTCAGCGGTTTAACCTGACCGACACCCAGCGTCAGCGCCAGCTCTACATGGATGTGGTGCGCCCCCGGCAGTGGCGGGGGCAGGCCCCGGTAATGGTGTTTTCCCACGGGTTGAGCGCCAGCCCCGAGTCCCGGCACCGGTGGGCCAGCCACCTCGCCTCCCACGGCATTGTGGTGGTGCTGCCCCAGCATCCGGGCAGCGATACCCGGCAGGTGGCGGAGTTTCAGGCTGGCCTCAGCTCTGACGTGTTTGATTTGCAAGAATTTATCCATCGCCCCCTCGACATCAGCTTTGTGCTCGACCAGCTAGAGCAGCTCAACGCCACCGAGTTTGAGGGGCGGCTCAACCTGGAGCAGGTGGGGGTTGGGGGTCACTCCCTGGGGGGCTACACCGCCCTGGCGGTGGCGGGGGCCGAGATCAGCTTTGACCACCTGGAGTCGGCGTGCAACCGCAGCCTCATTCACCTCAATATTTCGCTGCTGCTGCAGTGCCAGGCCCTGGACCTGCCCCGGCAGCCCTACCGCTTTCGAGATCCGCGCATCAACTCGGTGCTGCTGGTCAACCCGGTCAACAGCAGTGTGTTTGGCCCAGAGGGGCTGGCGGCAGTGGCGGTGCCGGTGATGGTCATCGCCGGTAGCCACGACCCGGCTACTCCGGCGGTGTTTGAGCAGTTTCGCACCTTTCCCTGGTACACCACCGAGCAGCGATCGCTGGCGCTGATCGAAGGGCAGGCCCACGTGGATCTGTCGGCCCTCGACGCCGGTCTCTCCCACCTGCTGACCACCCTGCCCGGTCTCACCCTGGCCGAGCCCGAAGTCGTCGATCGCTACCTGAATGCCCTGGGACTGGCCTTTGTTGGTCGCTACGTGGCCCGCCGCCCGGAGTACAGCCTCTACCTGCGATCGGGCTATGCCGCCTACCTCAGCCAGAGCGAGCCCTTTCAGCTGTTTATGGTCAATGCGGGGCTTGACGTTGAACGGGGGCTGGTAGAACCGCTGGAAAACTTCCTGGAACCCCTAGGCCTACCTAACCTGCAGCCCGGTGGGTAGCCTTGGGCGGGTTGGCGGAAAACTCCTGCCCCTTCAGCTATCCCTGATGTCGAACAGGCTCTACCGCAACCCATAGGCCATTGTCGTTGCGGTGCTGCCCCACCATCACGCCCTGAACCCCTACCTGGGCGCGGTCTAACGTGCGCGTAGGGTGGGCCGGGTTAGCTGGCCGCAGCGTGATCTGGGTGTCGCCTTCACCGTAGTAAACATGCTTGAGGGTGGTGCCTTCCCCTGCGATCCAGATCACGCCAATCCGGCCTGGGCGAATGGCCCAGAGGTCCTCTGTGGGGTGAATGACTACAATATCACCGTCATAAATTTGGGCGTTTGCCATGCTGTCACCACGGACTGAGAGAGCGTAATCACTCGGTTTATAGCGGTTGCCGTCCAGACGCACCTGCTCAAAATATCGTTCGGGGTGCTCGGTGAGATAGCCGGCCTGAATGATTCCCTTCAGGGGAAGCTCGCCGTATAGCAGGCGAATGGCCCGTGCTAAACCCTGCTGCCTGTCAATAAATCCCTTCTGCTGCAACCTGTCCAGCAAATCTTGCACAAAGGAGCTAGACGATTCTTGCAACATCGTTTTCATCTCTCGAATTGTGGGGGCATAGCCGTGTAGATGAATCCATTGCCTCAGGCCATCGTATAGGCGGCGTTCAGACGGTAAAAGAACCATGGGTTTAACTAATACATTTGTATTAATTTACCACTCAGTAGGCGATGTATCAATAGGTTCATCTGTACGGAGAACTCGTGGCGGCCATACAACAAAAGCCCGGCTGACCAGTTCAGCCGGGCCTGAGTCGTTGAACAATTGGCGTTACTTGGCCAATGCCTTGAGCGATTGGCTGCCGAGGTCGAAGGCGGTATTGAGAGACAGGATGTTGTCGCTGACGCCCTCCAGTTGATCGCGCAGGTTGTCGGCATCGATCTGTCCGGCGCTGGTGGCCAGGTCGCTCAGGGTGGCGGCGATCGCCTTGTAGGTGTCCTCGTTCTGGCTGAGCTGGGTGTGCAGGTCGCCCTTGACCCGCTGGAGCAGGTCTTCGATCGCCCCCTGCAGCCGCTGCTCAAAGGCTTCGCTGTCGGTAGCCAGATCGCTGAAAGAAGCGGCCAGATCGCCCAGGGAGGCCTCCGACTGATTGACGCTGGTGAGGAGAGCGGCGCGATCGCTCACTTTCACGTCGGGGTCCGCGGCTTTCTCCAAATCTTCGGCCAGGCCATTGACCAGCTTCTGGGCTTTCTTCAGGGAGTTGCCGTAGGTATCCTGCGACTCCTTGGCGTAGTCCTTCAGCACCGAGGACAGGTAGCTCTGGCCCGCCGAGGCCAGGTCGTCCCCCAGGGTGCTGGCCTGGGCCTCGCCGCCCCAGACCGTCAGGGTCAAGAGCAACAGCACCGTCAAGCAGCCGCTCACCAGACGCTGGAGGACTTTGAAGTAGGTATCCATGCGGTTTGTGTCCATACAGTTTCCAAGGGGGCTAAATTTCGGCGATCGCCCGTTCGACCAGGCGGCGGGCCAGGGTCTGGGTGCCGGTGTGCTCGTAGTACTTCACCGACATGTCGAGGAATGCGCCCAGGTAGTCGAGCTTGCTCTTGGAGCCCTCAATGAAGCCGCCCAGGTTGTCGACCAGGCCGCTCTGGGTGATGTTGTGGTCGCGGACAAAGCGATCCATCCAGCCCTTGGTGGACTCAAAGCTCTCGGTCATGAAGGCGAGCTTGGCCCTGTCGTTGCCGCCGGGAATTTCGTCCTTAACCCCCTTAAAGGTCTGGTTGCCGTCCAGGTCGGCTGGCCCCATGCCCTTGATAGCGTTGAGCGCCTTGGTGGAAAAGTCGGCCCCCAGGGGAATAATGCCGTCGAAGCTGACCAGGGCCGCCATCCGAATCAGCGACTCGCTGCTGTAGTCACCCAGGGCGGACAGAAAGTCCCCCAGGCTGTCGCCGGGGATGCCGCTGATTTTGCAGAAGGCGACCACCTCGGCCACCAGCTTCACCACCAGGTCGATGGTCTGCGCTTTTTCGGGCTTGGGGGAGAGGTTCTTGAGAAAGCCCAAAAAGGTATCCTGGCCGATGCGGTTGGCCAGCGCCGCCGCCCCCAGCAGCCCCGAGGCGGAATCAACGGTTTCGTAGAGCCAGAGGGCGCTCTGGTAGCCCTGCTTTTTGTCGTTGAACAGGGCGATCGCCCGTTCGCCAATCGCCTGCACCATGGCCTCGTCGGTTTCGCCGGTCACGGTTTTGATCGTGTTGTCAAAGCCGACCAGGTTGTTCCACTGACCGGGCACAAAGGTGTCGAGGGTTTTCAGTGCCCGCACGGTCAGGCCCCCAGTGGGGAGCTTGTCCACAATTTCGTAGATTTTTTTGCTCACAACTTACTCCTTAGGTCTGCCCTTATTGTGCTGTGGATGTCATCACTGCCTGGGACTGCCGCCTAGGAGGCGGGCTGGAGACTGGGCGACAGGCCCGGAAGCTGCACCCTGGGCAGCTTAAAGCCGGGTTGAGCCCCTGCCGGAGCCGGTTCGGGAGTAACCGGGGGGGCAGCGGCGCTGGGCGTCTTGGGCAGGGTCTTGGTGGGCTTAGTCGCCGGGGTAATCGCTCCCTTGAGCTGGGCCAGCCCCTGAAGATCAAACTTTTGCAGCCAGGCCACCCGGTCTGCCTTGGTAAAGGAGGGGTCGCGGGAGAGCACCTTGACCTGGTAGCGACCATTTACCAGGACGCCGGTGGCGGTGCTGCCCTGATCCACCGCGGGAAACCCATTGACCGATTCCGCAGCGGCGCTGTACTTCTCGGCGGACCCTGGAATGCCGGTGGTGTCGCTAATGGTGAGCATGGCCAGGGTTTTGCCGCCCTGTTCCAGCTTGTACTCGGCGAACCCCTTCTTCTCCTGGTAGGGAATGACGCTGTAGTTACCCTGATCGCCGGGGAAAAACTGGTTGAAGGTGCCCCCCTTTTCCGCCTTTTTGTCCACCGCCGCCGGAGCCCTGAAACCCGTGGTGTCTTTTTGCACCTGGTCGTATTTGGACGGGGCGGATGAACAGGCGGTAACCAGCAGCACCAGGCACACCATCAGGGGGGCCAACCGACGCAACCAGCGGGTAAAACTCATAACACTCTCCTCCAAAGGCAATGTCGTGGGCGAACTCATCGATAAAATCGGCCACAGGGTGTCCCATGGCCAGCTTCAGGGACTATTCTCGACCGTGGCATAGAAACATAAGGCTTCGGTAAGCAAAAATTATCTTTGGCAAGAAGGTATTTGGGGGGAAGGGGAAGGGCGGACGGTGCACAGTGCACGGCTTGACCCAGGGGGTGAATTCTGGCTGCTCGAGGTTTCTGCCTACCTCCCTTGAGGGATGGTAGGCCAGGGCTTTTCCCCAGGGGCAGCAAGCCTAAAGCCCCAAAGCGACTTTGAAACGGGCCAGGGTAGCGGCTTCGGCGGTGCTGATCTTGCTGCGGCCCAGGCCAAACAGCCCTTCCCCGGCGGCTGCAGCCACGGCCACACCGCAGTCGTAGATGAACTGCTTGTACTCAGCGATTTCGGCCTCGCTAGCCTTACCTGCCACCGCGGTCAGAGCGGCGGCAATATCGGCGATCGCGTGGTCAACCATGGCCCCCGACTGCACGTCCTCGGGCTTAATGTCGGGCTTCTCGAGTTTGGCCTCGTCGCGCTTGAGTGCCGCCTCGGAAAAGGCGGCCTGAATAATGGCATTGGCGGGGTATTTTTCGGCGGCTGCGGCAATTTGCTTCGACATGGCGGCCGCCTCCATCGCCGTAGACACAATACCGATGTCCACGAGGGCCACCGATAGCCCGACCATCATGGGGGCTTTGACCACGGCCTGAAGCTCGGCGGGAGTGTAGTTGCTCATGGCTGACTCACAAGAGGGCATTGATTGCATGAATAGCGTAAGCAACAACGATAAGAAACCCCTAAGACGGCGGATTTGCCCAAGGCGACCCTAGGGATTGCAGTAGGGGCACTGGCTGGGATCGGCGGTGAGGGGAGCATCGGGGGCGGGGGCGGTTTGCTGAAGCTGGCAGTGCTGGCACTGGTACAGCACCGAAAGGGTGAGCAGGGTGGGGGTGCCGCACAGGCCGCAGGGTCGTCCGGGAAACCGTTTGACCACGGCAAAGCCGGGGTAGTGACAGGTGGGGCAGGTCTGGGCGATCGCGCGCAGCAGATCGTCGGTCGCCTGGGCGATCGCCTGCATGCGGGTGGGGTTGTAGAGGGCGCGCATGTCGGTTTCGAGGTGGGCGGTGGGCGACTGGTCCAGGGCCTGCTCGACGGCGGCCACCAGCTCGGCAACACTGGTAATCCCCTTGGCCACAATGATGCCGGCCGGCTCGGTTTTGACCACCAGGCCGTGGCTGGGAAAGCTGACCGCCTCGGCAAAGGTGAGGGCTTCGGCGGGGCTGCGGACGGTCTGGTGGCGGTAGTTGGTGGTAGTGGTCAGCGCTTCGCCGACAATTTCCAGCTGGTGCTCGCGATCGCACAGCAGCACCAGCTCGCGATCGCAGGGCACAAAGGGAATTTGCGGGTGCGGCCCAAAGCTGCCCTCACTGGCGATGGCGAGGGTCTCGCCCGTGTGTCGCAGGGCGGCCTCGGCCTTGAGCCGGGCGGTGTTGAGCTGATCGGCAGGGCGCTGAATGTCGTTGGTAAAGGTGCCAAAGGCGTCGGTGTTAAACCCAGAGGGTACGCTGACCCTGACCCCCAGGTGGGTTTCGAGCCGGGGCGCGATCGCCTGCTCCTTGCGGTGCATGGTGGCCAACACCGCCACCCGTCCAGCAAATAGGTCCAGCTCAGCCACGGCTATTGCCCTCCTCCTCAGCACAATTTAAGTCTCGAACCGCGTTAGCCGCCACCCAACAACGCCACCCAGCGCCGGGTTCACCAGCCCTGGCCCTGGAGATTCAGGCCTCCCCTGAGCGAATCAATCCCTGTTCCCCGCTTAACCGAGATAATAGGGGAAGCCCCCTGTCCGCAATCCTGGTATCGGCATTATGTATCAAACCGACCCGCCGCAGCCGGCCAAAGCCACCCTGCCCACCATGTACGACCTCCCCAGCGAGCACCCGGAGGACCCTGGTTTGCCCGATGAGTTTCACCTGCTCCAGCCGGAGCTATTGCGGTTGACCTTCCGTCCCCCGACCTACGCCGCCGACCACGTCTTTTCGGCCAGCGACCTCAACCTCTATTACGACGCCAGCCACGTGCAGTGGTACAAGCGCCCTGACTGGTTTGGCGTGCTGGGGGTGCCTCGCCTCTACGAAGAACGGGACCTGCGCCTGAGCTACGTCACCTGGCAGGAAGGGGTGACCCCGTTTGTGGTCGTCGAGCTGATCTCACCCGGCACCGAAGCCGAAGACCTGGGCCGCACCCTGCGCGACGCCAGCAAACCACCCAACAAGTGGACCGTCTATGAGCAAATTTTGAGAATTCCCTACTACATCGTCTTTAACCGCTACACTGACGAGCTACAGGCCTTCGGGTTGATGATGACCCGCTACCAGCCGATTCCCCTGGAGGGGCTGGGGGTATGGTTTGAGGACGCTGAGCTGGGCCTGGGCCTCTGGGAAGGAACCTACCAGGGCATCCACCGTCTCTGGTTGCGCTGGTATAATCGCGACCAGCAGTGGGTTCTCACTCCCGCCGAGCAGGAAGCCCAGCGGGCGGAGCAGGAAGCCCAGCGGGCCGAGCGTCTAGCGGCGCAGCTGAGGGCCCTGGGGGTGGAGCCAGACGCCTAGTTCCCCAGGGGGCGGAGCGCAGTTGTTATCTAAGGGATAAGCCGTGGTCAAAATCGTCAGTCGTCAATCGCTGGGTGTGCAGCCCGTCTACGACATTGGGGTGGCCCGCGACCACAACTTTTTGCTGGCCGACGGTCCGGTGGCCGCCAACTGCTTTAACAAGTCCCACTCCACCGCCTACGGGTTTGTCACCTTTCAGACCGCCTACCTGAAGGCCAACTACCCCGTGGAGTACATGGCGGCGCTGCTGACCTCCAACAGCGGCGACCAGGACAAGGTGCAGATGCACATCGCCAACTGCATCGCCATGGGCATTGAGGTGCTGCCCCCCGATATCAACCGATCGCTGGTCGATTTCACCCCCGAGGGCAAGAGCATTTTGTTTGGCCTCTCGGCGGTTCGCAACGTGGGTCTGGGGGCGATCGAGTGCATTCTCAGGCACCGCGAAGAGGAGGGGCCGTTTAAGTCGCTGGCGGAGCTTTGCGATCGCGTCGATCTGCACGCCGTCAACCGCCGCGCCCTGGAATCGCTGATTCTCAGTGGAGCCCTCGACCCCATCGACCCCAACCGCAACCAGCTGATGCAGGATCTGCCCCTGGTGATCGAGTGGGCCCAGGGGCGGGCCAAGGATCGCGAGATTGGCCAGGGCAACCTGTTCGACATGATGCTGGGCGGTGGCGACAGTCAGGCCGCATCCCCCACAGCGGGTTACGAAACCGCGCCCAAAGCGCCTCCGGTGGCCGATTTTGAGGCCCAGGAAAAGCTGCGCCAGGAAAAAGAACTGCTGGGCTTCTACATCTCTGACCACCCGCTCAAGTCGGTACAGCGACAGGCGCGGGTGCTGGCCCCCATCAACCTGGCGGAGCTGCACGAGCAGCCCGACAACGTCACCCTGAGCGCGATCGTGATTCTGGCCAGCGTCAAGCCGGTGGTGACCAAGAAGGGCGACCGAATGGCGATCGTGCAGCTCGAAGATTTGACGGGGCAGTCCGAGGCGGTGGTCTTCCCCAAATCCTTTGAGCGCATCGGTCAGCACATTGCCGCCGACCGGCGGCTGATGATCTGGGGCAAGGTCGATCGCCGCGACGATCGCGTCCAGTTCATCATCGACGACGCCGAACCCGTCGAAGACGTGCGGATGGTGATGGTGGAGCTAGACCCGCGCCTGGCGGGCGACATCGAGCAGCAGCACCGCCTTCGCAACGTGATTCGCAACAACCAGGGCGACGACCCCAAGTACGCGCGGGTGCCGGTGATTGCGGTAATTGGGGCCAACCAGCAGCGCCAGTTTGTGCGGCTGGGGGCGCAGTTTCGGGTCAAAGACCCCGAGGCAGCCGTAGCGGCCCTGATGAGCGCCAACTTTCAGGCCCGGGCCACGCCCTTAATCAGCGCCTGAGGTAAGTGGGTAGTGACTAAACCTGGGACGGGCAAAGGGCGAAGCCCGTACCCATCAACCTGATCACAGGCGCTAGGCGCTGGTCAGCTCCGTCCAGTAGCGATCGAACAGCTCAGCCGTGGCGGCATCCAGGGGGGCAATGCCCTCGCAGTTCGCCAGCACCGACTCGGGCGGGAACAGGGTTTCGCTCTCTTGCAGTTCGGGGGGCAGCAGGGCAAAAGCCGTTTGGCTGGGGGTGGCAAAGCGCAGTCGTTCCACCGCGTGGGCCGCATTTTCGGGCTCCAGCATGAAGTTGAGCCAGGCGTAGGCCGCCTCTGGGTGGGGCGCATCCCTGGGAATCACCATCGTATCGGTCCACAGGGAGCTGCCCGAGGCGGGGATGACGTAGCGCAGGTTGGGGTGCTCGGCGGGCAGAACATTGCCCAGGTGCGAGTAGGTCATGCAGAGGCTCAGATCCCCCGTGACCAGCTGGTCTTCCCAGCCAAAGCTAAGAAACTGCGCGATCGCAGGCTTCAGCGCCCGCAGCCGCTCAAAGGCCGCCCCGATCTGCTGGGGCTCGGTGGCGTTGTAGGAATAGCCCAGGGAGGCCAGGCTGGCCCCCAGAGTCTCCCGCAGGTCGTCGAGCAGGGTAAGTCTGCCCGCCAGCATCGCCTGCTGCTCCCACAGGTAGTCCCAGTCGGTGGGGGGCGTGGCCAGCTGGGTGGTGTCGTAGATCAGGCCGGTGGTGCCCCAGCTCAGCGGCACGCTGTGGGCGTTGTTGGGGTCGTAGGCCGGGTTTTGCCAGGGGCCGCGCAGGTCCTCCAGCCCCCTGAGCCGACTGTGGTCCAGCTCGGCCAAAAGCCCCAGCTCAACCATCTGCTGCACCATGTAGTCGGAGGGGTACAGAATGCTGAACTGCTGCCCACCGCCGGCCTGCATTTTGGTCAGCATCAGCTCGTTGGAGTCGTAGGTTTGCACCACGATGGGGATGCCCGTGGCCTGGGTAAAGCGATCGAACACCTCGCTGTCGGCGTAGTCGGCCCAGGTGTAAATGTGCAGTGGCCCCGTTGACCCAGGGCTGGACTGGGTTGAGTTGGGCCGCGATCGCTGGCAGTTGGCCAGGGTTACCGCCGCGGCTGCCGCCGTCGACCCCTGCAAAAATCGCCGCCGGGACAGGGAATGTGGACGCAAATGTGGAGGCATGCTTCCCTCAAGGACCGCTAGTTACTGGGATAAAGTCTAATCCCAACGGCTCAGGTCACCGCATTAGATCCCTCCGCAAACGTCCTGTAATGTTGACCTGTGACCTTGGCACCCTCATCTGCGGGTCAAGGCAAGGGCAACTTCCAGCAAACGTTTCCCTTGCGGTGGGCAGTGCCCACCCTACAGTGGCTACGGTGGCGACTAATTGATGACAGCTCCTAGGGGCTGGGTGTCGGGCAGTCCCGGTTGTCGATCTCGCCGTTGGCCATGCGGGTGTTGCAGAACCGGGCGGTGCTGAAGTCGGTGCGAGCGACATTGGCCCCCAGCAGATCGGCGTCGGTGAAGTTGGCACCGGTGACCAGGGCATCTCGAATCAGCACCTGCCGCAGGTCGGCCCCGGTAAAGTCGGCCTCCTCCAGCCGGGCTCCGATCAAATTGGCGCGGTAAAGGCGACCCTCGGTCAGGGTAACGCGGCTCAGATTGGCCTGGGCCAAGCCCGCCTGGGCCAGGGAGGCGCCATCCATGCGGCTGTCGCTGAGGTCGCTGCCGGACCAGTTGCTGTTGCGGGCTTCAGCATTCGCCAGGTTGACCCCGGGCGCGTGGACATTGACCAAACGGCTACCGGTGAGGGTCGCTCGGTCCAGGTTAGCCCCGGCCAGATCAGCCTCCGACAGGTTGGCCTGGCTGATTACGGCCTGGCTGAGATTGGCCTGGCGCAGGTCGGCCTGGGGCAACTGAGCGCGGGGTAGGCGGGCCTGGCTGAGGTTGGCCCCGGCCAGGTTGGCCCCGGTCAAGTCAGCGTCTTCTAGATTGGCCCCGGCCAGCACCATACCACTGAGGTTACAGCCCACACAGCGACGACTGATTAAAACCTGCCGCAGCTGATCGCTGGCGACCACTGGCGTAACCGCCAGCCCCAGCAGGGCCGTCAGGGCGATCGCCCGCCAGGGCCAATGTTTCACTGGCATAGCCCTGGGGGGCCAACTGCTCAAGGGGTTGTTGCTGCCGTCCGCCATACCGGTGCTATTCCTCCTCAAAAAAATAGGCCTAAAATCTAGGGTTCAAGTCTATCGATTGCTTCTACAATGTGTCAGCATCTCTGCTTTCAGCGGCGGTTTGAGCCGATGCAGGCCAACCCATGTCGTCCTGACAGTCTAGATTCTACAGCTCGCTCTCGGTAGTTCGACGTCATGGCATCTACACCGGCCTCTTCACCCTTGAGTTCGCGTCGGCAGCGGCCTAAACCGAACCGCCAGGTCAAGCCCTGGGAATGGTTTTGGCTGACCCTGTGGCTGCTGTTGCTGACTGGGTCGGGGGTTTTCTGCGGTTGGGCTCTGATGTGGCTGACCCGCATTCCGCCCCTGCCCGACTGCGATCAAATTACCCCCTTTCACTCGGAGAGTGACCTGCTGTTCTGTGCCGAAGCCCAGGCCCGCACGGGGGAACCCAACAGCCTGGTGCAGTCGGTGCTGCTGACCGCCAACTGGCCCAGAACCCACTCCAAGTACGACGAGGCCCAGGATGTCCTGAAGGATGCCTCGGAGCAAATTTTGGTGCTGGCCAACCGCTGGGCGCAGGCGGGCAAGCTGGAGGCAGCGGTCGATCTGGCGGAAAAGATTCCCCTCAATACGCCCCTGCGCAAACCGGCCCAGGCGGTGATTTTTGAGTGGCGGCAGGATTGGGAGCAGGGACGGGCGATCGAGGCTGAGCTCAAACCCGCCCTGGCGGCCAGCGATTGGGAACTGGCTAAAACCCACCTGCAGGCGTTTAAATCCCTCAAGAGCGACTACTGGCGCACCACTCGCTACGTGTTCTGGCAGCAGCAGTTTTTGATTGAGCAGCGGGCCTGGGACCAGCTGCTGCAGGCCCGCGACCTGGCGAACACCAACCAGATCGAGAACCTGCGCCAGGCGGTGGATCTGGCCCGCGCCATCGATCTGCGCAGCCAGGTGTGGCCCGCGGCCGAAAAGGACATCGACGCCTGGAGCAAAACCGTGCTGGATGTTGCCCTTCAGCGCTGGCAGGTGGGCAACCGCGACAGCGCCATGGAGCTGGCCCGCGTGGTGCCCCCCAGCCCGGACCTGCTGCCTGCCGCCCAGGAGCTGCTGGCCCTGAGCCACGCCCAGGTTCTGGCCCAGCAGGCCGAACCCAGCGGCGAAGGGCTGGTCCCCCGCTACGGCCAGCTGTTTGGGCTGATGGCGGCGCTCAGCGCCGTCGATCGGCTCCCGACAACCAGTCCCTACGGGACGAGCGATCTGGCATCAGAGGCATCAAGGGAGCAGCTGAGCGAACAGCTAGAGGATTTGAGGCGGCTGACGTTTAGCGATCGGGTGGCCCGGTTGGGTCAGCGAATCACCTACCAGTGGGCCATGCACCAGGCCCAGCTGGTTGCGATCGATCGCCCCCGGCGCATCCAGGGCCAGACCCTGGTAGCCCAGTGGCAGGCCAACCTGCAGCGCATCGCCGATCGCCCCATTCTCACCGAGGCCCGCCGCCTGGCTCGCCCCGGCACCATTCCCGCGCTCGAAACCGCGATCGCCAGGGCCGCCGCCGTGGAGATCGGTCGCGCCCTGCGGGTGGAGGCCCAAACCCTGATCGCCGAGTGGCAGCAGGAGATTCAGGTGATCGAGGACCGCCCCATCCTCGATGCGGCGGTGGCCCTGGCCGAGCAGGATCAGCTCAGCGAGGCGATCGCCGAGGCCAACAAAATCGCCCCCGGCCGGGCCCTCCACAGCCGCGCCCAGGGGCTGGTGCAGGAGTGGACCGCCTCGATTCAAATCGCCGAAGACAAGCCGATTCTGGATCGGGCTAAGGAGCTAGCCTACGGCGGCAGCCTGACGGCGGCGATCAACCTGGCTGGCCAGATTGCCCCAGGGCGGGCCCTCTCCGGCGAGGCCAGAACCGCGATCGCCCTCTGGAAGGCCGAGCGGGCCTACATCTGGTCGATCTGGGAGGCAGAGGGTCGCCCGGTGCCCGGTGGGGGAAGTTCCGCAACGACTGAGTCAGAATGACAACTGCTCCCCTGCGCCTGATGCTGGTAGACGAAGACCCGGTCTTTCGCCTGGGCCTGCGGATCTGGCTGGAGCAAACTGCCGGGTACAGCGTTGTGGCCGAGGCCACCCGGGCTGACGATACCTTGGCCATTTTGACCAGCCGCACCGATCCCGCCGAGCGCGAGGCTTCCCCCGCCGAGGGCTGGGCACCCGAACCGCCCCCGGCCTGGGCCGAGGCCTGGGACCAGGCCGACCCACCCCGCCCCGACCTCGACCTGGTAATTCTCGATCTGGGCCTGGGGGCGGGGCAACCCGACCAGCTGCCCGGATTACAGCTCTGTGCCGACATCAAGGCCCGCTACCCCACCCTGCCCGTGCTGGTGCTCAGCGCCCAGGCCGAGCCAGTGCTGGAGGCCGCCGCCCGCCAGATGGGTGCCGACGGCTTTGCCCCCCGCAGCCTGGCCGTCGCCGAGCTGGGGGCTTTGATTCAGCAGTTGGGGTCGCCCCCTCAGCCTGCCCAGCCCGACCCACTGCCCACTGCCCCCGGCCCAGCCCCCGAGCTCTCGCCCAGGGTGACCCTGACTGAGCGACCCGACCCCGGCGCCTTGCGATCGCGCAATGCCCTCGTGGCCCTGCGCCTCAACCTCAGGCGATCGTCAGTGCGGCAAATTGAGGCGGCCATGGCCCAGATTGAAGCTGAACAGCGGCGGGGGCGAGGGACGCTGCTGGAGGAGGCCGTGCTGTCGGGGCGCTACCGAGAGCTGCGGGCGGCCCGCTGGCTGATGTGCAGGTTGCTGGCCACCCCCGGCGAAACCGAGCGGACGGCGGCGAGGCCAGGGCAAGGCGACCTTCCTGGAACCGAGATGCGCCGGGACGGGCTGGTGTCCACCGCCGCTCCCCCCCGCCTGGCCCGCCCCCCCCAGCAAGCGGCAGGTCCCCAGGAGGACGCCCTGGCGGTGGCGACCGCCGACCGCCTTGCCCTCAACCAGAGCGACCTGGCCACCCTGATCTTTGAGCAGGTATTTAAAAAATTTCAGGGGCAGCTCAACAACACCAGCGGAATTCCCCTGGAAACCGACATTTTGCGCGACGACAAGAAGCGGGAGCTATTTTACCTGGTGCTGCGCAAGGTCGAAGACAGCCTCGACAGCCTGCGTCAGGCCGGAGTGCTGCCCGGTCAGCTGGGCGAAAAGAGTTCCCTGGTGCTGCAGGATCTGTGGCAGGCCACCATCACCGACTTCTTTGGCCGCTACTACACCCTCCAGGTGGGCAACCTGGAGCAGCCGGTGGTGCCGACCCTGGTGGGGGAGGCCCCGGTGGTGAAGGCCGCCATTCTCGATCGCATCCCCCTGGTGCCCGAGCTGCTGGGGCACCTGCTGTTTAACGAATCGCTGATGGTGGACGGGGGCATCTACGAAGCCGCCAGCCCCGATGCCATGGCCCGCAGCCAGATCCTGCTGGAGCATCTGCTGATTCAGCTGGCCAATGCCGTGGTGCAGCCGGTGCTCAACCACTTTGCCGACGTGGAACTGTTGAAGAAAAACCTCTACCACCGCCGCCTGATCACCAGCCGCGACATCGAGCGCTTCCGCAACGATCTGTCCTGGCGCTACCGTTGGGACGGGCTGATCAACGAGCCCAAGGCCATTTTTGAAAGCCAGCACCGCCTGTTTGTGCTCACCGAGCGCGGCCTCCAGAGCGAGACCATTTACTCGCCCCGGCGCGACGAACTGGAGCAGCTGTCGGGGGTGCAGCGGGCGGTCACCCTGGCGGTGGAGGCCCGCGACGCGATCGCCCCCCGGTTTCGCTCGACGGTATCGCTGGTGGGCAGCGGCATTGTCTACGTCCTCACCGACGTGATCGGGCGGGGCATTGGACTGATTGGGCGCGGCATTTTGCGCGGCGTAGGCGGGGCCTGGCGCGACCCCCGCTACCGCCGCGATCGCCAGGATAGTGACCTGCGAGACTAGCGCCTGGGGTCCAGGAATCGCCCCCAGGGATCACGAAAAAACGTTCTTTTTTGGGACAATCAGCAGATGGGCAGCGCCGGTTGGAGTTGGGATACCAGTGGTTCCGGTTGGGGGTTCCCTACCAACCTATCGGCCTTGTCATAATGGTTTACGGTCGTTAGCGGCCCAGGGAGAGCCATCACGATAGGGATTAGACCTTTGATCAACCTGTCAACTGAGTCTATCCCAGCGGACTGGCCTGTCCAGGCGCGGCACCAGGGGTTAGCCACCCCGATCAATCTGAGATCAATGCTGTCCTCCGCCAGCGGACCCACGGGTTTATACCATCGCCCTGCTGGCCTTTTTACCCACCCCTAAGGAGCTACTCCCCGCCTATGAAGTCGAGCTTGGCGCTGTTTGCTGAGCCTGTTCTGGCCACGGCCAGGCGGCTACTCTGGTTGAGCACCTGGCTACTGTGGATACCGGTGGCGGTGTACATTGTTGCCCTAAATCACAACTACAGTCTGGGAATTTTGCAGGGGGCGCTGCTGGTGGTCTCCCTGGTTGGACTGGTGGTGATCAATACCGAAACCGCCGTGGTGATCTACAGCTGTCGCCGGTCCAACCCCTGGTTTAACCGGGGGCTGCTGCAGCGCTGGGGCCCTATCCGGCCGCGCCGCCGGCCGCCCTCAACCGTTGCTCGGCCTGCCCTCACCCCCGAGCGGCTGCCCGCCCAGGTTGCCCTGCCGTTTGTCTCTATCATCGTGGCTGCCTACCTGCCCAACGAGCAGGACATTATTGAGGAAACCCTGCTCCACTGGTTGACCCAGGTGACCCCGCCCGCCCAGGGATGGGAAATTATTCTGGCCTACAACACCCCAGTGCGCCTGCCGGTTGAAACCCACCTGCAGGCCCTGGCCCGCCGCTACCCGGCCCTGGTGCTGCTGCCGGTGGCCCACAGCCACTCCAAGGCCGAAAACCTGAACGCGGCGCTGCAGGTGGCCACTGGCGAGATGACCGCCATCTTTGACGCCGATCACCATCCGGCCGCCGACTGCCTCAGCCGGGCCTGGGCCTGGCTCTACCAGGGCCGCTACGACATGGTGCAGGGGCGCAACATCGTCCGCAATGCCCAGGACAACTGGCTGACTCAGCTGATTGCGGTGGAGTTTGAGTGCATCTACGGGGTCAGCCACTACGGCCGATCGCTGCTGGCAGATACCGCGCTGTTTGGCGGCTCCAACGGCTACTGGCGCACTGCGGCCCTGCGCCCCCTGGGCTTTCACCCCACCCGCCTGACCGAGGATATCGACATCACGGTACGGAGCCTGCTGAAGGGCTGCCGCCCGGTGCACGATCCGGCCATTGTCACCACGGAACTGGCCCCTGACAACCTGCGCGGACTGTGGCTGCAGCGCCAGCGCTGGAGCCAGGGCTGGCTGGAGGTGGCCGGGCTGTACCTGGGGGCCGTGCTGCGATCGCCCCACCTGGACGCCGCCCAAAAACCCTACTGGACGCTGATGCTGCTATTCAGCCAGGGATTTTACGCCCTGGTGTGGCAGGTGGTGCCCATGCTGCTCAGCATCTACCTCAGCGATCGCGATCGCGACCTCAACTTCGAGAACCTCAACCTGGTGCTGATGGGCCTACTCACCCTCAGCGTGTTGCTTCAGGTGGCGGTGGCCATGGAGCTGCGCCCCACCGCCTGCACCTACACCCGCCGCCACGGGGTGCTGTACTGCCTGCTGTCGCCCATTTACTTCTGGCTCAAGGCGCTGATTGGCATGGTAGCGGTGGTCAACCACCTCTCCGGCAGCCGGGTCTGGCACGTGACCGCCCGCACCAAGAGCAAGCCCAACCGCTGGATGCTGGCCCTGCGGGGGGTAAAGTGAGCCCGCCCAGCTCCGCTCCGTAAATGCAGGCTTCCCTCAAGGGGGGGTAGCAAAAGAGCCATCCCCCCTATTTTTCTCCCTATTCTACGGTCACGCTTTTGGCCAGGTTGCGGGGCTGGTCAACGTCCAGACCGCGCCGGGCGGCGATGTGGTAGGCCAGCAGCTGGAGCGGAATCACCGCCACGATCGGCGACAGCAGCTCGTCTATCGGGGGCACCGGCAGCAGCCGATCGAAGGTTTCGGCGGCATCGGTGTCGTTCATGGGCACCACGCCGATCAGCTGGGCGTCGCGGGCCTTGGCCTCCTGGGCGTTGGAGAGCACTTTGTCGTAGACGCTGCCGGGCATGGCGATCGCCACCACCGGCACTTTGGCGTCCAGCAGGGCGATGGGGCCGTGCTTCATTTCCCCAGCCGGGTAGCCCTCGGCGTGGATGTAGCTGATCTCTTTGAGCTTCAGCGCCCCCTCCAGGGCGATGGGGAAGTTGATGCCCCGGCCCAAAAAGATAAAGTCCTGGGTTTCGTTGAAGTCGTGGGCCAGATCTTCGATGTAGCGCTCCTGGCTTTCCAGCACCTGCTCGATGTAGGCGGGCAGCTGGTGCAGGCCGTTGAGAATGGCCTCGATGCGATCGCCCCCCAGGGTCTGGCGGCGGTAGGCCAGATCGATGGCCAGGAAGTAAAAGGCCATCACCTGAGCGGTGAAGGTTTTGGTGGCCGCCACGCCGATCTCAATGCCCGCATGGGTGTCGATGATGTGGGGCACCAGCCGGGCCAGCGAGCTTTCGGGACGGTTGGTGATGCCCACCATGCGGGGGGCAAAGCGGGGGTCGGGGTGGGCGGCGCGGCGCTCCTGCTCCATCTCCAGGGCGGCGAGGGTGTCGGCGGTTTCCCCCGACTGGGTGACGCCCACGGTGAGGGTGTTGGGAATCAGCGGCGTGGGCGAGTAGCGAAACTCGGAGGCGTACTGCACCATCACCGGCAGGTTGGCCAGCGCTTCGATCAGGTATTTGCCCACCAGGGCGGCGTGCCAGCTGGTGCCGCAGGCCACAATTTGCAGGTGTTCCAGGTCGTCGAGCACCTCGTCGGGCAGGCCCAGGCCAATGGGGGAGAGGGGGGTGTTGGCACTATCCGGCGTCCAGGCGCTGTTGATGTAGGTTTCCAGGGCGGTGCGTACCACGCCAGGCTGCTCGTAGATTTCTTTGAGCATGAAGTGCTTGAAGCCCTGCTTTTCCACCATGATCGGGTTCCAGTTCAGGGTGATGGGGTGCTTGCGCTGGCGATCGCCCCCAAAGCTGTACACCTCTACTCCCAATGGCGTCAGGCTGGCCAGTTCGCCGTTTTCCATCGGCAGCACGGCCCGGGTATAGGGCACGATCGCCGGGGTGTCGCTGGCGCAGAAAAACTCGCCCTGGCCAAAGCCAATCACCAGGGGAGCCTGCTGGCGCACCACCACTAGCTCGTCGGGATAGTCGGCGGAGACAATCGCCAGGGCGAAGGCCCCGTGCAGCTCCTGGCAGGCGCGGCGAGTGGCCTCCAGCAGCGGGGATTTTCCCTGGATCTCGGCGGAGCCAAGCTCGCTGAGGTGCTGGGCGATCAGGTGGGGCACCACCTCAGTGTCAGTATCGGAGACAAACTGGTGGCCCTGGGCCTTGAGGGTCTCCCGCAGCTCGCGGTAGTTTTCGACAATGCCGTTTTGCACCACCGCCAGCCGCCCGGAGCCGTCGCGGTGGGGGTGGGCGTTGTACTCCTCGGGCTTGCCGTGGGTGGCCCAGCGGGTGTGGCCAATGCCGAGGCGGGCGGGGTTGGCCTGGCCGTCGAGTTTGTCCTGGAGGTTTTGCAGCTTGCCCTTGGCCCGCACGCAGTGCAGCTCACCTTCGTACACGGTGGCGAGGCCAGCGGAGTCGTAGCCGCGATATTCGAGCTTACGCAGGCCATCCATCAAGATGTCGGCGGCGGGCCGGGTGCCAATGTATCCCACAATGCCACACATACGCTGTCTCCTTAGATAACTGCCTGGGGCTACGGATCGGGGTCTCGGGTCGGACTGACACTATAGAATACACGGTGAATTGCTAGATGCGATCGGCAGGAGTGCCGGATCCCGCCAGGGGGTCTGGGTCGGGTCAGCCGTCCCGGTCACGAACCTCCCACCCCAGGCCTTGCCCCACCCGCCCCGACAACCGGGTTAGCGGTTGCAGCCATTGCTTGAAACACCGCCAGGGGATGACGGTCCCTAGAATAGGGCACTGGTTTCGTCAATGGGACGGGGATACCCCAGCAGGTGGCCCTGAACGGTATTGACCGCTAGCTGCTGGAGGGTGGCTAGCTCTGCCTCGGTTTCGATGCCTTCGGCGATCAGCAGGCTGTTGGTTTCGCGGGCAAAGCCCACCAGAGCAGCGGTCAGGGCCCGTCGGGTAGTGTCGGTGTCAATGTCGCGAATCAGGGCGATGTCGAGCTTGATGATGTCGGGGTTGAGCTGCAGGATGTGGCGAAAACTGGCGTAGCCCGCCCCGGCATCGTCGACGGCCAGCCGCAGGCCGCGATCGCCGCCGGCACTGGGCTCTGCCCCTGCCGACGGCGGGGGGTAGCGCAGGCGGGATAGCTGTTCGTCAAACTGGGTATAGTCCGGGATGGCGACATGTTCGGTCACCTCCAGCACGATGCGGTGGAGGGGGATCCCCTCCAGGACCCGATGAATGGCGCCGTTGAGAATGTTCTCAGGCGAAACGTTGAGCGACAGGTACACATCCTCGGGAATGGCGTTGAGGCAATCCAGCGCTTTGGCGATCGCCGCTATTTCAAGCTGCTCGCTGTAGCCCACCTGGGAGGCTTCGGCAAACCAGATGTCGGGGCTGCGAATCGGTCGCGACCAGAACCGGGTCAGGGCCTCAACGCCAACCACCCGGTTGCGCAGCAGGTCGATAATGGGCTGGTAAACGACGGTAAAGGCTTCGGCCTGAAGCACCGAGGACACTCGCTGGGTCATCTCCCGGCGATCGCGCTCGGCGGCAAACTCGCGCCCAATCTGGCGGGCGGTAAAGTCGGCAAACAGACGCACGATGGCCAGGTCGCGATCGCCCAGGGTAAAGTTGGGCCGGGTGCTAAAGCAGCAGAAGGTGCCGTAGACCTCGCCGCTGTCCAGGCGGATGGGCACGCTCAGGTGGGCACCCACCGGTAGGGCAGTGGTAACCGCTAGATCCAACGCCGCCGGTACCTGACTGGCGTCCTGAATCAGCTCGGGCAACCGACCATCGACCACCCGCTGGCAGTAGCTCTCCTCCAGCGGGCCTGAATCTCCGACGGCAATGGGCGAGTTCTCCAAAGCCGAATCGACGTAGCGAAAGCGCCGATAGCCCTCCGAAAACTCAGAGATAAAGGCGACTTCCATGTCCAGGTGCAGGCGAATCGCACACAGCGCATCTATCACCACCTCGTCGAGCATCCCGTCTCCCAGACTGGAGGCCGACAAAAACGCATAGGGAATCAAAAACAGCGAACTCGGCACCGCCATCGAGTCAGACGTCGGTTTTTCGTTCATTTAGCCATACTCCACACATTACACTCTGTAGCCTTAGCGCAGACGATTTTCAGGCTCAGAGGAGTTTGGTTCCTGGCTAGCTCTATGGCTCCGGCCGCGTGGCAAGGTAGCTGTTCTCAGCCCACCGTAGGCTTGACGGGCGCTCAGACCTGGGAGAGCTAACCTCCCCAACCAGGGGCACGGAGAATGCCCCTGGTGAAACTAGTCCCACTATTATCGGCAATTTTAGAAAGTTCAATTTATACAAAAAGGCGGAAGTCTCCCCCCCTGTAACCTCACCAGCTTCGGTGAGGCGGTCCAACTCCTCACCCCCCCTTGAGCAGCCCTCAGCCGGCGACGCAGCTGGGGGATGATGGTGAAAGTCCCGCCAGCGCCGCACGCCTATGCTTATTCAACTTGTGCCGATGATTTTAGTTGGCTGCATCGGCTATGGGCTAAAACGAGCTGGGGTGCTGGGCCCAGGCGATGCCAAAACCATTGGCCGGTTGCTCACCCATTTGGCCCTGCCGGCGGTCATTCTCAGGGCCCTGGCCACCGCCGCCATAGCGCCTGACCTCGTCTATTTGCCGCTCTCGGCTCTGCTGGTGGTCCTGGGACTGACGACCATAGCCGGCCTCAGACTGCGTTGGCTGGGTTGGAATCGGGCCAGGGCCGGAGCCTTAATCACCACGTTCCCCACCTTTGAGGGGGGTGCCCTGGGCTATCCGATTATGCTGCTGGCCTTTGGTGAGGTAGGGTTGAGCCGAATTGTGTTGTTTGATCTGGCCCAGGCTATTTATCTGCTGACGGTGGTGTACTGCCTGTCGGCCTGGTTTGGCCAGGCCGGGGTGACGGCGCGGGCGGTGGGCACAAAGCTCGCCCGAACGCCGTTTTTTTGGGCCATTCTGCTGGGGCTGCTGCTAAACGTTCTGGGCGCTACCGACGCCCTATTGCTCGGCCTGCTGGATATTGTAAGCAACGGTTTCCTGCTGCTGGTGCTGCTGCTGGTGGGCATGGAGTTTGAGCTGCAGCTGGGGGAAGGCTGGCGGTACCTGCTGCTGGCTCTGGCCAAGGTCGGGGCTGGCCTGGGGTTGGGCTGGGTAGCGACGATGGTCTTTGGCCTGGACGGGGTGGAGCGGGCAGCGGTGCTGGTGGGGTCGGGACTCCCCCCCAGCCTGTTGACGCTGATCTTTGTCCAGGAAAATCAGTTGGATACGCGCTTTGCCAGCAGCTTCATCTCGGTGGCGATACCCCTCTACCTGGTGATGATAACGGCGCTCTTGGCATTGCCGCTGGGATGATAACCGGTTGGTCATGACTTTGCGGAATGGGGGCTGTCTGGGCTGTAGTTCCCCCTTGGCCAGGCTAATGTTGAGTCCCCCGGCCCACCGGTATATCCATATCGGCGGGTCGGGTCTTTATTCAGATTAATATTCATACTAATAGTTCAGACTACTGGCGCAGCTGAGTGGAAGAAGACTGCTCCAGCTCCTCCCTCAGCAAATTGTCATAGATGCGGGGCAAACGGGCCGTCATACTGTTGGACTCAATTCCGTAGCCGAGGCTGGTCCAGGTGCCAGAGAGGCGCCGTAGCACTGCGTCCAGTTGGCCATCGCGCAGGGCCGTAGCAATGTCAAAATTCCAGGCCGAAGTATCTTTGAGCCAGTGATAGACCACCAAATCCTGCGATTCGGGGTCAAAGCTGTAGTCGCCCCAGGCCCCAAACCAGCTCGAGGATTTGGGATGGTAAAGGCGGGCTTTTTCCTGCCAGGTGCCGGTCAAAAACTGGTAGCGACCGGCAGCGGTAGTGCAGCGTCCCCGATTGGGACCAGCCACAATCTCGATGCAGATATTGGGATGACGGTTGAGTTGAGGGATGATTTTCCCGCCGTAGAGCACGTTGTAGGGCTGGTTAATGTTGGACTCAGCCGCCGAGATGGTACGCATCAACGCCCGAATGTAAGGATCGCCGCCAGACATGGCCAGCGGCTCCGGGTGGCTGACCCACACGGTTCTTTGCAGCTGTCGCAGGGAGCGGGTGGGCAGCGATCGCAGGCCCAGGCCCCCCACTCCCACCAGCAGCAAAACAGCGAGGGTTACAGCCCGACGTCGTTTGGCCTGCCGAATGCGGCGCTGTCGAGCAAGCTGGCGGGACGGAGTAGAGGGGAGAGAGGTCACAGGCGACGGGATGATCAGGAACAGGGGGGCTGAGCTGAAGCTGACCCAGCCCACGGCCAGAGGCCTGGCCAGTTCTCCAGGCAGGGTAGCCACCGCTATAGTAGTCGATCCGCTCTAAAACCTGCGCTGGGGTATGGCCCCTTTTGGCCCTTTTGAGGCTACTCGAGGGCAAGTGTAGAGCGCCCGCCTAGCGATCCACCGACCCCATAATGATGTCGATGCTGCCCAGAATCGCCATAATGTCGGCTACTTTGACCCCCTTGAGCAGGTGGGGCAAAATTTGCAGGTTGTTGAAGTCAGCGGCGCGCACCTTGAACCGCCAGGGGAAAATGGTGTCGTTGCCCTTGATGAAGACGCCTAGCTCACCCTTGCCGCTTTCCAGCCGCACGTAGTGCTCCCCGGCGGGAATTTTGAAGGTGGGAGCGATTTTTTTGCCGATGAACTGGTAGTCAAAGCTGTTCCACTCCGACTTCGGGCCTTCGGCCATGCGCTTGGCCTCCAGGTTTTCGAAGGGGCCGCCGGGAATCTGGGCACAGGCCTGGCGAATGATCTTGACCGACTCCCGCATTTCGCGGATCCGCACCTGGTACCGGGCCATGCAGTCGCCAGCGGTTTCGTAGTGCACCTCCCAGTCAAAGTCGTCGTAGCACTCGTAGTGGTCCACCTTACGCAGGTCCCACTTGACGCCAGAGCCCCGCAGCATCGGGCCAGACAGCCCCCAGGCGATCGCCTCATCGCGGGTGATGGTGCCAATTCCTTCGATGCGACGGCGGAAAATGGGGTTGTTGGTGATCAGCTTTTCGTACTCGTCGACCTTGGGCATGAAGTAGTCGCAGAAGTCGATGCACTTGTCGAGCCAGCCGTAGGGGAGGTCGGCGGCCACCCCGCCGATGCGGAAGTAGTTGTTGTTGACCATGCGGTAGCCGGTGGCCGCCTCCCACAGGTCATAGATCATCTCCCGCTCGCGGAAAATGTAGAAGAAGGGGGTCTGGGCACCGACGTCGGCCAGAAAGGGCCCCAGCCACAGCAGGTGGTTGGCAATCCGGTTCAGCTCCAGCATGATCACGCGGATATAGCTGGCTCGCTTGGGCACCTCGATGTCGGCTAGCTTTTCGGGGGCGTTGACGGTAATGGCCTCGTTGAACATGCCCGCCGCGTAGTCCCAGCGGCTGACGTAGGGCACAAACATAATATTGGTGCGGTTTTCGGCAATCTTTTCCATGCCCCGATGCAGGTAGCCAATTACCGGCTCGCAGTCGATTACATCTTCGCCGTCGAGGGTGACAATCAGCCTCAGTACCCCGTGCATCGAGGGGTGGTGAGGACCCATGTTGAGCACCATGGGCTCGGTCTTGGTTTCAATAATTGACATAGGGGCTACCCAATGGCCAAAGTACGGTTCTGCTATATCTTTGAGTATCTTAATGGGTATCGCCTAAGTTTGCGATACAGGTTGCGACACAGGGGCTGTCATCATTTCGCTGGTGATGGCCGCCGAGACGGCGGCTACAACCCCTAGCCTTTCTGAAGGCGAAGGATTGTAGCCGGAATGGATAACACGCCCTGGGGCAAGGATTGAGATTGCTGATGGCAGAGCCAGAGTTTAGTCATGTGCCGGTGCTGCCTGAGTCGGTGATCGAAGGACTTAATATTCAGCCCGGCAGGCGCTATTTGGATGCTACGGCGGGGGGTGGAGGCCACAGTCGCCTGATTTTAGAGGCGGACCCGACGGTGAGCCTGGTGGCGATCGACCAGGATGCCACGGCGATCGCGGCTACCCGCGCCAACCTGGCCGAGTTTGGCGATCGGGCCAGCCTCTGGCACGGCAACTTTGCCGACTTCACGCCTGGGGGAGCGGCTTTTAGCGGTATTCTGGCCGACCTGGGGGTGAGTTCGGTGCAGCTGGATCGCGGCGATCGCGGCTTTAGCTTTCGGCACCCCGCCCCCCTCGACATGCGCATGGACCCGCGCCAGGTCCTCACTGCCGCCGATATCGTCAACCACTGGGACGAAACCGAGCTGGCCAATCTGATCTACACCCTTGGCGAAGAGCGACTTTCGCGCCGGATTGCCCGCAAAATTGTCGATCAGCGCCCCTGGCAAACCACCACCGACCTAGCCGAGGCAATTGCCGCCTGCGTGCCCCGCAGCTACCGCTACGGCCGCATTCACCCCGCCACCCGCACCTTCCAGGCCCTGCGGATTGCGGTCAACCGCGAGCTGGAGGTGCTAGAAACCCTGCTGAAGCTGGCCCCCACCTGGCTGGCCCCAAGGGGACGACTGGTGATCATCAGTTTTCACAGCCTCGAAGATCGGCTGGTTAAGCATTCACTCAAAAACTCCCCCGACCTCAAGGTGATCACCAAAAAACCTGTCATTGCAACCGACGCTGAAGTCAGCCAAAACCCCCGGGCGCGCTCGGCCAAACTGCGGGTAGCCGAGCGGATTGTGACGCTATCGCCTATCGATTAGAGCCGCCGCTGTCCCTGGTATTGATGCCCCAAGGACTGAAAACGTATTTGAAACAACAATTTAGAAATTTAAAGTAAAGATTAAAATTAATTCGCAAAAAATAGACTTGTCTCATACTTGCTTCATCTAAACTTAAAGGGTAGGAAAATCCTCCTGCCCAACAAAAGTCTTTATAACAACCCACCATGAATACCCTAAACGACGGCAAATACCGTTACTCTGTGCTGCCTGGCACCAGAGACCATCGCGGTTTTTTTATTCAAGAAACCACCTACGAACTGGTTGATGTCAGCGATGCCGGATGGGCTCGCATCTGTCTAGACAGCGCGGCCTGCTACTACGTCGATCCGGCTCAACTCAAAGCCTTTTGAGGGCTGTTGAACGGATTGTTCACCCTGCCAAAAATCTGCATATAAAAGGTTGCCAACCCCAATGACTACAGCAACTCGAACGTTCGCGGTCTACGTGTCTGACATTGCCATTGATCTATGCGACTACGGCAGCCAGTATGCTGGCGATGGACGTTTAGTTTGTCGGCAGCGAAACTACGACAGCCTGTTTAGATTTGCAAAAAACCTGGCGCTAAATCGGGCCATTCCCCTCCGGGACTACACGCGATCGGCTGTGCAATATTAGTGGCGAAGAGGGCCTGACGGTTGCAGATTTTTATACCTTTTAGTAGGGGGCTCTGAGTCGAACTGGGCTCTACGCTCTACAATTAAGGCTCTGACCCGGGGCGCGGGTGAGCTTGCACCAAATCCGCTTGGCGGAAATCCCAATTCAACCCAGGGATCGCGTAGGGAGATTGCGCGGCAACGCTCCTGCGAGCCGGGTACACGCAGAGAAGGGTTGGTGCTCAATCGGCCTGGGGCATTGGTTCCCCCTGGCCCTGGTTGGACAGACGCTGTTGTTATAAATCCCCTTAGATTTCGCCGTGAAAACCTTTTCGGAAGCAGTTGAGAGGGGCGAAGTCACCCCAGCCGAGGCGCTGGCGCTGTTCGACAGTCTCGATGCGGTCGGGATTGACAGTATGATGGGCGCCTGGAAAGGGGCGAGCTTTCCCACCCAGCACCCCTTAGACGGTGCTCTGGAGGCCTTTCACTGGTATGGCAAACGGTTTGAAACCGCTGACGATGTCCATCCGCTGGTATTTGAGACTCTCGGGGGCGGCACCACCAGCGTCAATCCCCTCTGGGCGCTACCCCTACTCCCCTGGCTCGATCGCTGGCCCCTGCCCAAGGCCTCAGCCCTGGGCCATTTATTTCAGCTGGGCATTGTCCTATTTTCGACGGATCGCTCCTGTGCCCGCCTGCGGATGACGACCTTCCGCGGCAAGGAAAGCGCCACCATGATCTACGACACCCTGCCCATCAACGATGTTTTTCGTAAGGTTGATGACCATACCCTGCTAGGGCTGATGGACTTGAAGGGGGCAACACAACCGTTCTTTTTCCTGCTGCACCGTCAGTACCCTAGTCAGTAACCTAGCGATGCTGGGAAGGACATTGTCCCACAGGCTAATATAGCCATCGCCAGAACGGTTTGGACATGGCCAATGCCCCTGAAGCGATGGCTATAGGCCATTGCGCCGCCCCAGTTTTTGCCTTTGGAAGAGGCTAATGTCCTAAGCGCAATAGCCATCGCTATGGTTGGCCGCCAGAGCCCTTAGAATTTGCAAGACGGTCCGTCAGCGGCGGTTACCGCCCTTCATTGGGCCATCCACAGGAGCCCCCCATGCCCGCGTGGATCCTTACCCGTGCGGGTATGGCGAGTTGATCGCACCCTGGCCTGCTATAGCCATCGCTATAAGTTGGCTTCAGGGCAATTGTTTGCGTTCAGGATAGAGATCCGTAGGGCTGCTCTGGTTAGGGCTTGTTTGGCGGCATGCCGTTGAGGGGAGAGCAATGAATCCAGGAGCGACACCACAGGCATTTCTTGGATCGGTAACGGTCTAAACTTACGGATAGCAAGTTTTAGAGGAGGGTAGTAACCATTACAATCGCCTACTGATTACGGAGTGAGTTCCTGAGCTATGTCGCACGAGTCTGCGCTAGTAGGCCAGAGAGAACGGCCAAAAGAAATTCTGGTGGTCGATGACACCCCTAACAATCTGCGACTATTGCTGCAGGCGCTGTCTTCGGAGGGGTATGTGGTTTGCTGTGCCAAAAGTGCTGCCCTGGCCCTGACCCGGGTACAGACCGCGCTGCCCGATATGGTCTTGCTGGACATTCGGATGCCCCAGATGAATGGGTACGAACTGTGCCAATGGCTCAAGGCCAATGCCAGAACCCGCGAGATTCCGATCATCTTTCTCAGTGTGGTCGATGCTGTGGAGGATAAGGTGAGAGCCTTTGGGCTGGGAGCGGTGGACTACATTGCCAAACCCTTTCAAATTGAGGAGGTTTTGGCACGGGTCAGCTATCACTTTCAGACCCAGCAACTGCACACTCGCCTGCAGAATGAAAACAATCGACTGTGCCAGGAAAATGCGGTTCAGCAGCGATCGCTCACCCGCATAGAGCAGTCCTACCAGTTGCTCAACCAGGTACTAAACTCCCTGGCCGACGGCATTGCAGCCTTCAGGGCTATTCGCAACCGGCAGGGCAAAATTGAAGATTTTGATTGCCTGGTGGGCAATGCGGCCTTGGCCCAGTGGCTAGGGCGATCGCCCGCCGACCTGGCTGGGACTACCCTCTCCGAACTACTGAGCAACTCTCCCCACGACAACCTGCTGGATCTGTTTATTCAGGTGGTTGAGCGGCATGAGTCGCTTCAGTATGAGCTACTCTGCGAACCCAACGGCGACATTCCGCTGTGGTTTGAGCTGATGGCCACCCGCCTGGGCGATGGTTTGGTGGCCCGCCTGAGAGACATCTCCCAGTACAGCCAGGTCGTCAACCAACTGCAGACAACCATTGCCGAGCTGCAGGTGTTGACCACCCAGGATGGGTTGACTCAGGTAGCCAATCGGCGGGCCTTTGACCAATACCTGCAGGCGGAGTGGCTGCGCCTGGCCCGCCTCCAGGCGCCGGTCGCTTTGATTATGGGCGATATCGATCGATTTAAGCGCTTTAACGACCTGTACGGCCACGGGGTTGGGGATGAGTGTCTGCGGCAGGTGGCCGAGGCGATCGCTTCGGTGGTCAAGCGTCCGGCCGATATGGTAGCTCGCTACGGCGGGGAGGAATTTGCCATTCTGCTGCCCCACACCAATTTGCAGGGGGCAGCCCAGGTGGCCGAGCAGGTCCAGGGGGCGATTGCCGAACTGCGGCTGGTAGTACCGCGCCCGGAGTTTGAGCAAGTTAGCCTGAGCCTGGGAGTCGCCAGCCAGATTCCCAGCCTGTCCCAACCTGTCGATCGGCTGCTGGAAGCAGCCGACAGAGCCCTCTACCGGGCTAAGGGACAGGGGGGTAACCAGACCTGCCTGAGTGTTTTGGGCGATGCCTTCCCCGCGGAGACGAGCTGCGAAGCGGCTTACAACGAAGAGGAATAGGTCTCTTCTCCGGCCCTACGGCCTCCCGTTGGCCCCAGAAACCTGACCCCCAAAATTTAGGCGATGGCTATAGATCCAGAAAAAAGTGATCCAGAAAAATGTTCTGGTTTCACAAGATTGTCACAGTTATTTTTCATTATGGAGATGTTCCTGAACAATCGACTTTCTCGATAGGCGGGTCATAGCCAATTACCCTCAATAGTTAGGGTGTTGGCCCTGGCCCGCCTTTATCGTTACCTGTATGTACCCTTCTCCTACAACAGCTCCAACGACGATCCTGTGCCTGGCCTGTGAAACAGCCTCCGAAGCGCTTGTTTATCAGTGGCTGGGAGATTCCGCCTATTTCCGGGTCGAATTTGTGGAAAATCTCGACGGGTGCAGGCCGGGAAACAGGCCTATCCCCGATGTCATTCTGCTGGACAGCCGAGCTGGAAGCGGGAGCCTAGCTACCCTGTCCTCCCAGTGGCCCACCGCTGGGGTAGTCGTCCTGCTCGAACCAACCCAGGCCGAAGACGCTATGACCTGGCTAACAGAGGGGGCGGACGATTACTTGATCAAGACTCAGGTTACTCAGGTCCGCCTTACCCATACGGTACAGCAACTGGCGCTGCGAGCCCAGACAATAGCCCAGCGGGTGGAGGCCTGCACAGCTGAGCTCAGACAGGCCAAAGAAACCGCCGAAGCCGCCAATCGGTTAAAAGACCGGCTGATTGCCGACCTGGGCCACGATCTGCGCCCCCCCCCTCAACAATATTTTGCGCCTCAGCCAACTGCTGGTTGAAGATACAGCGCTACCGGCCCAGCATCAGGAGGGGGCCAACCTGATCTACAACAGCGGTGAGCACCTGCTCAGTCTGATCAATGACATGCTGGGGATGGCGAAGAAGTGGGTAACAGAACCACTGCCCCCAGGCCAGCGAGTGGTGGCCCTGGCTTCGGACCAGCCGCCCTGTCGCATTTTGATTGTGGAAGAGGACTGGACCAGCCGGGTGCTGTTGCAGACGCTGCTGGCCCCGCTGGGGTTTGATCTGCGGGTGGCCACCAACGGGGATGAGGCGATCGCGATTTGGGCGGCATGGCAACCTCACCTGATCTGCATGGACCTGCAGATGACGGCGATGGATGGCTACGAAACCACCCGTCGCCTGCGCCACATAGAGCAAAGCCAGCTACGGCCCGAAACGCCGATGGAGCAGTTTAAACCGACCAAAATTATTGCCCTGGCCGCCAGGGCTGGGGAGGGCTACCTTAGCGCCCTGGCCGTTGGCTGTGATGATGTTGTGTCCAAACCTCTCAATGCCGGCGTTATGCTTCAAAAGATAGCCGCCCACCTGGCGATCGAATACCGCTATGGCTTAGAAACTGATGGGCCAGGGTCTGGGGGGCCAGACGGCTCCAGTCCGCTGGAGGGACCACCAAAGCCTCCGCAGGAGCGGGCGCTAGACGAGGGTACCGGGAGCCAGGGGTGGGGCCTCCGGAACGGCTAACCGCTTGCGACTCCAGAGAGAGCACTGGGGCCCAGGTAAATCAGGCAACTGAAGGCTATAGCCCTGGACTTGGGAATTATCCTAGAAGGCAGTGAACTCTGGTTGGGTACATTGCCGACCTCGCACAGTTCCTGACTGCGCTGGTCAGCGGTTGAAGCTACCCTCAGGGTCGAGTCGCCGTCGGGGGGGCCTGAATGTCAACGGCTCAGTTTGACGGTTGAGGGGAAGCGGTTTCTACGCTTTGGCCCTGTCTGCATGGGCGGTAGCGCCGCCGTCTGGTCGGCTTATTTCCCTAACGCTTTCAATCCCGGCTCCCCTGCCCATGGCTACTATTCTCTGTGTGGACGACAATGCGCTGACGCCAGCCTTCGTGGAGGCGCAGCTGACAGAGGCCGGGCTGAGCTATCGAATGGCGATCGCGACGAACGCCACCGAGGCGATCGCCCAGATTGAGGCGATCGACGGCGCCGAGGCCGAGGTGCCGCTGGCGATCGTCAGTCAGGCCCTGGTGGCCGCCGACTGGCTCGCAGCCTTCCACCACCGTTGGCCCCGGGCTTTAGTGGTGCTGTTGGAGAGCGCAGGGGCACAATCCCCCCAATCCACCCCTGGGCTGGCGCTCCTCGCCCAGATATTTCCCGCTATCTCTGGCCAGATCTGCGGCTATGTGGCCCAGCCCTGGTCTGGGCCTGGCCTGCGGCTGACGGTGGTTGAGGCGCTGCGGCGCTACCGCTACGAGCAGGAGATAGCCCAACTCCAGGCCGATCTGAGCGACTGTCGCCAGCAGGTTGACCAGGTCAGCCAGCTCGACCGTCAGCTGGCCGCCCCCGCCCCCGCCAACTGCCTCCAGACCGCCAAAGCGCTGCGGGACAGCGAGGCCCACAGGCGCGCCATTCTGGCGGCGGTGCCGGATGTGATGACGGTGCTGACCGACGAGGGGCAGTATGTCGATTTTTCGTTTAACCAGTTTGCTGGCGAGCTGATTTCCATCGATGCCGATTGCATTGTGGGCTCCTACCTGAGCGATATTTTTCCGGCGGACTTGGCCCAGCAGTGGCTTGCCACCATTCAGCTCACCCTGGCGACCAAACAGCCCCAGCGCTTTGAGCAGCAGCTGCGCTTCGGCGATCGCCTCCAGTACGAGGAGGTGCGGATTGTCCCCTACCAGGATCATTGGGTGCTGGCGATGGTGCGGGACATCAGCGATCGCCAGCAGATTGAAGCGGCTCTGCAGCAGAGTCAGGAGCAGCTGCGGGTGGCCCTGGAGTTTGGCCAGATCGCCATCTGGACCTGGGATGGGGCGACCGAGCAGGTGAGCTGGAACGACCAGGCCTACCGGCTGATGGGGGTATCGCCCGGCCCTCAGCTGCCGACCTATGACGACTGGTTCCAGGCCATTCACTCCGACGATCGCGCGGCTGTGTTGGCAGACATGGAGCAGGCGATCGCCACCCAACAGCCCTTCACCCTGGAATATCGGGTGCGGTGGCCCGATGGTACCCTGCGCTGGGTCGCGGACCGGGGCCGGGGGGTCTATACGGAGGCGGGAGAAATCCTTCGGGCCGCCGGCGTGATGTACGACATCACCGCCCGCAAGCAGGCTGAACTGGCCCAGCAGGAGAGTGAGCGCCGCTATCGACGCCTGCTGGACACCGCCAACGAGGGGGTTTGGGTGGTTGACGCCGACAGCCGCACCACCTTTGTGAACCCCAAAATGGCCACCATGCTGGGCTATACCACCGACGAAATGCTGGGCCAGCCGGTGTTTCACTTTATCGACGAGGTGGATTGGGATCTGGCCCAGCGCCAGATCGAGCAACTGAAGCAGGGCAATGGTGACCAGCTGGACTTCAAGTTTCGGCACAAGGGCGGGGGTGAGGTGTGGGCGCTAGTCTCGATCAGCCCCATGTTTGACGACCACCAGTACGTGGGTGCCCTCGGTATGCTCACCGACGTGACGGCCCGAAAGGCCGCGGAGCAAGCCCTGGCGCAGACCGAAGACCGCTACCGCCGCGCCACCCAGGCGTCAAAAACCGGGGTCTGGGAGCTGGACCTAAAAACCGGCTTCCTCTACGTTGACCCCAGCATCAAAGCCACAGTGGGCTACAGCGACGCTGAAATCACCCCCGATCTGGAAAATTGGCAGCAAAATATTCACCCCGACGACGTGGCCTTGATGAAGAGCAGCTTTGATGCCTTGATCAGGGGCAATCTTCCTAGCTATGAGCAGGAATACCGCGTTCAGCACAAAGATGGATCGCTGGTTTGGATGCTGTCGCGGGGGCAGCTGCACCTGGACGAGCAGGGTCAGCCAGCGACTTTTTTGGGCACCACGACCGATATTACCGACCTGAAGCAGGCGGAGCTGGCGCTGCATCAGCTCAACAACGAGCTGGAGCAGCGGGTGCAGGAGCGCACCCAGGAGCTTCAAAAACTGGCGGCGATCGTCGAGAACAGCCCCGACCTGATTGCCATGGCCAGTCTTGAGGGCGATCTGCTCTACCTGAATCGGGCTGGGCAGCGGCTGTTGGACCTGACACCAGACGACATAGTGGGCAACCCCATGACAACCGTACTCACTGAGGTGGCGGCAGCTCAGCTCGAGCAGGAGGCCCTGCCCCTGGTGATGGACCAGGGCTACTGGCAGGGAGAGTCAATGCTTCGCCATGGCCAAACGGGGGCGGCGATCCTGGCTGAGCAGGCCCTATTCCTGGTGCGCGATCCTGAGTCGCAGGCTCCCCTCTGTATGGCCACCATCGGTCGGGACATTCGCGATCGCAAGCGGGCTGAGCAGGCCCTGCGCGAGAGCGAAGAGCGCTTCCGCAGCACCTTTGAGCAGGCGGCCCTTGGCATTATCGAAACCGACCTGAACGGGCACATCGTCAAGATCAACCAGAAGTTTTGCGAGTTGCTGGGCTACTCGGCCGCAGAGCTACTGTCCAAAACCTACATGGACTTAACCCACCCCAGCGATGTCGATGCGGACAACGACAATGTGCGCCGTTTGCTCAGCGGCGAGCAAACGGCCTATGTCCTGGAGAAGCGCTACCTGCACCGCGACGGGACGGTCATCTGGGTCAGCTTGGCAGTCTCAATTGTCCGCGACGGGCTGGGGCGTCCCCAGTACCTGCTGGGGGTTGTCCATGATATTCGCGATCGCAAGCGGGCCGAGCACGCCCTGCGCGAAAGCGAGGAGCGCTTCCGGGCTACCTTTGAGCAAGCGGCGGCGGGCATGGTGCAGGGCAACCTCGACGGGCAACTGGTGCGGGTCAACCAAAGATTCTGCGAGCTGTTGGGCTACACCCACTCCGAGCTGTTTCTGAAGTCCTATATCGAGCTAACCCACCCCGCCGATGTGGCCGCCGACCGCGCCCAGGTCCAGCGATTGTTGGCGGGCGAAGCCTCAAGTTTCATGATGGAAAAACGCTACCTGCGCCATGACAGGAGCATTGTTTGGGCCACCCTTTCGGTGTCGCTGGTTCGCGACGGGACCGGGGAGCCGCAGTATTTTATTGCCGTGATTATCGATATCAGCGATCGCAAGCAGACTGAGCAGGCCCTGCAGGAGTCGCGCAACATGATGCAGATGGTGCTGGACACCATTCCCCAGCGCGTGTTTTGGAAGGATCGCGAATCGCGCTTTTTGGGCTGCAACCCGGCCTTTGCCCAGGACTATCGGCTCACCCCCGAGCAGATCATCGGCAAAACCGATGCCGAACTGCCCTGGGCGGCCCATGCCCCCGACTACCGGGCTAACGATATTGAAGTTATGGCGAGTCGAATTCCCCGGCTGGGTTACGAAGAACTCACCACCAATCGAAACGGGGAGGATACCTGGATTCGAACCAGCAAGGTGCCGTTGACCAACGCCAACGGGGTAGTGGTGGGGGTACTGGGGTGCTACGAGGACATCAGCGATCGCAAGCAGGCCGAAAACGTGCTCAAGAGTATGAACCAGGAGCTGGAGCAGCGCGTGCAGGAGCGCACCCTGGCCCTCCAGCAGGCCATGGAGACCGCCCAGTTGGCCAGCCGGGCCAAAAGCACTTTCCTGGCCAACATGAGCCACGAACTCCGCACGCCGCTCAACGCTATTCTGGGCTTTTCTCAGCTGATGGCCCGCGACTTTGAGCTGAATAGCGACAATCGGCAATCCCTCGACATCATCAACCGCAGCGGCGAACACCTGCTCGATCTGATCAATGACATTCTTGAAATGGCCAAAATCGAAGCCGGACAGGTGACGATCACTCCCTTGCGCTTTGATCTGGACAATCTGCTCAGCACTCTGACCGATCTGTTTGGCCTCCGCGCCCGGGATAAAGGCCTGACGTTTAGCGTCGATCGCCATCCGGCACTGCCCCGGTACCTGTGCAGCGATGAACCCAAACTGCGCCAGGTGCTGATCAACCTGGTGGGCAATGCGATCAAATTTACCGAGCGAGGCCAGGTCTGCCTGCGGGTTGCCCCAGTGTCTCCCCCGGCCACCAGCCCCGCCGTCGGCAGCAGCCTGGCCATTACCTTTGCCGTTAGCGATACCGGCATTGGCATTGCGGCCGAAAACCTCGATCGCCTGCTGGAGCCCTTTGTGCAGGTGAATCAGGGCTGCGGCGTATACGAGGGCACTGGTCTGGGGCTGTCGATCAGCCGCCAGTTTGTGCAGCTGCTGGGGGGCAACCTCACCGTCGAGAGCCAGCTGGGCCAGGGATCTACCTTTGCCTTTACCCTGGCCGTACCGGTCGCGGCGGGGGCAGATGACCTGCCGGCAGCGGTGCTGCCCAACCAGATCGCTGAGCTGCTGCCGGGCCAACCCAGCTACCGCATCCTGGTGACCGACGACGATGACATCCACCGGCGTCTGCTGACCCATCTCCTGCGCTCCACCGGGTTTGAGGTTAGCGAAGCCCGGGACGGACGAGAGGCGATCGCCCTCTGGCAGACCTGGCAACCCCACCTGATCTGGCTCGACATGCGCATGCCCATGATGAAAGGGGACGAGGTAGTCCGGCACATTCGCACCCAGGAGCAGCTAAACCACCGACCCACCACCAAGATCGTGGCCCTGACTGCCAACGCCTTTGAAGAAGACCGGGCCCAGGCCCTGGACAGTGGCTGCGATGATTTTGTCCGCAAACCCTTTCAGCTAAACGACATCCTGTCCAGGCTGAGGGAACACCTGGGGGTGCAGTACGCCTATACCGTAGAGTCTGCGACAGCGCCGTCAACCCTGATGAGCGAACCAGCGGCGATTGCCGCCCTGCGATCGCTACCCCCAGACCTGCTCCGCCGGTTTCAAGAGGCCACCCTTAGGCTCGACAATGATGCCCTGATCGAGCTGATTGGTCAGCTCGGCCCCGATCAAGCCCCCCTGGCCGAACTGCTCAGTCTGCATCGCCACAACTTTGCCTTTGATGTTATCCACAGCTTGCTCCGGCAAGCCGCCGTCCCCTGACGCCGCTGATACCAACCCCTGAAGGGCGACCATATTACTTTCTTACAAATTTTGGATAGATTAAAAAGGCTGTGCTTTGTCTACTGTAGCGATCGCCAGAATCGCTAGGGCCTAATCCACATCCCGGCAGCGATGGCTATACGCCATTGCGCTGTTCCAGTTATGTCCAGGGCCAAGGGGTGGTGTCCTAAGCACAATCGCCGTCGCTATATTCTCTATCTACCCTACCGATACAAGTCAACTGAAATTGCTATAGCGCAAAAGTATTATGCAAGAGAATGGATTTTAGTCCTCCGCTCTGCCAGGGCGACATTTTGATTGTCGATGATCTGGCAGACAACCTGCGCATTCTCGCCAATACCCTGGCTAGTCAGGGACACCGAGTAAGAGCGGTCAGAAGTGGAACGATGGCGCTGATTGGAGCTAAGGCCTTTCCACCGGACATTATTTTGCTCGACATCCGGATGCCCACCATGGATGGTTTTGAAGTCTGTCGTCAGCTCAAGGCCAGTGCGGTGACTCGACACGTTCCCATTATTTTTCTCAGCGCCCTGGACGACGCCAGCGATAAAACTCGAGCCTTTGAGGTCGGAGGCGTCGATTACATCACCAAGCCTTTCCATGACGCTGAGGTCACAGCTCGGGTACAGCACCAACTCGCTATTCAGCAGCTGCACAGGCAGGTGCTGACCCACAACCAGGCACCGTCAGACCCACCGTCTAGCCCCTCCCTGAGTACCGCTATCCACGCGGCACACACCATTCTGGCCTACAGCGATCGCCTCAGCCAATCCCCTGACCGCACTGGGGCGATCGCCTCCAGCCTGGAAGATCTGCGGCTGCACGGACAGACCATCCTGCGCCTGCTGAACTCCCTCGGCGACGAACTTACCCCCTGAATCCAGAACTTTGAGTAGTCCCAGCCGTTATCCTGTTCGGTGCTGGCCCAATTCGGTGCCCGGTCTGTGTTTTCTGGCGAACATTCCCTGCTGCCGTTGTCCCAGGGGCGGCCCAGAGGACCAGACCTTCAGGTTCAAACCCTAGCGGTTACAGCTACCCGTGCCGACCTGGGCGGGACAAAAAACCCTACAAAAGACACCATAGCGTGAGGCCTGCCCACCCGTCTGGACTCAACTTATCCAAATAGGCTGTTTGCAAAATCTGAGCGTTTACTGGTTCCCAGGTGAGGTAGTGTCGTAGGGCGCAATGACCACCTCAATTTCCTCAAGCACCGCCAGCACCGCCCGGACCGATTGCGAGGTTTTGTCCTCCTGCATCCAGGCTTCCAGACTCCTGGATCCGCTCAGGCCAGCTTCTAAATCGCTCAGCAGTTTGGCAACTAAGTAGACTTTTGACTGGCATAACCCCATGGCGTGGACAGCCCTTTCTTTCTTGATTAGGGTCTTAAGCGCTTTGTTTTCAGTCATGAGTTTTTTAATCACCCCCTGGTACTCCCGCAGGGATGTTTGGGTTTTTCCGCTGTAGTGGGGGTCGTAGCTATCAACCAGATCCTGGTACAGGGCTTCCAAACTTGCCGTAGATGAGTGGGGCAGCACCTGGTAGGCAATTCTAATCGTATCGGTCTCCTCCAGAAAGGTGCTGGGCTGCTTTCTAAACCAGCCGTTGCGAATGCTCTTGCCGTCTATACCAATGTAGAGAATCCGTCGCTTACGGTAGGCCATAAACACCCCTGGCTCGTGGGGCAAAAAATTGGCTTTGCTAACCTCAAGGCTGTCTAGAGCCCAGGGATCCAAACTGGAGGGGGTTGCATTCATGGTAGGCAGTAGGGCAGATGGCGCGTGACACTCGGCATATTTAGCGTTCGAGCGTCGCGTTCCGGCAGATTATACACTACATCTAATTTTTTACCCCCAATTTTTGGCAGAAAGGTTCGGCATCGGAGATCTAGTCCACTGATGGCTATAGGCTCCAGATGAAAGGGCGATCGCGGTCTGAACCAGTCCACACCCTCGCCCCTTGACAGGGGCAGTTTGCTGCGTATCCTGCATAGGCAGATTATCCGATGCCCTCGCCTTCCCCTGGCGGGGGCTTTTTTTGGGCAATCACCAGCGGTGACCCTACGCCGTAGTACTCCAGTTTTCAGCGGTGGTAAGGGTCATGGCCCTGGGCGCAACCGCGATCGCCGATAAAATACCAGTAGCCGTGCCGGAACCTGGGAATGCGTCATTGGAATCAGCTTTGCATCGGTCTCCTGCTGGCGGTGCTCGCTCTGCTCAACGGCTGGCCCCCCGGTCTGGCCCAGCCCACAGTCACCCTCCAGCAGCAGGTGGACGCTTACGCCGCTCAGGGTCGCGGGTCCCAGGGGGTGGCCGCGTTGCTGATTACCCCCGAGGGGTCCGAGACCGCCTTTGCCGGGGAAACGGGCAACCCCGCTCATCCGGCTCCGAGCGCAGACACGTTGTTTGAGATTGGCTCCATCACCAAGGTCTTCACCGCGCTGCTGCTGGCCAACCAGGTCAACCAGGGGGCAGTGGCCCTGGACACCACGGTGGAAGCCCTGGTGCCGGGAACTGCTTCCGGCCACTCCATTTCCCTCCAGGCGCTAGCCTCCCATACCGCTGGGCTCCCCCGCCTTCCCGTTCCCAGGGCGCTGTGGGGTATCCTCTACCCCGCCAACCCCTACCGCGGCAGTCGGACGGCAGAACTCTACCGCGCCCTGGGGGCCGCTGCTCCCAGCGAGCCTGGGATCTGTCAATACTCCAACCTGGGACCGGCGCTACTGGGTCAACTCCTGGCCAACGCAGCGGGGGATACCTACGAAAACCTGGTACAGACTCAGGTGCTGACTCCCCTGGGCCTGACGGATACCTACCTTGACCTTCCCCCCGCAGCCAAGGAGCGCCTGGCCCAGGGCCACCGGGAGAACGCCCTGCCCACCGCAAACTGGCAGTTCGATGCCTATGCCCCGGCGGGGGCGCTCAAATCAACCCTGACCGATATGGGGCGGTTTCTGACAGCGGCGATGGCGGCGGACTGGCCCCCCCTGGCGCTGAGTTTGCAAATACCGGATACCGACTGCCAGCCTAACGTTGGCCTGGGCTGGATTTTTACAGCGCTGGGGGATGCGCCCATGGTGATGCACAATGGGCGCACGGGCGGCTACTACGCCTTTCTAGGCTGGCTGCCGGAGGCGGGGCGGGGGCTGGTGCTGCTCACCAACACCAGCGACGATCTGGGCGATCGCATCGCCACTGCGCTGCTGGCGGGAGAACCGCTGCCGACCCGTGACTTCCCCCTGGGCTCGCTGCTGGTCATGGCTGTCCTGGGCGGGATGCTGCTGTTCCAGAGCTGGCAGCTGGCTCGCCCACCACGGTCACGCGATCGCCTTAAACAGGTGCAGACCGCTGCCGAAACCGTGCTGCTGCTGGCCCTTAGCTATCAGCTGGGCCCCTGGCACTGGTTGCCCGTCACCCTGTGGTGGAGCCTGCTGGCTCTGGTTGTCGGGTTGCTCCTCCGTCGGCTCAGGCAGCGCCCCGCCGGACCACCAGCGGAGTCAGCCCCCCGGCGCTCTCGCACCCGGTATCTCAGCCTGGCGTCAACCTTACTGGTGCTGGGTTGGGCCATTCTTTGCCTGCGGTAGGCCATCCAGAAGCAAGACACCATCCCTAGGGGCTGTCATCGGTTAGCTGCCAAACGCCTAAAAGTTAAGGGTTGCAGCCCCTAGCCTGGCTTTTGGGTCGGGCGTGACAAAGCGTGATATACCGAGCTTTTGGCCACAATTGATGACACACCTTAGGGGTAGGTGCCCACGCTGAGCGCTGCAACCGCTTTAGCGGTAGAACCCTAAGGCGCCAGGTTTAACAGGGCTTTGCGAATCGTTGCCACATCGGCAGAGGTGCCATTCTCGTGAGAGATACCCACGGCCTCCAGATCGCTTTCGACCATAAGGTGCACCAACTCCTCGAAGCTAACGCTCGGTTCCCAGCCCAGCACCTGCCGGGCCTTGGTGGCATCACCAATCAACAGATCGACTTCCGCAGGCCTCAGGTAGCGAGGGTCAAACTCCACGTAGTCATGCCAGTCGAGGTTGACGTGGTTGAAGGCAATATCGAGGAACTCACTGATGGCGTGGGTTTCGTTGGTGGCCACAACGTAGTCATCGGGGTGGTCCTGCTGCAGCATCAGCCACATGGCCCGCACGTAGTCTTTGGCATAGCCCCAGTCGCGCTTAGAGTCAAGGTTACCCAGGTACAGTTTTTTCTGCTGACCAGCTACAATCCGCGCCACAGCCCTGGTGATTTTGCGGGTGACAAAGGTCTCGCCGCGACGGGGCGATTCGTGGTTGAACAAAATGCCGTTGCAGGCAAACAGATCGTAGGACTCGCGGTAGTTGATCGTCTGCCAGTGGGCGAACACCTTGGCGCAGGCGTACGGGCTACGGGGGTAAAAGGGCGTCGTCTCCTTCTGGGGGATCTCCTGCACCTTGCCAAACATCTCCGAAGACCCGGCCTGGTAAAAACGGACCTCAAGCCCCGTGCGGTGCTGGTAGTCGCGAATGGCTTCGAGCAGTCGCAGGGTGCCCATCCCTACCGCGTCAACGGTGTATTCAGGGGAGTCGAAACTCACCCGTACGTGGGATTGGGCGCCCAGGTTGTATACCTCCTGAGGCTGCACCTGCTCGAGAATGCGCCGCAGCATAGTGCCGTCGGTCAAGTCGCCGTAATGCAGGAACAACCGAGCTTCGGCACTGTGAGGGTCAATGTAGATGTGATCGATGCGATCGGTATTAAAGGTCGAGGTGCGGCGAATGATGCCGTGAACCTCGTAGCCTTTCTCTAGAAGCAACTCTGCTAGATAGGATCCGTCCTGACCGGTGACGCCAGTGATTAGGGCTCGTTTGGGTTGACTCATAGGAATGCAATCTTGTACGGCAATGCTCGGCTTACCAAGTTTATATGGAATCAGGGTGTCCACTTAGACTACCCATTTAAGCTGCAGAGAGTTCAGCCGTCTGCCGCCAAATATCCTCGTGCCAAAAAGGGAACCTCAACGACTACCCCACGAGTCTCACCTACGACAATCTCCAGGCCCGCTCCCCCTGCTCTGGTGCGAATGTAGCCCAGTCCCATAGAGCCATCGGGGGTATCAATCACGCTGGTGAGCAGACCAACTTTTTCATCCCCGGCCCGGATAACCTCGCCAACCCTGGCAGAACCATGCAGCTTAATCCCCCAGAGCTGCTGTTTCACCCCCTGGTAAGTGTTTAACCTGGCAATGGTCTCTTGCCCGATATAGCACCCCTTATCAAAGGAAACAGACTGCCATAGCCCTGCCTCCAGCGGGTTGTACTCCTCAGTCAGTTCATGGCCTGGAGCCGGGCGGCCCTGCCGTATTCTCAGCTGCTGCCATTCAGTTTCCCCCACTGGGGTGGCGCCTGTCTCAGTTAGCCACTGCCACAGATGGGCAACCCCCTCAGCCGGCACCAGCAGAGTGTACCCCGGCAGCCCCAGACCACTCCCCACCGCCAACCGGACAGAAACGCTCCGAACGTCAACGCTCTGATGGTGGCCGTAGGGCAGGTCAGCGCCTGGTTCAATGCCTAATTGCTTCAGAATGCCAGCACTGCCGGGACCCACCAACGAGAACACAGCCATGGTCTGGGTCAGGTTCGTAAGCGATACCCGATCAGCTGGGAAGATGTAGCGGTCCATCCACTCGATCAGGCGCTGATCCTGGCCGGGAGAAGTAAGTATCAGCAGGGCGTCATCGGTGATGTAGACGGTGGTCAGATCGATGGTGCGGGCGGTGGAGGTCACAAACACCGTGTCGCAGCCTTCCCCTGATTGGCGTTGGGTGAAGGTGTTTGTGGTCTGGTTGTGGATAAAGCGCAGGCGATCGCCTCCAGTCATCTGAATTACGCCCCAGTGACTGCGATCGACCAGAACAGGGTCTTTAGATACGGCATCCAGGCCAGAAGTATTGCCAAAGGAGAGCGGGATGCCAGCATCGCTGAAGGTGGCCCCCTGGTTCTGCTGTAGCTCCCGAAGTGCTTGCATTACTTGCTCAGATGATTCGTTTAGTTCTTAGCGTCCGAGCCCCCATTCTAGAGCGCAAGGCGAGACTAAACAACAAAAGCGCCCCCGGTCGGGGGCGCTTTTTCTCAATCAATGGACTAGAAACTAGCCGATGATTTCAGGGGCCTCAGCAGCGGCCAGGTCCAGCGGGAAGTTGTGAGCGTTGCGCTCGTGCATCACTTCCATACCCAGGTTGGCGCGGTTGATCACGTCCGCCCAGGTGCCAATCACTCGACCTTGGCTGTCAAGGATGGATTGGTTGAAGTTGAACCCGTTCAGGTTGAACGCCATCGTGCTGATGCCCAGGGCGGTGAACCAGATGCCAATCACAGGCCACGCACCCAGGAAGAAGTGCAGGCTGCGGCTGTTGTTGAAGCTGGCGTATTGGAAGATCAGACGTCCGAAGTAGCCGTGGGCTGCAACGATGTTGTAGGTCTCTTCTTCCTGGCCAAACTTGTAGCCGTAGTTCTGGGACTCGGTCTCGGTGGTCTCACGCACCAGAGACGAGGTCACCAGCGAACCGTGCATGGCCGAGAACAGCGAACCACCGAACACACCGGCTACACCCAGCATGTGGAAGGGGTGCATCAGAATGTTGTGCTCAGCCTGGAACACCAGCATGAAGTTGAAGGTACCGGAGATACCCAGGGGCATACCGTCCGAGAAGGAGCCCTGACCCAGGGGGTAAATCAGAAACACGGCGGTCGCAGCGGCCACGGGGGCGCTGTAAGCAACGCAGATCCAGGGGCGCATGCCCAGGCGGTAGCTCAGTTCCCACTCACGACCCATGTAGCAGAAGACGCCGATGAGGAAGTGGAAGATGACCAGCTGGTAGGGGCCACCGTTGTACAGCCACTCATCGAGGGAAGCGGCTTCCCAGATCGGGTAGAAGTGCAGACCGATGGCGTTGGAGGAGGGCACAACCGCACCGGAGATGATGTTGTTGCCGTACATCAGCGAGCCAGCCACGGGCTCACGGATGCCGTCGATGTCGACGGGGGGCGCAGCGATGAACGCTACGACGAAGCAGGTGGTGGCAGCAAGCAGGGTGGGAATCATCAGGACCCCGAACCAGCCCACGTACAGGCGGTTCTCGGTGCTGGTGACCCACTGGCAAAACTGCTCCCACAGGGAGGCGCTTTCGCGCCGCTGTAGAGTCGTGGTCATGATGTATTAGTCCAAACAGATGTACTAAGTATGTAGCTGAGTACTTGCTTCAGCTACTGTTACATTAGCACACATTCCTAAATAGACTTTGGTTAAGAATAAATTCTTCGAGAAGGTCAGAGGGTGTGATTAATTCTGGCGACGGCCCTCTAAAGTTCTGGCTACGGCCTTCTACAGTGGCACTGTGACGCCCGACCGCAACCAAGGCTAGGGGCAGAGAGTTGCAATCCTGGGCGGTTGGTGGTGGAATAGGAGTCTGCCCTGCTCGGTCACCTAGATCTGAGCGGCGGTAGGGGTCTGTAAAGCAGTGCTGTGAAGCAGACCACTGAGGGGGCGTGGCGGAATGGTAGACGCTACGGACTTAGGAAACTGAGCCTTAGCGGAGAAATCTGCTAAGTGGAAGCTCTCAAACTCAGGGAAACCTAACTCTGGTCGGAGTGGCGGCAAATTTGACGCCCCAGGCCAGACATGGCAATCCTGAGCCAAGCTGGTGGATCTTAACGCCAGAAGGTGCAGAGGCCCGACGGGAGCTACCCTAACGTACAGCCGAGGGTAAAGGGAGGGTCCAATTCTCAAAACCTGGCCAGAGTTGTGCTCTGACCGGGCAGCAGCGAAAGCTGCGGGAGGATGAAAATCCGTTGACCTTAAACGGTCGTGAGGGTTCGAGCCCCTCCGCCCCCATCCTACTTTTTAGGCTTAGTTCTTGAGGACTCTGAAGCTCAACGGCTCAGTACTTTGTTTGTCATAGCGTTCTCTGACTTAGAACCGAACTAAAATCGGTCGAACAAACCCCAATGCCTGTACTATTTTGATTAGTTTCCTGTAGGGATTAGCTCCACTCCCTCAGCCTTGGGGCAATGGAGCACGGTTAGTTGGGTAGTGCGCAGGTTGAGCAACAGAAGTTCACGTTCTTTAAACTCCAAAAAGCTGCCGCTGGTCGGCGGGCCGCAAAGCGGGTTGTAGCTCAGCAGAATAGCTGATTGGGCTAGAGGCCGCTTTAGGCTGTGTTATTTTACACAAATGATTCATGTTGGTCACGGAAGGACGTATCCAGTCGTTAGCATGGGATTGTGCGGTTCTTCGGGCTGGGCCGGGACAGGGCCTGGCATGCTGAGCAGCGTAAACATGCCATCAGGTTCATCAGGGTTAGGGTGTTCCAGCTGAATATTTATCCAGGGTTTATGGGCAACAGGTCCAACGGGCCAAATTTGCGAACTCAAAGGGGCGTTTATTTGGATGGAATACTCTTAGGGTTCGTTGGGATCAAACTGTAGAACTCAGCGTTTGAGGGTCTCGGTTGGTGTGGCCGTCGCCGTGCTGATATCGGCGGGGCGGCAGGGTCGCAAGACCATGCTGATGGTTAGTCCTGCGGCTGGTCATACCCTGCGACAAGATCGCTAGCTTCCGGTTGATTGGGCGATAACCGGAGCTCATTCAGGAACCAATGTCTCGGGAAGCCGTGTCAAGATACCCTTCAATGGAGTCAGATGGCTATGATTCTCGTCCTGGGCTAACGCTGGCCCAGGCTCAGCAGATCATTTACGAATTTTTACTTGAAATTGTCAAAATTTGGCACCCAGACGATGTGCTAGAAGAGTTTCGGCATCTCTTTATTCACCACACCGATTCGGTTAGTTCCCAAACCCTGCCGGCTCTCCACATCATTTTATTTGCCAATAACGAGCAGGAATTTCGCAACACGATCAAGCGCTGTTGCTACATCCTCGTCAACAACTGGGAAGTTGCCCGACAGTTTGATGCGATTCAGGCGCTGGTGGATTTGTTCTCCGACCCGCTGATCCAGCGCCGCACTCTGTCTCCTACCCTGAAACGGCTGCGTAACTGGCTGACCCGATTTGTAGAGAGCGATGATTTTGAAGAACTGCGGCTGTTTGCGGCCCGCTATACCGAAGAGCGGACCCTCAACCGCCCTGACGAGTGGGCTGCCCGCTATACCTCTTATCTATTGGTGCCTCAGTACATCAACGAGGCTAATCCGGTGGAACAGCGCCAGGCGGCTCGAGCGCTCTCTCGCCGCCTGAAAGACAAATTTAAGTTTGACCTGGCTATGTATACCGCCTACAGCCAGTCCGGGCAGACCCATGGGCGGACCGTAACCAACCCTACAATGCTGGGTGATAGTGCGATTCGACTGGTAAAGGCGATCGTGGCGAAGCGAGGCGAATTTAGCTACAAAAACCTGGCTCGGTTGTTTCTAAATCAGATCGAGGACAGCAAATATAGCGAATTTAAGGGCAGTTTGACGCGATATTTGCTCTATACCGTCAACAGGAATCCCATTTCAAAACAGATTCAAGAGCATCTGGATGCAAGGTTGGAAGGTCTCTATATCGAATTTGAGTCTGAGGCGCTCGACCCCTCCCTCGTGCTGCGGACCTGTAACCGGATGGTGGACTGTCTGATGACGGAGGATCAAGAGCAGCCTTCGCCGCTGTTTTCCCTGGTGCTGTCCCAGGGGAATGCCCTCACCCTGGCCATTATTTTGCTCAAGCTTGTGCTGGTTTCAAAGCACACGCTGCCCTATCTAGAAGCTAGGATTGCAAGCTTGATTCGTTACTATGAGCAATTTCCTCGCAGTGAATGTCAGTGGGTGATCAACTTTTTAGAGGTATTTCAAATTACGTTTGCAATTTATGGAGACAACAGCGAGTATAACCTGGTCAAAATAGATCATATGGAGGGTGAACTCAAAGCTGAGTTCTTTGCCAATCAACGCGGTCTGGATGCGTTCAGAATTTTTTCTCAATCGCTGACCTATTCGTCGCTAAACCCGCCTGAGGTGGCTGAGGCGTGGATCCAGGAAGAGCTATCACCGGGTTTGTCGGAGGGTCGCTTTGAGCTAGGCTCTGATCTAGAGGCCAGTCAACCTCAGTCGGAGGACAGCTCAGGAGAGCGAGAGGGTTGACAGTACCAGGTGCTCAGCGCTGCGTGGTACACCACCTGCCAGGGGATGCCCCGATCGCGGGCCGCGGCTGCGCAGTCTTCGTATTCGGGCTGGGCGTTCAGGACGGACTGGGTTTGGGGATGGTAGGCCAATTTGAGGCTGATGGGGCCGTAGGGGGTTTCTAGGGTTTGCAGGGAGCGGGGCAGCACCCACCGCTGCTGAGGCTGGCGACGAATACCCAGGGTAGAGGTCTCAGCAAAGAGGATATCCGTGCAGCGGGGTTCATGGTCAGGGCGGCAAATAACGGTGAGGAGCAGGCCCGGTCGCGATTTTTTCATCGATACAGGCTGGGTAAAGACGTCCAGGGCTCCAACCGCAAAGAGGCGATCGTAGAGGTAGCCGATGGCCTGGGGAACGAGGTCATCCACCTGGGTTTCTAGCAGGATGACGGTGTCGCGATCGTAGGCTACCTCGATATCGGGAGGCTGGCCGCGCTGTTCTGGGGTTGGTGGCTGGGGCTGGGTGGCCAGGGGTCGGGTTGGGGACGGAGCTGTGGGGGATGAGGCGGGCCCAGCCTCGGCGACACCAATCCACAGGCGCAGCGCGTTGGCTACGGGGAGCGTTTTGCCCCCGGCCCCCAACCCGGTGCGGTGCAGGGTCATGGCCGGTGGGTCGCCAAAGTGGTGGGCCAGGGTGGTGGCGATCGCGGCCCCGGTGGGGGTGACCAGTTCGCCGTCGAGCCCGTTGCTGTAGAGGGGGACCCGGTGCTGCTCCAGCAGCTTGAGCACGGCGGGAGCAGGCACGGGGAGCCAGCCGTGGGCGGCCCTGACGCGCCCTCGTCCGGTGGGCAGGGGAGAGCAGACCAGAGTGTCAATATTTAAATAGTCAAACCCCAGGCAAGCGCCCACAATATCAACAATGGCATCAATGGCCCCCACTTCGTGGAAGTGCACCTGATCGATGGCGATGCCGTGGACGGCGGCCTCGGCCCTAGCCAAGGTTTGAAAAACGGCCAGACTCCATCGCTGGGCGCGATCGGGCAGGTTCGCCTGGGTGATCAACTGCTCGATCGCAGGCAGGTTGCGGGTGGCGCTGGCCGTGGGATCGCGATGGTGCTCCCCGTGACCGTGTTCATGGGAGTGGGAGTGGGCGGAGGCGGCCGGGACGGTTGGGGTCACGTGGGCCTGGAGGGCGCGCAGCCCCTGGCGCAGGACTGGGGTGACCGAGAGGGTAAACTCGTCGTGGAGGCCCAGGTTGGCCAACTGCGACTGCAAATACTCCAGGGGTACGCCCGCATCGATCAGGGCCGCCAGACACATATCGCCCGCAATGCCGGTGGGGCAGTCAAGGTAAGCTATCGTTTTCAACAGCACAACAGAAACGGGGACAGGGGCAATGGCAACCATCTACAAGCTACATCCCGACAACCCACAGAGCCGCAAGGTGGAGGCGATCGCGGCGGCGCTGCGACAGGGAGCTGTGGCACTTTACCCCACAGACACAGTCTACGCCATTGGCTGCGACCTCAATCACAAAGGGGCGGTGCAGCGGGTGCGCCAGATCAAGCAGCTGGCCAACGACAAGCCGCTCACCTTTTTGTGCGACTCTCTCTCCAATATTGCCGCCTACGCCATCGTCAGCGATGGCGCCTATCGCTTGATTCGACGGTTGATTCCGGGGCCATTTACGTTTTTGCTGCCCGCCACCCGCCAGGTGCCGCGCCTGGTGATGAGCCCCAAACGGCGCACGACGGGCATTCGGGTGCCCGATCACGCCATCTGTCTATCTTTGGTAAAAACGCTGCAAAATCCCGTCATTTCCACCTCAGCGCTGACCCTGCTGCCCAGCCCAGAGTCGGGGCGAGCGGCGGCCGGCCCCGTCGACAAAATGGTCATGTTTGACGCCCTGGAAAAGCTGGTGGACGTAATTGTGGACGATGAGCAACCCCTGGCCTACAACGTATCAACGATTCTTGATATGGAGGGCGACGAGCCGCTGGTGGTGCGCCAGGGCCTGGGCTGGGAAACGGCCCGTGATTGGGGTGCCCAGCTGGTGTAGCCCCAGGGTCAACTGGGTAACTGGCACTGGATTCCCTGGGGAGAGGCCACCGCAGTCGCTGCCCTGCGGTGATCGGCCTGAGGGGGAATGGCAACAGGACTTGAAATGGCAGGCAAGGGACCCATTGGCGCAGTCGCACCGGATTTTAGCGCCCTCTAGCTGCCATCTAGATGAGGGAGAAGGCCACAACTGGAGCTAAAGCGGCCTGGGAACCCGCCCCTGACCTGTCCCGTCTGCCGCAGGCAGGTTTTGCCGCTGGCACAGCGCCTGGGAAATGGCGGCGGCTGGGCCGGGAGTATCCAGCAAGCCCCTCGGGAATTGGCCGGTTGGTTAAGCCAACTGACGGATTGGCCCGACTGGCTATTCCCGATATCAGTGTCGTTGTTAGGATTGGGTAGCTATGAAGACCGCATCTACGTGCATTGCCATGCCCCCATCGTCCCCTGGGAGTCCCCCGCCCTCCCCAGAACCCGCTCCAGGACCTGCAGACCCATCCCAGGCCGACTCCGTCTCTGCCGTAGGCACTCTAGTGCAGGACTTGTTTATGGCGCACCTCCAGCGGCGGCCTGGGGGGCTGCGCGGGGTGATGCAGCGGTTGACGGCTGAAATTGAGCGTATCTGCGCCCTCAGCGATCGCATCCAGGCCTCGGGCAATATTGACCACTGGCAGACCGCCCTGGTGCGCCACCGGGTGAGCAAATGTTTGGCCTACTATGACATGGGCTCCAACCGGGGTCGGGTGGAACTGCACAGCAGTCTGAGCGCGATCGTCTATCGCCATGTGGCGCCCCAGGGCAGCCATTTGGGATTTAAGGGCCGCTACGCCCTGCTCGAAGACTTTATGCAGACGTTTTATATTGAGGTGCTGAACGCCTTTCGCCGGGAGCATAGCCTGCCCCCTACCTACACCCCGCGCACCCAGCTGGAGCTGGCAGAGTATATGGCGTTTAGCGAACAGTACGCCAAACGCCGAATCAATCTGCGCGGCGGCAGTCAGCAGCTAATTGTGCTGCGGGCCCAGGCCTTTAGCCGTCGCCAGCCGGCCGAAACTTCGGTGGATATGGCCCTGGTGAGCGAGGGGGCCAGAACCGAGGCGGGTGAGTTCCACGCGCGCAGTTCGGTGGTGCAGCAGGTGCGCGAAAAGATGATGACCGAGGCCGACGACCCCGGCGATGGAGTGATGCGCGATCGCGTGGTCAACGCCCTGGTGCAGTACCTCAAGGATCAAAATCAGCCCGACTGTGTCGACTACCTGGTGCTCAAGCTCCAGGACTGCTCCGCCGCCGAAATTGACGATATTTTGGGCCTCTCGGCCCGAGAGCGCGACTATTTACAGCAGCGCTTTAAGTACCATGTGGAAAAGTTTTCTCAGCAGCACGAGTGGCAGCTGGTGCACCAGTGGCTGGGGGCTAACCTGGAGGCCCGTTTGGGCATGACCCCCACCGAATGGGGCGACTTTCTGGCCACCCTGCCCGCCGACTATCGCCGCTTCCTTGCCCTGAAGCAGCAGCAGACGGACAACAGCGCTCTGAGCGATGAGGCGATCGCCAAAACCCTGGCCTGGACGCCTAAAAAAGTGCAGCGCAACTGGACCAAGGTGCTCAAACTGGCCTGGAACTTTCGCAATCAGGCCCGCGGCTCGGAGGCGGGCTAGACCATTATTACTAAGGCGGACTTGACTGAGGCGGACCTGGCAGGTCGCTAACCGGCGATCGCCTCCGCTTCGGTGGAGGGGGGCTCAAACTTGTAGCCCACGCCCCGTACGGTTTGAATTAGCGCTGGCTGGGTCGTGTCCTTCTCAATTTTTTTGCGAATTTGGCCTACGTGCACATCGACCACGCGCTGGTCACCCACGTAGTCGTAGTCCCACACCTTTTGAATCAGCTCGGCCCGACGCCACACCCGACCGGGATGGCTGGCCAAAAAGTGCAGCAGATCGAACTCCAGGGCGGTCAGGGGAACCATTTCCTCGTTGAGCATCACCTCGCGCCGTACCGGGTCGATGGCCAGACTGTTGAAGGTCAGACACTGCTGTTCGGCCGCCGTCACCGGGCGCTGGCGCTTGAGAATGGCCCCTACCCGCACCTCTAGCTCGCCCAGGCTGAAGGGTTTGGTGAGATAGTCATCGGCCCCCTCGTTAAAACCGCGAATTTTGTCGGACTCATCGGTGCGGCTCGTCAGCATCAGCACGAAGACCCCCGTGCGCGACTGCATCTCTTTACACAGGTCGTAGCCGTTGGTGTCGGGCAGGTTTAAGTCGAGGATGACCAGGTCGGGGGTGAACTGCTCGAACACCGCCAGGGCTTTTTTGCCATCCTCGGCCGACTCCATTTCGTAGTTCTGCTTGGCCAGGAACCGATGAATCAAGTTGCGAATTGCGGGGTCGTCATCGACAACGAGGATCTTGGCTTCGGCCATGGTCGTACCTTTCTGTAAAGTGACTCTGTTAAATGGACTGTTCAACTGCGATCGACAGGAAACGCTCAGGCAGCCAGGGGATGACTGTAGCCCGACCGGAGCACCAGGGCCCTTTTAGTGTTCTTCACGGGCTCGACAGGGCATCCGCACTAAACCATAAATAATTCCATAGCTTACTCGAGAACTTTATGAAGTTACCACCTCAACCCCCGGGTGAAACCAATTTTGCCCACCGCGCCTCCGTGAACCTACGGCACCTCCACCACTAACGTCGCGGCTGTCTTGACTTGGGGCCCATTAGCCCCAGCATTGGCCCCAAAATCAGCCCAAAGACAAAGCCCCCCGAGTGGGCCCAGTAAGCGATGCCGCCGCCTACACCGGTCTCACTGCTGAGGCTGGCGATGCTAAACAGCGCCTGCTGGGCAAACCAGAAGCCGAGGAAAAAGATGGCCGGGATGCGAACCGTGGTAAAAAAGATAATCAGCGGAATCAGGGTGACGATGTAGGCGCGAGGGAACCTGAGGATGTAGGCTCCCATCACCCCCGCGATCGCCCCGCTGGCTCCGATGGTGGGCACCGCAGAGGAGGGGTCAAAGCCCCACTGCGCCAGACCAGCCAGGGCCCCACAGCCCAAATAAAAAATCAAAAACTTGACATGCCCCAGCTGGTCTTCGATGTTGTTGCCAAACACCCAGAGGTAGAGCAGATTGCCCCCAATGTGAAAAATGCCGCCGTGGAGAAACTGGGACGACAGCAGCGTGATCCACTCTGTGGCCGGGGCCTCTAGTTCCCCCTGAAAGCTGGCCGTCAGCTGGGCGGGCACCAGCGCCCAGGCGTCAAAAAACTGGTCCAGCCCGGACTGCGACAGACCCAGCTGAAACACGAACACGGCAATATTCAGCCCAATCAGTCCGTAGGTGACGACCGGAGTAATGCTGACGGGATTGTCGTCACGGAGGGGAACCACAGCGATACCTAATGCCTAAACGTAGAGTGAAGTCCCTATTGTAGAGACATTTTTTAACCAGCTAGGCAGCCAGATTCGCGGCCTAGTGCGGATCCCCTGTCGCTCAGGGGGCCTGATCCGGGACTAATCCTGGGCCACAATCTCAAGCCGACCCGCATCGCCATCCAGGCGGGCGATCGCCCCCACCGGCAGGGCGGCATTGCTGCCGTCGTGGCCGAAGGGCAGGTTGGCTACCACGGGAACACCCAGATCGCCCAGGCGATCGCGCAGCACCTCGGCGATCGCCAGACTGGGTACCCCTGGGGGCGGCTCACAGCGACTGAAGCGGCCTAGGGCAATGCCTTTTATCCCCGTCAGGTGGCCCGCCATCCGCCAGTGGGTCAGCAGGCGATCGATGCGGTAGGGGGCTTCGGTGACATCTTCAAAGGCTAGAATAGCGCCCCTCAGGTCGGGCTGATGGGGGGTGCCCAGCAGGTGGGTTGCCACCGTCAGGTTGGCGGGCCACAGCCGCCCCGTGGCCTGGCCCTGGGTCCACCCCTCCCCCTGCAGGGCAGGCAGCCTGTGGCCCATGACCAGGTTTTTCAGCCGCTGCTGCGACCAATCCGGCTCCGCCGCCAGGGTGGTGAGCAGGGGCCCGTGCACCCCAACTACCCCCTGGTGGCCGAGACTCCACAGCAGACTGGTGACATCGGAGAAGCCCACCAGCCACTTAGGGGCGAATGCCCTAGGCCACTGCCAGCCCTCCAGCAGTCGGGTGCCGCCGTAGCCCCCTCGGGCACAGAGAATGGCCCTGTAGGTCGGATCGGCCAGGGCCTGGCCGAGCTGCTGACGGCGGTTGGCGTCTGACCCGGCCAGGTAGCCCCAGCGATCGCTGACGCCGGGACTGACATCTACCGTGAACCCCCAGCTGCGCCAGACTTCCAGGCCCTGGTTAAAGGCCTCCAGCTCCCGCAGCGCCCCGCTGGGAGCAATGACGCCCAGGCGATCGCCCGGCTGTAGCGGCGGTGGGTACCGCAGCGACGATGGGGGAGAAGAGACAGAAATATCGGCGTTCAACCCGCTAGCTCCAGCACAAATTCGCTATACTTACTTAACAAATGTTCACAATTACGCCGAGTATTACAGGCCCGAGTCGATGGTTAAACCCCCCTATGCTCCCGAAGCCCAAGAGTGGGGCTTTACCCCTACCGCCGAGAGCCTGAATGGACGGCTGGCCATGCTGGGTTTTGCCTTTGCGATCGCGATCGAAGCCCTCAGTGGCCAGGGAGTGCTGCACTTTTTAAACCTGATCTAGCCTTTTGATTCACTCAGAACGCTGGCCAGCAGGGCCTTCTGAGCGTGCATACGGTTCTCCGCCTGGTCCCAAACTCGGGAGGCAGACCCCTCCATCACCGCGTGGGTGATTTCTTCGCCCCGGTGGGCGGGCAGGCAGTGCAGCACAATCGCATCGCCGCTGGCCTGTTCGAGCAGCGCCTCGTTCACCTGGTAGGGCTGAAAGACCGGCAGGCGATCGCCCGCCTCTTCCTCCTGCCCCATGCTGGCCCAGACATCGGTATAGAGCACCTGGGCATCTTTGACGGCCGCTTCGGGGTCGGTGGTGATCAGCACCTGGCCCGGCCCCAGCCCCTGGGCCTGCTCGACGATGGCGGGGAGAGGAGCATAGCCCGCTGGCCCGGCGATATTCACGTTCATGCCTGCCATCGCACAGCCCAGCAGCAGGGAGTGGGCCACATTGTTACCATCGCCCAGGTAGGTCAGGGTCAGTCCCTCTAGCTGGCCAAACTCCTCCTGGATGGTGAGCAGATCGGCCAGAATCTGGCAGGGATGCTCCAGATCGGTCAGTGCGTTGATGACGGGAATAGAGGCGTAGTCGGCAAACTCCTGTACCTCAGCCTGCTCAAACGTTCGCACGGCCACCACGTCGAGGTAGCGATCGAGCACCCGAGCGGTGTCGCTGGTAGGTTCGCCCCGCCCCACCTGGGTCACCCCGGCGTGCAGGTCGAGGACCTGCCCGCCCAACTGGTACATCGCCACCGAAAAGCTGACGCGGGTGCGAGTTGACGCTTTGCGGAACAGCAGCCCCAGCACTTTCTGCGGAAACTGGGGGTGGTGCTTGCCCGCCTTCAGCTCGGTGGCAAAGGCGAGCAGCTCAGTCAGCTCGTCGGCGCTGAGATCGCTGAGGCTCAGCAGGTCGCGTCCGCTCAGGGGTGGCATGGCCATGGGCAAGCACTCGTAAAAATAAGACATTAGCAGATTCTAGAGTGAGTGCTGCGCCAGGGTATCGCTAACCCACAAGCGATCAGAGTGCAGCACGAACGAAAGAAGCTGCTAATCGCGCGCAAAAAAGCCCCCGGTCAGTGCGTTGATGACGGGAATAGAGGCGTAGTCGGCAAACTCCTGTACCTCAGCCTGCTCAAACGTTCGCACGGCCACCACGTCGAGGTAGCGATCGAGCACCCGAGCGGTGTCGCTGGTAGGTTCGCCCCGCCCCACCTGGGTCACCCCGGCGTGCAGGTCGAGGACCTGCCCGCCCAACTGGTACATCGCCACCGAAAAGCTGACGCGGGTGCGAGTTGACGCTTTGCGGAACAGCAGCCCCAGCACTTTCTGCGGAAACTGGGGGTGGTGCTTGCCCGCCTTCAGCTCGGTGGCAAAGGCGAGCAGCTCAGTCAGCTCGTCGGCGCTGAGATCGCTGAGGCTCAGCAGGTCGCGTCCGCTCAGGGGTGGCATGGCCATGGGCAAGCACTCGTAAAAATAAGACATTAGCAGATTCTAGAGTGAGTGCTGCGCCAGGGTATCGCTAACCCACAAGCGATCAGAGTGCAGCACGAACGAAAGAAGCTGCTAATCGCGCGCAAAAAAGCCCCGGAGGGGGCCGGGGCGAGGGAATCTAAATTGGGCCTCAGGGTGCTACAGGGCGGCCAGCAGCTCGCGGTAGAGGTCTTTAACGATGCGTGAGACGACTTTCATTACGGCCTGTTTGTAGGGCATCTCTCCCAGGGACTGGTAGTAGTCGGCGTGGCTGCGAAGCTTGGGCGGCTGGGCTAACCCTCTGGGGCCAGAGATGACGATTTTGGTTTGGACGTGCAGGTAGAGAGCCGTTCTAGCCACCTTTGAGCCTGCGGGCTTGTGGCGGCGCTCTTGGCCGGATTGGTAGGCCTGGGTGCCAAGGCCCAGGGCCAGGCGGAACGCGCCCAGGCTTCGGTTTCGGCGGTGATAGCGACCCTTTTCGCTGGGTGCTTTGGTTTTGATGGGCTGACCGTCTTCCCCTAGAAATTGGCTTAGGGGGTAAATGCGGCTGAGGATGACGGCGCGCGTCATCTCACCAAACCCGAAGGCGTTGAAGACGGCGTGATAGGGCTTGAACTGAGACGACTCCAGCAGGGCGCTAATTTTTTCCTCGTAGGGAAGCTGCTGCCGCTCCAGCTCACAGATCTGAGCGGCCAGGGCTCGGCTTAGATCGGTAAGGCCGGTGCCGATGGTAGCGTCGAGCTGGGCCTGGCGGCGGGCGGTCGTGTTGGTTGGCTGGCCCGCAATAAAGCGCCACAGGGCCGGGGGTTTGGGGTAGAGCCAGTCTCGATTCTGCTGAGGCTTTTTGCCGGAGGCCGTGCGGCACACCTCCGGCCATTCGTGGCTGAGCAGCTGCCACAGCCGCCGCTGATGGTTTCCGGTCATGCGGGTAAGAAACTGATGGTGCAGGGTAGCCGCCCGCAAGTCTTCGGCGAAGTCGCTCAGGAATGCCGATGCCTTATCCAGATTTAGGGCACCGTAGAGGGCCAGAAAGGCCGCGTCGTAACGGTCGGTTTTGTTGGCTACGCCGGAGTAGGCTTTTAGGGCCGTAACTCGCTTAGGATTGACCCTGAGCACGGTTTTACCGTTGGACTTGAGGGTATCGATCCAGATTTTGGAGTAGTCGCCGGTTGGTTCCAGCACGTAGATATCGCCCAGCTCTAACAGCGTCTGCACGCCGCTTAGATTGCTGAGCAGGGTTACCGGGGTGTAGGACCGGGCAAATTGGGCCAGGTCGCCGGGGATGCTGTGACTGTCGACGGCACAGCAAAGAATTGAGGTCTTAGCCACCTCAACACCGATTATGGAAGGCATGGTTTACAACTACCTATGTCACGATTTATTGAAGCTCCGGGGCTCGGGGCCGCCGTGTAGCACGTCGCTCTCAGACCGTTAGTCGATAACCGCCTTGGGTGAAGCACTGGGCTGTTTGGCAGCATTATTGGAGCGTGAAAACGCAATCTGCTAAAAGCCCCAGCCCAGAGACGGAAAGTAACCAGGGCGCTGGGGTTGGAATCCGGCACCGGGCAGTTACCCCGCGACGGCCACGGCGGGCCGTTTCGTCCTTCAGGACTCATCAGGCGGGTTTATTTTGAGTCTTCGTCGGCGATCGCCCGGTAGGTTTCCAGGGCCTGGGCGGCGAGCTTGTAAGCGGCCAGGGCCTGGGCGGCGATCGCGGCGATTCCCTCCGGTGGAGTATCGCGGTAGCGGTTGAAACCCTGGCGACGAGCTTCGGCAATCAGCTCGTCTCGGCTCAACTCAGCCCAGGGGCCCAGGTCCTGAACTTCATCGGCCAGCCACTCAACCGCCAGCAGGTGGGCGGCGATACAGTCGAGAACTTCGGTGGGGATGCCGTTAATAGTGCTCATGAAGCTCCTCATAGTCGGGGTCAGCAGCGGTGGGGATGTCGTCGGGGGAAGGGGGAAGCCAGGCGGGCCATGGGGGCAGCACGGTGGTAGACGGTGAAGCACCAGTCACGCGGCCAGTCCCACGTTCTGGGAACTCGACATAGGTAACGACCGGGGGCGCCGGGTGGTGCAGCTCGGCCCGCAGCTGCGCCACCCGGGCCAGCGTGCCGGTGATGAGGTCGCGCAGCTGGTCACCGGGGGTATTGATCACGGTGTCGATCGCGCTTTTGGCCCAGCGCTCGAAGGTATCGGCGTGGTCCTGGGGGTAGGGATGGAACAGGGCGGCTTCATTGGCGGCCAGCTGCAGGGCGATGTAGAGAACGGCGATCGCGTCCAGCAGCCGGGGCGTGTCGTTCTCAAATTCCGCCGGGTCGAGCACCAGGCGAATAGACTCGGCGGTGGCGTGGAGGCAGTCAGAAAGGTCCTTGGGGCTTTCGTAGAGGCCGTTGTTGAGGCAGTTGAGGGTGTCGAGCAGTTCGCGGATCGCGTCGGTGCTCCAGGGGGGGAGGAAGTAGGGGCGTCCTGCGGTCATAGAGGGTTTCCTTTTGAGTTAGGTTGGGAGTGGCCCCCCGTGGGGGGCCATGATTCAGTGGTTCCTTTAGTGCTGCTGAGTCTATTGGTAGCAGGGCGGGGGAGTGTATTAGCTGGTAACTCTTGGCTCCCCTGGCTCGGCCTATAGGCGGGCTGTACGTCGGCGGCATTTCGCCAAGCGCATCTCACCAAACTTTTACCTATCCGGTGGGGTGGTTGCCCTGGCCCCAGGTCCGTGGCCCTTGCCGGTGGGAGTCAGTAGTCGTTTTCTCTCACCTCGAATTGGTCGCCGGCGTCGGGGTTGGTGGTGGCCAGCTGGCGGATTAGGGCCGCGGCGTGAGACTTGTAGGCAAAGGTGGCCACCGGGGAGAGCACGCGGGTGCGCGGGTCGCGGTGGACCACTAGCCAGGGGAATCGGGGTACCCTCAGGGTGTCTTGCACTCTCGTGGATGGCTCCGCTACGGCGGGGCTTTTTTGTTGGGTTGGCATGGGCTATTCCTCGGGTTTTGTTCGACGTGTTTGGACATCGCCAGTGGCCAGGGCGATTAACTCGTCAAGTCGTTCTACAAAATCAAACTCTTCTACGCAGGGAGCGTCATCTAGAGGCGCTGGTGACATGCCACCAAGAAGCAGAGCCTTTAGGGCATGCACTTCCCTAAGAGTTAAATCGAGCGAGTACAGCGGGATGGGGTATTCCTCTTTTTCCATTTCCATAGAGGGAACGGGGGCGATCGCCCCCGGCGAAACTCTGACTGACAGGGGTGGCCAGGGTGGGAGTCGAACCCACCACCGCCATGCGGCGGGCTGCCGAGACTGGCCAGGAATGCCGGGAGGAGAGTTAACCCCCGGCGTGAGATCCGACGTTTGATGCTTCACACCTTATGTATAACACAGTAGACTGAATGCATAACACTAATTAATTGTGTTATGCAATCCTTATGTCTAACGTATTGAGTCCGTCCGTATATACAATCGAGGAAAAGGTGATGGGTACAACGAATGAGCGAATCCAAGCAAGCCCGGAACCGTTGGGGCCAGCCGAAGGATCAGGGCCTTTATCAGCGCATGACAGCGGAGGGGCTAGAGGCACTGAAGGAGTCGGCAGCAGCGGCAGAGATGAGTCTGGCAGACTACCTAGAGTTTCTAGCCAGGGAGAGGATAGTGCCCCCGGTTCAGTCGGAGGAGTCACAACAGATCATGAGCCCTCAATTGGCGGCGTTGCCGGAAAAGCCCTCGGCCAGTGGGTCTTTAAATACCTGGAATACCAACTGGCCTATCATTCCAGCTCAATCGACTGGTACCAGGTTGAAATAGAAGGCTGCCAGAAGAAAATCAGGGAGCTTGAAGCTGAAATTGTTCGCTATCGAGAGGCGATCGACTGGCATCGCCACTACCTTGATGCTGTAACCATTGATATTCAAGCTCTAAACGCTGAAGCCGCTGAGCCCGAGGAATAGACAAACAAAGGCCCCAGAGATGCGATCGCACCCCTGGGGCTTCGTTGTATTCATGTATGCAGGGTTGCTCAGTAGAGGTGAACCTCATTGAGGGTGTAGATAGCCCCTCGGTACTCCCACCCTGGAGAGAGCTGCCAGTCACTTCTAAACCCTTTGGTGCGTTCGGTGCCAAAGAACCGGCCTGTAGCTTCGTAGCGTCCAGGGGGTACCTGAAAGGTGATTGGAGTGCCGACGGCACCCCACGGCGGGGAATTATCCCGGCTGTAGGTTGAGCACTCTTTACAGGCCTGCATTTTGAGTTCTAGGCGTTCCCCGGTGTCTCTAACCAGATAAATGGTGAGGGCATCAGGAGAGCCATTTATAAAGGTGACGGTTGAGGCCGTGCCGCCCACCTCCTGGTACAGGTTTGGTGGAGGGAAGTTGGCCAAGTTCCTATCATCCACTTCGCCGTAATCAGCTCGGCCCGACGCCACACCCGACCGGGATGGCTGGCCAAAAAGTGCAGCAGATCGAACTCCAGGGCGGTCAGGGGAACCATTTCCTCGTTGAGCATCACCTCGCGCCGTACCGGGTCGATGGCCAGACTGTTGAAGGTCAGACACTGCTGTTCGGCCGCCGTCACCGGGCGCTGGCGCTTGAGAATGGCCCCTACCCGCACCTCTAGCTCGCCCAGGCTGAAGGGTTTGGTGAGATAGTCATCGGCCCCCTCGTTAAAACCGCGAATTTTGTCGGACTCATCGGTG